>CAYZZX010000012.1:0-36924 GCA_964483085.1 uncultured Synergistaceae bacterium
GGCCGGTCGGAATTTCTCACGAGCTACACCCCCTACCAGCCGGAGGTGAGCCAGGGAACTCTTCAGACCATCTTCGAGTACCAGACCATGGTCTGTGAACTGACGGGAATGGATGTGTCCAACGCCTCCATGTACGACGGCGCTACGGCTATGGCCGAAGCGGCCTTCATGGCGGCAGCGGCAACAAAACGGAAGGGGATAGTCGTGGCACGAACGGTCAATCCCCAGTGCAGGCAAGTTCTTGAAACCTATGCTCCCTACCAGCAGCTTACAGTGACTGAAGCCTCCTTCGAGAACGGACAGATCGATATGGCCGACGTGGAAAAGAAGCTTTCATCCGACACGGCGGCTCTCATCGTTCAGAGCCCGAACTTCTTCGGATGCCTCGAGGATCTCGAAGCCCTCGGACAGGCGGCCAAAAAAGCGGGAGCTCTCTTCGTGGTGGCCACGGATCTTCTGGCTCTCGCCCTGATCGAACCTCCCTCCACCTTTGGAGCGGATATCGTGGTGGGGGATGGACAGCCCATGGGGAACAGCATGAACTTCGGCGGCCCCGGCTTCGGGTTCTTCGCCGTGACAAAGCAGTATATGCGCAAGATCCCCGGACGAGTCGTCGGCCAGACAGTGGACCGGAAGGGAAATCGGGCCTGGGTCCTCACCCTTCAAGCCCGGGAGCAGCATATCCGCAGAGAAAAGGCTACCTCCAACATCTGCTCGAACCATAATTTGAATATCGTCATGGCGGCCATCCACATGAGCCTGATGGGTAAGGAAGGTCTTCGGGAGGCCGCAGCGGCCTGCCTGAAGAAGGCGGCCTATACAAAGAAGCTCCTTCTCGACGGAGGGAAATTCAAGTCAGCCTTCGACGCTCCCTTTTTCCGGGAGTTCCTCGTGAACTGCTCCGAAGACCCCGCATCTATCAATGCACGCCTCTTTGAGAAGGGGATCATCGGAGGGTACGACGTCTCTCAGGACTATCCCGAGCTGGAAAAGGGATGGCTCGTGGCCGTCACAGAGAAACGGACGGCGGAAGAGATTACTCGCTTTGCGGAAACAGCAGGGAGGGATGAGCGATGATCCGGCACGTAGATCCGATATTTGAGAAGAGCGTTCCGGGAAGAAAGGGCTACTCTCTGCCTCCCCTCGACATTCCTGAGGAAAACCTTGATTCCCTTCTTCCCGAAAAGTTCGCCCGGACGAAGAAGGCCGAACTGCCCGAAGTGAGCGAGGTGGATGTGGTGCGCCATTTCACCCGCCTTTCACAGCTCAACTTCGGCGTGGACGAGGGGCTGTACCCCCTCGGGTCCTGCACCATGAAGTACAATCCGAAGATCAATGAGGATATGGCCCGGCTTCCGGGTTTTTCCCAGATTCACCCTCTGCAGAACCCTGATACAGTTCAGGGAGCCCTCGCCCTGATGCACGAGCTTTCCGCCATGCTGGCGGAGATCACGGGGATGAAGGCAGTGACCCTCCAGCCAGCCGCGGGCGCCCACGGTGAGTTGACGGGGATTATGATCATCAAGGCCTATCATGAATCCCGGGGGGATTCGAAGCGCACGAAGATGATCGTTCCGGACACGGCTCACGGCACGAACCCCGCCACCTGCTCCGTAGCAGGGTACGACATGGTGGAGGTGAAGTCGAACAGCAGAGGCAACGTGGATATTGAAGCCCTCAAAGAACACCTGTCCGACGAAATCGCCGGGATCATGCTCACCAACCCGAACACCCTCGGCCTCTTCGAGGAGGATATCCTTGAGATGGCGAAGCTGGTTCACGAGGCGGGAGGGCTCTTGTACTACGACGGTGCCAATGCCAACGCCATCCTCGGAAAGGCCCGCCCCGGCGACATGGGGTTCGACGTGATCCACCTCAATCTCCACAAGTCCTTCAGCACCCCCCACGGCGGCGGCGGCCCCGGCTCAGGTCCCGTGGGCGTCTGTGAAAGGCTTGTAGAATTTCTGCCCGCCCCTGTCATCGGGAAAAAAGGCGATCGCTTCTTCTTCGACTCTAACCGCCCCAAATCCATCGGACGGATCCGGTCTTTCTACGGTAATTTCGGCGTCCTGGTACGGGCCTACACCTACATTCGTACCATGGGCCCCGACGGACTCCGGGCAGTGGCGGAGGGGGCCGTTCTGAACGCCAACTACGTCCAGACCGCCTTGAAAAAAGACTTCTCTCTCCCCTTCGATAGAATATGCAAACACGAATTCGTTCTGTCGGGAAAGAAGCAGAAGGCGGAATCCGGCGTGACCACCCTCGATATGGCCAAGCGGCTCATCGACTACGGTTTTCATCCGCCCACGGTGTACTTCCCCCAGCTTGTGGAGGAGGCCCTTATGGTGGAGCCCCCCGAGACGGAGAGCAAGGAAGAGCTTGACGCCTTCATCAAGGCTATGAAGGCAGTGGCGCAGGAGGCCCGGGAGAACCCTGAAATCTTCAAGGATGCTCCCTGCAGCACCATCGTCTCAAGGCTCGACGAAACCCTTGCGGCGAGGAAGCCCGTCCTCCGCTGGAGCTCCGAAGAGGAGTAAAGCAGCAAAGAAAAACGGATAGGGGGGCCCGGGCGCAGTCTGAACCGGGCCCCTTTCTTTAGATAAAAAAGAGGACAGAGGAAAGAGGAGGAGCATGATGTACGATCTGATCGTTCTTGGAGGCGGCCCGGGAGGCACAAAGGCCGCTGAATTGGCTGCAAAAGCGGGACTGAAAACCGTGGTGATTGAGATGGACCGCCTCGGCGGAACGTGTCTCAACCGCGGGTGTATTCCCACCAAGGCCTACTATTCCGCCCTCGTTGGAGGCCGGGTTTCTGCGGAAGATATGTGGAGCTACCGGGAGGGGATTGTAAAAAAACTCGGCGACGGAATTTCCACCCTGATGAAGATGTCCGGAGCGGAGATCCTCCGGGGAAGGGGAAAAATCGTCTCGACAGGAGAAACGAAAGTCGTGGAGGTGGAGACAGCCGACGGAATGAAGAGAGTCGAGGGAAGAACTCTCCTCCTCGCTCCCGGCGCCCGTTCGCTCCCCCTCGAATTTGAGGGGGCCGATCTGCCGGGGGTACTGACCGGGGATTGGGCCGTCACCGAACCGGATCTGTGGAAGTACCCCGAGACGGAACAGGTGGAGAGCGTTGCCATCATCGGTGCCGGGGTCATCGCCGTGGAGTTCGCCGTCCTCCTGCGTCGTCTTGGTAAGCAAGTGACCATACTGAAGCACTCCGACCAGCTGCTCCGGAGGGCAGATCGGGACATAAAGAAAAAACTTGCTCAGTCCTTGAAGAAAATGAAGATCACCCTCGTCGATTACTTTTCGCCCGAGCGGGCGACTGCCGAAGAGGGGAAAATCCGGATAGAGGGAAAAACCCCGGAAGGGGAGTACGGGCTGCTCTGCGACCGCCTTCTTCTCGCATCGAGCATGGTCCCGATTTTGGACGGATACGGACTTGAGAATACCTCTATCAAGCACTCAAATAAAGGGGTCGCAGTGGATTCTCATATGGAGACGAATCTCCCGGGCGTCTACGCCCTGGGGGACGTCACCGGAGGGATGATGCTCGCCCATCTGGCGGAATATCAGGCGCTGAGCGCGGTGGAGCATATGCTGGGCAGAGAATATGAAATAGAAAATGATCACGTTCCCTGGTGCGTCTTCAGCGACCCGGAGATCGCGGCGGTGGGGCTGAGCGAGGACGAGGCCGAGAGGCGGGGAATCTCTGTGAAGACGGCCCGGGCGTATTTTCTCGGCAACGGAATGGCCCTTGCCATGAACAGCACCGACGGCTTTATTAAAGTCGTGGCCTCGAAGGAGGACGACACCCTTCTCGGCGTTCACATCATCGGGCCGGAGGCCGCCTCCCTGATCGGTGAGGCGGCCCTCGCGGTGGGGCAGAGGATGAAGGCCGCTGACGTTGCCCGGACGGTCCACCCTCATCCTACTTTAACGGAGTGCTTCAAGGATGCTCTGTTCCGCCTTGAAGAGTGATAGGTATGAGCACAGCAGTGCAAGGGTTCGATTTTCAGCTCTCAGGAGGACTGTGACAGCATGATTTTCTTCACAAAAATGCACGGAAACGGCAATGACTTTATCCTTCTCGACAACCGCACAGGGCGATTTTCCGCCTCAGAACTGTCGGCCCTGGCCCAGCGTGCCTGCCGCCGCCGCTCTTCTCTGGGAGCGGACGGAATTCTGGTCGTCGAGAACGCTCCCGATGCCGACTTCGCCATGAGGCTCTTCAACGCAGACGGCAGCGAGGGGGAAATGTGCGGCAACGGCGCCCGCTGCATCGCCCGGTATGCCTTTGAGAAGGGGATTGCAGGGGCAAATCAATCCTTCAGCACTTTGGCAGGGATAATGAAGGCGGTTGTGGAGCCCCCCTTCGTCGATCTTGCCATGGGCGAAGTCTCCCTGACAGAAGGATGGTTCAACCGTTCTCTTCTTGTTGATGGACGGACTTTTTCCGCCTCCTTTCTATGGGTGGGAGTTCCTCACGCGCTCCTCTTTCCTTCGGAAGAGCTGTCCCGGGATGATATGGTCAAAATCGGCCGGAAGCTCCGTTCTGACCTTCATCTCTTTGCCGACGGAGCGAACGTCAGCTTCGTCACCGAGGGCCCTGAAGGCTCCATCTATTCGGTGACCTACGAGCGAGGAGTGGAGGATCTCACCGACTCCTGCGGCACTGGCTCCACAGCCTCGGCGGCCGCCTGGCTGCTCCGCGGAGAGGCCCCCTCGTCTCCGGTCTCCCTGGACGTGATCAATCCGGGAGGGGTCAACCGGGTCTCTCTCGATTTCGCTGCAGATGGAGCTTCTTTGCAGGCCTCGCTTCGGGGGCGTACGGTAATCGTAGCCGAAGGTACGCTTTTTGAAAATGAGTAGTGCTTAAATGTTATAATCGAGAGAGAAAAATAAAACTCGCCCCTCGCACAGAGACTATGGGGGGGGCGATAAGGAGGCCTCACCATGAAAAATAATAAAATGCTCATCGCTGTCTTTGCGGTCATCGCTCTTGCGGGTGTTCTTCTCATAGGAGGCAGCATGGATTTCGGAGGTCCCCTGGTGGTATCGAAAGCCCGGGAGGCCGTCCGGGAACTGCTGGGAGCCGAGCTCACCGTCGGAGGAGTCCGGGGCAACCCCTTCAAGGGGTACACCCTTGAAGACGTCGCCATAGTAAAAGAAGACAAACTCCTCGTTTCCGCCGGATACATGAGCGCGAAGGTCAAGTTTACATCCCTTCTCTCGGGATCTCCGAAGCTTGACCTTCTCTCTCTGGGAGATGTGAAGCTCGATGCCGACAGGCTCGCGTCCCAGGTAGCCGCCATGGATTTCGCCGAAGGCGGCGGCGGGGATATGCCGGTGGAAAAGGTCATGCTTGAAAACAGCACGATTTCCTCCCGGTGGGTTACCGCCACGGTGAACACTCTCGGGCTTTCCTTCAGCGGAAAGACGATCGCCTCGGATATGGACATGACAGTCAACGCCATTCCAGTGAAGGGAAAGGCCTCCGCAGTTCTTGATGGACCGGCTGTGAGGATAACCGCTCTCGATATAACCGTGGGAGAGGGAAGCCTTTCCGCTTCAGGAAGTGTCGCTCCTGAACTCGATGTGGCCGGAGAGGCAAAAGGACTCAATCTGAAAGAGCTCATCGCCTTCTGGCCCGTAGTTCCCCCTGAAGGGTTCGACGGAAAGGTTTCGGCATCCTTCACCGGAAAGGGTCAGTGGAACGCCCCCGCCCTTGCGGGAACTGTAGACTACGAGGGGAAATCCCTCCTCGGCTATCCTGTGGAGTTGGTGAAGGGAAAATGGGCCTTCGCGGAAAAGAAGCTCTCCGTGACGGACCTGAACGCACGGGTGCTCTCCATGCCCCTCCAGGGGAGGATGACCCTTGCCATGGGCAAGGATGCTCCCGAGGTGGACCTTCTCCTTTCAGGCACAAAGATCGATATCGGCAAGCTCAACAAGCTCTATCCTCAGCTGGCTGACATATCGGGAGAAGTGGATAAATTCTCCATAAGCCTGGCGGGAACTTCCACGAAACTCAATGGAGTGGTCGAATTCAGCGCACCGACGATCCGCGCCTACGGATACACGGTCAGCAATACCGCCGCTCAGATAAAGGTCTCGCCCAAAGAGGCGAAGGTGAGCGGCAAATCCAGCTTCGAGGGAGCCCCCGTCACCCTCCAGGGGACTGTGAACGACTACATGACAGCGCCGAAGCTGAACCTGACGGCGAACATTCGCTCCTTCAATCTCGCCGCCGCAGCGAAGCTCTTCCCTCAGATGAAAGAACTCGCTCCCAGCGGATCGGCCAACGGTGATTTCGTCATCAAGGGGACAGCGGCCTCCCCTCAGATTTCAGGAAAAATCTGGAGCGACAAGCTCTCGGTGAATAAGGAAGTTCTGGAAAATCCCGTGGTGGTCTTCGCCCTTAAGGGAGAGCAGGTCGCCATTGAACGGGCCTCGGCTCTGTTGAGAGGAACTCCTCTGTCTGCCTCGGGAACGTTCGGACCCGATCAAAAGTTGAACCTGACTGTATCTGTTGAAAAGATTCAGCCCGGAACGCTCTCCGCCTTCGCTCCGGCAATCGCCGATTACGATCTCAAGGGAACGGTCAGCGGGCAGGGGAAAATTACCGGAACGACCGCCTCTCCGAAGGTCGACCTCAGCCTGACCTCTCCGAGCTTAGGCATCATGGGTATGGCCACTCTGAAGGACGTGAAAGCCGAGACCTCCCTGGCAGGAGATATGGCAGCTCTGGAAAAAGCTGATCTTGACCTTGTCCTTTCCGCCGGGTCGGCCGCAGTGATGGATGTCGCTCTGTCGAACCTGGCAGGAAAGATTAAAAAAACCGGCTCCACCCTGAACATCACCTCTCTCACCGCCGCGAGCGGCAAGGGCTCCCTTTCGGGGGCCGGAGCGATCACCCTCCCCGCAGGGGAAAGTCAGGGTACAGTGGATCTTAAAATCGATGTGAAGGGTGCGGATCTCGCTGCCCTTTCCGCCGCAGCGGGAACCGGCATGCCTCTAGGCGGCGCCGTTGACGGCACAATTGCAGTGACGGGACCCCTGGCCAATCCTTCGGTCAAGGTGCAGGCAGCATCACCCCGGATTTCAGTCGCCGGTATGGCGGGCACGGACGTCGCCCTCTCCCTCACCGGCAGCGCGGAAAAAATGACCATAGACAGCTTCTCGGCCCGTTTCGGCGGAGGCTCTCTCTCCGGCACGGGGACGGCTGATCTGAAGGGATCTCCCGCAGTCACCGTCGACCTCACAGCGAAGGACTTGGATCTCAAGGCTCTGACCTCCGGCATGGCCGATGCAGGAGCCCTGGGAATCAGCGGAAGGGTGAACGGATCCTTCAAGGGCCGGTTTGCCGGAAAGTCCGGCAAGGGTGAAGGGGTTCTCACCTCACCGGAGATCACCGCCATGGGGCTGAAAATGACAAACATCAACGCTCCTCTTGTTCTGGACGGAATGGCCCTGGCGACCCGGAGCGTTACGGGAACCTTCTACGGCGGCACAGTCCGCTCGAACGAAACCCTGAATATGGATACAATGAAATTCTCCGAGAATCTCACCTTCGAGGGAGTGGACGTCAATGCCGTCGTCCAGGCCTATACCGGAGGGCTTGACGGCTCCATCACCGGGCTCGCCCGGGGGGAGGCCTCTCTCTCGGGAAGCCTGTCGCCCAATATGACCTACTCGGGTCAAGGAAAAGCGACCCTTGGTTCGGGAGCGGTCTCCGGCTTCCGGGGTCTTCAGATCGCGACAGCTCTCTACGGAACATCGGGTGTACAGTATGACCAGGTGGTCATTCCCTTTACTCTCAGCACCGGAAAAATCACCCTCGAAAAGGGGACGAAGGCCACCGCCCCGGCAAATGACCGGCTCTACACCTATCTCACCGCCCAGGGGCCCGTAGGCCCGAATGGAGTCCTTGATCTCCAGGCGGCGGGCAATGTGAATCTCCAGGTCCTCAACGCCTTGGCGGGTGGAGCTATAGGAGGGCTCAGCGCCGGATCTCTTGAGGATGCCCTCAGGGGAATTCTCGGAGGTGCTCAGAAAGGGCTCGAGGCGGCTGATTTCAGGGATGTCTCCTTCCGCATCGGCGGCACGATGGACAGCCCGAAAATGTCGAACCTGAAGGTCGGCCCCGGTGCCGCAGCGCCCCGGGCCACTCCGGCGACACCTGCGCCAGTGCTGCCTCCCAAGTCCACAGAGCAGAAAATCCTTGAGCAGATCATCAAGCCAAGCCAGCCTGCTCCAGAGCCGCAACCTGCACCTGCTCCTGCACCGGAACCTGCTCCAGAGGAGCCTCCGAAGTCCATAGAGCAGAAAATCCTTGAGCAGATCATCAAGCCGAGTCAGCCTGCTCCAGAGCCGCAACCTGCACCGGCTCCTTCACCAGCACCTGCGCCAGCACCGGAACCTGCTCCGGTTCAGCCGCCCGACTTTACACCCTCTCCGGTACCTCCGCCGGAGCCGTCTCCGGTACAGCCTCCTCAGCAGGAGGAGCCCAAGAAACCGGAGGATTATCTCAAGGAGAAACTACTCGACGCGATTTTCAAATAAAGAAAAAAGACCCATGCGGATTGGGCATCCCTCTTTTGGGTGGCCGGTCCAGATAAAGGAAGCAGTTCAGAACAAGAAAGAAATTCTTCGCAGCATATCTTCATTTGAAATTGAAGGTGAGAGATCTTGATCAGCTTCCTTATTCTGATAATAGTCGGAGGGATCGCCGGCTGGCTTGCCGGAGTTGTAATGAAGGGAAGCGGATTCGGTCTCGTCGGGAATGTTTTCATCGGCGTTGTGGGTGCCCTCCTCGCGGGTTTTCTGCTGAAGATGCTTTCCATGTTCGCCATCGAATTGATAGGAACAGTTCTAGTAGCTGCCGGGGGGGCTTTTGTGCTCCTCTTCCTGGTTCACCTGTTTGGTAAGTGAGTGGAGCGTACTCCTTCCCAAAAAAAGAGATGGTGGGCAAAGTGGCCGATGACATATGAGATGTTGAAAATGAGCACAGACAGAAGAGGGAGCCTCAAGGCTCCCTCTTCTGTCTGTGCTGTAAGGACGAACGGAAAAGAATTTCTCAGCTGAAGCTCGACCAGTCGAAATTTTCCTTCGGGCTGTCGATGGATTTGCGGAGCTGCATCTTCGGCATGCCGATCACCACAATGCCGCTTCCCGGGTCGACGGTAAAGCGCTCCCTGTCTTTTTCGGGGTCGAAGCCGATCTCCGTGTTCGGTGGAATGACGCTGTGGCTGTCAACGATGACCCGGCGGAGGCGGCAGTTTTCTCCCACCACGACCCCGTCGCCGATGAGGGATTCCTCAATGGAGGAGCCCGCCATGATGAGGCAGTTCCGGGAGAGTACTGACTGGACCACCGAGGCGCCGAGAACGCGGCTGCCCTCCGCCGCGAGGGTGCTCTGAACGTTGCAGGAGAAGCCCTTCATAGGGCAGACGTAGGCGGGGGGGTCGGCGTAAGAGACCGTGCGGATGGGCCACAGGGGGTTGTAGAAGGTCATCTCCGACTCATAATGCAGCAGGTCCATCTGGGCCTGCCAGTATGTCTTGATGGTCCCGACATCCCGCCAGTAGGGCTTGTCTTCCCTCCAGGAGCCGGACTGTTCTTTGCCGGGAAGGACGTTCGTGGAGAAGTCATAGGCGAAGATCCGGGCCTTGTTCACGAGGCGGGGGATGATGTCCCTTCCGAAGTCGTGGCTCGTCGGCAGGCGGGCGTCCTCGATAAGGGACTCCTCCAGGATCTCCCGTTCGAAGATGTAGTTTCCCATGGAGACATAGCTGAACCCCGGTTTTCCCGGAATTTCGGGGGGATTTTCCGGCTTTTCGACAAAATCGACGATCCGCCCTGTTTCATCCACGTGGATGACGCCGAAGGCGGATGCCTCGGAGGAGGGCACGACATTTGCGGCCACTGTGATGTCAGCTTCCTTGTTCATATGGTACTCCTGCATCTGGCCGACATCCATCTTGTAGACGTGGTCGGCGGCGAAGATACACACCCGGTCGGCGTTGTAGAGGGTGACGAGGTGGAGGTTCTGGTAGACGGCGTCCGCCGTCCCCTGAAACCAGTGTTCTCCTCTCCACATCTGGGCGGGGACGAGGGTCACGAAGAAATCTCTGCCCCGAAGGGCGCCGCCGAACTGCCACCCCCGCTCAATATGTTCGTTCAGGGATTGGCTTTTGAACTGGACAAGGACATAAATTGAAAAAATGCCGCTGTTGATGAGGTTTGAGAGGGCGAAGTCCACGATGCGGTATTTCGCCGCGAAATGAACCGCAGGTTTTGCCCGGTACTTCGTGAGAGGCATGAGCCTCTCTCCCTTTCCTCCGGCGAGGATAATACCAAGGGTGCGGCCGTATTTGCCCATCTGCATGGTGTATTCCTCCTTTGCCTGTCATCGGATTTCAAGAAAATACAGAAGTTCCTCTCCCTTCAGTTCCCGTTGTGCAGGAGAGAAATATAGAGTTCTTTATAGAGAGGGGCTGAGGCATTCCAGGAAAAATCCTGCCCCATCCCTTTTTTCTGCAGTTCAATGTACTCTGCCTTATGCTCTGTGAAGAGGCCTGCGGCTTCGTCAATAGCCGAGAGAAGACCCTCGGGGGTATAGTCGGAGAAGACGACTCCGTTTCCTCCCTCTGCACGAAAGGAGAGGACCGTGTCGGCGAGTCCACCCGTGGAGCGGACCACAGGAACCGTTCCGTACCGGAGGGCGATGAGCTGAGAGAGTCCGCAGGGCTCAAAGCGGGAGGGCATGAGAAAGAAATCTCCTCCGGCGTAGGCGAGATGGGCAAGAGGCTCATTGTATCCTATGACGGCATGGACAGCTCCGGGCCATCGTCGGGAGGCTTCCTCCAGACCTCTTTCAACCTCCGGTTCTCCCGAGCCCAGGAGAAAAGCCCTGCAGTTCTTCTGCACTATCTCTTCAAGGGCTGGAAGAAGAAGGGAGAACCCCTTCTGTTCGGCCATCCGCCCCACCGATACGAAAAGCGGCCGGTCATCCTCCTCCCAGCCAGCCCGGGAGCAAAGCTCTTTTCTGGACAGGGCTTTTCCGGCCATATCCTCCCGGGAATACGGAGCGGGGAGCAGGGGATCGGCGGCGGGGTTCCAGTAGTTCACGTCGAGGCCGTTTAAAATTCCCGTCACCTTGGGCCCGAGGGCCGAAAGTACACCCCCAAGCCCTTCCCCTCCTTCACGGGTCTGAATCTCCCGGGCGTAGGTCGGGCTGACGGTAGTGATTGCCGAAGAGGCAAGAAGGGCACCCTTCAGCAGATTTGCGTAACTGAAGAACTCCATGGAATCGATTCTTCCGGCATCATCCGCCAGACCCCATTCCCAGAGGGAATCCAGGGGCAGCAGTCCCTGGTGGGCGAGATTATGAATAGTAAAGACAGTCTTGTACTGCTCCGACTGCAGACGGTAGTAATGATGCCACGCCAGTGCAGCGGAGAGGGGGGCGGCCCCCCAGTCATGGCAGTGAAAGATATCCGGTCTCCAGCGGGAGGCCTCAGGCAGGTCGAGGGCCGCAAGGGAGAGGTAGAGGAAGGGAAGGACCGTGTCCGGGGTCAGCTCCCGCGGGTAGATCGTCTCTGTTCCGAAGATGGAAGGAACATCGAGGAGATAGACGGGAAGGCCTTCTACCATGGTTTTCCATACGGTCCCCCGAATAATTTTCCAGCGGAAGACGACCTCGGCCTTTCGGGAAAGGCGGGTCAGGGGGTATCCCCGGTCCCGGACGGTATCGAGAACCCCCTCCCACGCCGGTGTCAGCACCCGACAGTCCACCCCGAACTTTCTCAGCGCCTGGGGGAGCGAGCTGGCAACATCGGCGAGGCCGCCCACCTTGCTGAAGGGGGCGAATTCCGGGCTTACGTGAAGCACTCGCATCTGCCGCGAGTTATGCCCGTTCATTCAAAATCACATCCCTCGGAAAGATATGCTGTAGGCCTTTTCGCAATATTCCCTGATAACCCGGTGGGTGTTGAAAAAACTTCCGTTCAAAGCGATGGTGCGCTGCATCATCCAGATCCACCTTTCCCGGTCATTATAGTATGTCGGAATGATTTTATGTTCGAGTTTGTCATAGAGGTCGATGGCATCGAGGGACTCGTCGTAGTGCATCATGTCCTGCTCACTCGGCTCGGGGCCGATGGACCAACCGGTCACATCCTCGATCCACCCTTCGATCCACCAGCCGTCGAGGACGGAGAAGTTCATCACGCCGTTGATGGCGCATTTCATTCCGCTGGTCCCCGAGGCCTCCCGGGGGCGGATGGGGGTGTTGAGCCAGACGTCGACTCCCTGGGTGATGAGCGCCCCCTTCTCCATGTCGTAGTTGTCAAGAAAGACCATGGGAATGATGGCGCCTATTTTTTCGAAGGAGGCGCGAAGGCGCTGAAGAACGGCCTTACCGCCGTCATCCCGTGGATGGGCCTTTCCAGCGAAGACGATCTGTATCTTTCCGCCTCCCACTTCCACCAGTTTTTTCAGATTGGAGAAGAGAAGGTCCGCCCGCTTGTACTGGGCCGCACGCCGTGCAAAGCCTATGGTGAGGACATCCGGATCGAGCTGAGTGCCCGTCTGCTCCATTACTGCTGCGAGAAGGCGCATTTTAGAGGCCTGGTGGGCTGTCCAAACCTCTTTTGAGGGGATTTGGACGGCCTGAACAAGCCGCCCGGGATCGTTCTCCCACCCTGGAATGTGGTTGTCGAACAGCCGGTGCATTCCCAGGCTGACCCAGGTGCCCGGATGAATTCCGTTGGTGACCCAGTCGATATCGGGCATGTCGAACATCCTCCGGCTCACCTCGGCATGCTTTTTCGAGACGGCGTTGACGTAGCGGCTGAACCGGATTCCGAGCTCCGTCATGGAGATGCCGTCTGAGTGCGGAAGCATCCGCTTCAGATTCAGCAGAGCCTGATGGGAGACGACCCGTTCGAGTAGGTTGAACCGGAAGAAATCATGTCCCGCCGGAACGGGGGTATGGGTCGTGAAGATGACCTGGTCCTTGACCTTCTCGGGGTCGTAGTACCCCTGCTCTCGCATGAGTTCGAGGCTGATGAACCCCGCATGGCCTTCATTCATATGGAAGGTCTCGAGGTTGTCGTATCCGAGATCCCGAAGCATCCGGAGACCCGCGACGCCGAGGACCATCTCCTGGCAGAGGCGGTAGTGCTCGTCGCCGCCGTAGAGATGCCATGTGAGTTTTCTGTCTTCGGGGTGGTTCCCGTCGAAATCCGTGTCCAGAAAATAGACCGGCAGAGGGTACCCGGTATTGCCGATGATTTCATGCACCCAGACCCCGACTTGAATATCTCTTCCCTGCAGGGTGAGCGAAACTTTATTCGGCAGAAGGGTCAGCTCCTGCACGGGCTGCCAGAGGACCGGTTTTTCGGTCTGCCAGCCCTCAGAGTTGAAGGATTGCTCAAAGTACCCCTTGCGGTAGAGAAGGGTCAGCCCGATGAGGGGTACGCCCAGGTCGGCGGCACTTTTCAGAATGTCACCGGCGAGGATCCCAAGCCCTCCGGAATATGTAGGGAGGGATTCTTTTATGCCGATTTCCATGGACATGTAGGCAACGGGACGAAAGGCCGGGTCTCTTTCAAGGACCTTTCGTATTGAGCTGCCGAGCTCTCTGCGATGCTTGGGGATAGACATAATAGGCTTCAATCCTTTCTGGAATATCTCATAGTTCATCTTACCAAACTCGCAGTTGGAGGGGAAGGGGGTTCAATCTCTGCCGTAGATCTCTGCGAGCTCTTTCATTCGTTCCGCCAAGGCAACGGTAAGAGCCTCTGCGGAGGCCCGCCACTCCCAGTTGCCTGATGGAGTTGATGGACGGTTCATTCGGGCGTCTTCTCCCAATGAGAGATAGTCCTGCAGGGGGATGATCGCCCGGTCTGCCACGGAGGAAAGGACCAGCCGGATGAGTGCATCGGGGAGATCCGTCTCGTCAATATCCGTTCCCAGGTGTTTTCGCAGCGTCTCCCGCTCACTTTTCGACGCATCGGAGCGGAACCATCCGAGGGCTGTGTTGTTGTCGTGGGTTCCGGTATAGGCCACCAGCTCCCGGGAAAAGTTATAGGGAATATGGGGATTATCCTTTCTGTCTCCTCCGAAGGCGAAGAGGAGTACCGCCATTCCGGGAAGTCCGAGATCCTTCATCGCCTCCGTCACGTCAGGAGTGATGATACCGAGATTTTCCGCCACGAATCTCTCTGCAGGCAGAGACTTTTTGAGGGTGTCGAAGAAATTCTTGGAGGGGACCGCCCTCCAGACGCCTCTTTCTGCAGTCTTCTCTTCCGCCGGAACTGCCCAGTACGCCAGAAGCCCCCGGAAATGGTCGATCCGTACGAGGTCGAACAGTGAAAGGGAGTGTTTCAGCCGGTTCAGCCACCAGGAAAATCCGTCCGCTTCAAGGGCATTCCAGTCGTACAGGGGGTTCCCCCAGAGCTGCCCCGTCTCGCTGAAGTAATCGGGAGGAACTCCCGCCACCTCCCCGGGGCACAGATCCTCGTCGAGGGAAAAGAATTTCCGGGAGGACCAGACATCTGCGCTGTCATAGTTGACGTAAATGGGCAGATCCCCCATGAGTTCAATTCCGGAGAGGGCGCAGGCATCCTTGAGATCTTTCATCTGAAGAAAGAAAATGTACTGCTGAAAAAGGCGGAATCTCACGGCCTCTTTCAGCTCACCCCGTGCCCTGAGGAGGGCGTCCTCTCTTCGGAATTTTAGTTCTCCAGGCCATTCATTCCATGGAATTCCGCCGAAATGTTCCTTGAGGGCTGAAAAAAGAGCGTAATCATTCAGCCAGAATTTTTGTTCTTCGAGAAAGAGGAAGTACCCTTCATCCGGTTCAAATCGGGTGAAAGCCCGCTCGAGAAGTTGGCGCTTGTACTCCCATGCCCGACCATACTCGGCCTGACTGCCGGAAAAATGAGGCGGATCGATTTCGTCGGGGTTCAGCAGTCCTCGGTCGGCGAGGTCCTCGAGGCTCAAAAAGAGCGGATTGCCGGCAAAGGCGGAGGGGGAGCTGTAGGGAGAATTTCCCAGCGCGGGGTTCGTCTCCTGGAGAGGTAGAACCTGCCAGAGCTTTTGTCCCGATCGGGCGAGAAGGGCCGAAAAATCCCGGGCAGAGGGGCCGATGTCCCCTATACCGAAGGGGCCGGGAAGAGATGAGATATGAAGAAGAATTCCGGATTTTCTCGGCAGAAAAGCCACCTCCTGACTCACATAATTCTTTCGTCTATTCTACACCAGGAATGACGGGAAAAGCTTCTTCACCCTTGGTTGGACGGGCAGAGGTTGGTATAATCCTTGAAACAGAAGAAAGGGGTGTTCCCACTGGCGCGCTCCATCTGCATCCACGGACACTTTTACCAGCCTCCCAGGGAAAATCCCTGGCTCGAAGAGATTGAAATTCAGGAGTCGGCCGCACCATGGCATGATTGGAATGAACGGATCACCGCGGAATGCTACGGCCCGAACGGAGCGGCCCGTATTCTCGCCCCCGACGGATGGATTCGAAGCATCGTGAACAATTACTCGCGAATCAGCCACAACTTCGGTCCCACCCTTCTTTCGTGGCTTGAAAAGAAGCACCCCGGGCTGTACGAAAACATCCTCAGGGCGGATCGTGAAGGGGCGGCCCGTTATTCCGGCCACGGACCGGCAATCGCCCAGGCGTACAACCATATCATTCTGCCCCTGGCGTCCCGGAGGGACAAGATCACTCAGGTGGTGTGGGGCCTCGAGGATTTTCGCAGCCGATATGGCCGTGATCCCGAGGGGATGTGGCTCCCTGAAACGGCCGTCGATACGGACACCCTTGAAGTTCTCGCGGACTGCGGCATCCGCTTCACAATTCTCGCCCCCCGTCAGGGTAAAGCGGTGCGGCAGGAAGGCGGTGAGTGGACTGACGTACAGGGGGAGGAGATCGATATCACCCGCCCCTATAGCTGCGCTCTTCCATCGGGGAAATCTATCGCTCTCTTCTTTTACTCCGGGCCTCTTGCACAGCAGGTTGCCTTCGGCGAAGCTCTGAGGAACGGCGGGACCTTCGCCTCCATGCTCATGGGAGCCTTCTCTTCATCTTCAGATGAAGATGCTCTCGTCTCCGTGGCCACGGACGGCGAAACCTTCGGCCATCATCACAAGTACGGAGATATGGCCCTTGCCTACTGTCTTGATGAAATCGAAAAAAGCCGGGATTTCCGGCTTACGGTCTATGGGGAGTATCTCGAGCAGCACCCCCCGGAGAAGGAGGTCTCTCTAGCGGAGAAGTCCTCCTGGAGCTGCGTCCACGGCGTAGAGCGATGGCGGAGTGACTGCGGATGCTCTGCCCACTCCCTTCCCGGATGGCACCAGCGATGGAGAAAGCCCCTCCGGGAGGCCCTGGATTTTCTTCGGGAGACCTTCTTGCCCATCTTTCTCGAGAGGGGAAGAGCATTCTTCTCCGCCCCCGAAGAGACGCGAAACCGGTATATCGATGTGCTTCTCGGAAGAGAATCCCCCGGTGCTTTTGTCGACAGGGAGGCCGGTCGAGTGCTTTCCTCCGGAGAAAAGACTGAAGCCCTGACTCTGCTTGAGATGGAGCGGAATTTGCAGCTCATGTACACGAGCTGCGGTTTTTTCTTTGACGAAGTCTCGGGAATCGAAACCCTTCAGGTGATGGCCTACGCTGAGCGGGCCCTTGAACTCGGCGAAAAAATCTCTCCGCTGTTTCAGACTGAAAAACTCTGGCGTACCCGTCTTGGAAAAATCCCGAGCAACGTTGCAGAGTTGCGGGACGGGCTCCGCATCCGCGACATCTTCATCGAACCCCTTCAGACAGATCTTCTCAGGATAGGTGCTAACTTTGCCGTATCCTCCCTTTTTGCCGAAAATGGGGGGTTCGGAACGGATGAGGAGGGAGTTCCCTATTTTGCCTTTCACGTTCTGAAGAACACCCTGGAGCGGACAGAAAAGGAGCGGAAAAAATACATCCTCGGCTCGCTCCGCATCCGTTCGAACCGGACCCTCGAGGAGGAAGATCTCTTCGCTGCAGCTCTCTACCGGGGCGGACGGAATGTCCTCTGCGGCGTCGCTCCCGATTCTGACGATGCCGAACTCGTGAAAAAGGAACGGGACCAAATTGCCGTAGCTTTGCAGGATGAGGACGAAAAAATTCTCGTGGCACGATTCGGCCACGCAGTCTACTCTCTGCGGCATCTCTTTCGGGACGAGCAGCATCGGATCGTGAACCTCATTCTGGCGGAAGATCTGGCGGCCATCACGAAAACTCTCAGAAAAACGGTGGATGATTACTCGGGGATCCTTTCCTTTCTGGCGTCCCTCTCCATGCCCGCTCCCGAGGCCTTTCGGAGAGCGGCGGAAGTGATCCTGAACGATGATCTGAAAAAGGCGCTGGAAGCGAAAATTCCGGATATACCTTTTCTCCGCAGAGGCATAAAAAATGCCCGCCGGTGGGGAATAAAGCCTGATCTTCCCGCTCTGAGCCATGACGCAGTGCAACGCATTGAATCCCTTCTCCTGCTTCTCGAGAGGGAGCCGGAGTGCGGAGAGATCCTCGAACAGGTCATCGCTCTTCTCTCCCTGGTGAGAGAGGAGGAGTGGGAGGTCAATCTCTGGAATGCGGAGAACCGTTTCAAGGCAATCCTCTCCCTCCCGGAAGCTTTTTCCTCCGATCTGAAGGACCTCTATGAATCTCTGGGAGCGCTGCTTAAAATCCGCCCTTTTAAAACGGATTCCCCTTTTTCTTTTTCCGGGAGAAGGAAGAGATTGGAGGAACCCCTGTGAAGTTCTTCGCGGTGAAGGATAAAACGGCTCTCCAGGCCCTCCTTGCCGTGGCGGGAACGCTGACTCTGTGGTCCTCCGCCTTTGCAGCCATACGGGTCGCCCTTGAGGGGTACGGCCCGATTCACCTGGCAGTCCTCCGCTTTCTCGTCGCCTCCTCACTTCTGACGATAGCCGCTCTGTTCGGGAGGTTCTCCTTCCCCGACCGGAAGGACTGGCCTCTGATCCTCTTCCTCGGGCTTACGGGGGTCGTTTTATATCATGTCCCCATCAACATCGGCGAAATGACCGTCTCTGCAGGAGCGGCGAGCATGCTTGTTGCCACGGCTCCGGTCTTCACGGCTCTCATCGCCGCAGCGGCGCTTGGAGAACGTTTTACATTTCTGGGCTGGATAGGTACCTTTGTCAGTTTTGCGGGAGCTATCTTCATCGCCTTCGGCGAGGGGGACTCCTTCACCTTTTCAACAGGAGCTCTGTGGCTTCTTCTCGGGGCTCTCTGCGAAAGCTTTTACTTCGTCTTTCAGAAAAAACTGGTGGGAAAATACGGTCCTCTCAAGCTCACCACCTACGTCATCTGGGGAGGGACACTTTTTCTTCTCCCCTTCGCGAAGGGGCTCCTGCCTGTTATCGCGGCTGCCCCGATGCACTCAACCTTTGCAGCGGTCTATCTCGGAGCGGGACCGGCCTGTGTGGCCTATATCCTCTGGTCCTTCGCCCTTTCGAAATATCCTGCGTCGCGAACGGCGTCGGCGCTGTATATTTCTCCGGTGCTTGCGATCTTCATCGCATGGGTCTGGATTGGTGAGATTCCGTCTCTTGTCTCCCTTGGCGGCGGAACGATAGTGATTCTGGGAGTTATTATCGTGCAGAAATCCTTTTCATGAGGCGAATGACCTTTTTTTTTCCCTATAAATCGGCTATGATGAAAGGTGATTTAATGGAAGGGACTGGAGGTTTGCGCGGATCCCTTTCTAATTCAAGGGAGGTTATAAAATGAGAGCTTGGAAATGTGTGGTAGCGTCGGTGCTTTTCGGTCTGTTCCTGTTGTCTTCTGCGGCAATGGCAGCACAGGAAGTGAAGATGTCCTATAACGGGCCAGCGGATGCAGACAACAACCCGGTCCATCTCTTCGCCGCAAATTTCAAGAAGTTTGTTGAAGAAGGAACGAAGGGCGAAGTGGTGATCAATCTCTTCCCGGACAGCCAGCTCGGCAACGAGGAGGAGCGGATGGAGCTGCTCACGAAGCAGGGAATGAACCAGCCCATTATCAACGTGGCATCCTTCGCCGGAGTTGCTCCGGTCTTTCCTGAGGTTTACGCCACGGCAATCCCCTTCATGTTCGACGGCTACGAAGCGGCCCACTTTTTCTTCGACAAAGGTGAGTTCTGGAAGAAGTCGAAAGAGGAGTTCCACGCTCGCACGGGTGCCTACCTTGTTGAGGTTGTTGAAGAGGGAGGCTTTCTTGCCTTCACGAACAACAAACGGGAAATCAGGACGGCCGCAGATTTTGAGGGTTTGAAGTTCCGCGGCATGGACGAGGGACAGGTCATCCTTTATAACTCCTTCGGCGCCAGCGGCACACCCATTCCCTGGACAGAGCTTTATATGGCCCTCAAAACTGGCGTGGTGGACGGACAGATGAACCCTGTTATGTACGTCAAGATGGGCAGCCTTCAGGAAGTGCAGAATTATCTCACCCTCGCCAATATCCAGTATTCCGACCAGTTCCTCGTGGTGAACGGCGATCTGCTCGATTCCCTTTCCGCTGAGAACAGGGCGGCGGTGCACAGTGCAGCGGTGAAGGCGAATGCCCTGAACCGGAAGGCCATGGCCGAACAGGATAAAATGGGCATCGATTTCCTCGTGGAAAAGGGAATGTCCGCTTATTATCCCAATGAAGAGGAGATGGAGACCTTCCGTAAGGTAGGCCAGCCTGCCTACGTGGAATGGCTGAAATCGAAGGTCGGAGAGGACTGGCTCACCCTCGCCCAGGAGTGCGCTCGTAACGCGAACGCGAAGACGAAGTAGCCGGAGATATGGAACTAAACCCCCATCACCCCTCCAGGGATGAAGCTCCCCTGGGCCGCTGGATAAAGCGTCTGGAAATGTTCAGCGCCTGGATTGCCTGCTTCTTTCTCGTCGTCAATATAGGGGATATTCTTCTTGGCGTCTTCTGCCGGTATCTTTTAAAAAGCTCCTACATCTGGACCGAGGAGGTCGCGAGATTTTCGCTGGTCTGGATGGTGATGATGGGGGCTCTCGGCGCGGCAGTTCAGGGAGACCACATGGTCATTGACTTTGTGGTCCCCCGTCTGCCGGCCTTTCTCCAGCGGATCGTGGAATGGGGGAGGTTCCTTCTTGCGGGAGGGATTCTCTCCCTCATGATCTGGCTCGGCTGGACGAACGCCGTGCAGATATGGCACATGAAGACCCTCGCCCTCAACGTTCCCAAGACCATTCCCCTGCTCTCCCTCCCCATCGGGTTTGCTCTGCTTCTTTCGGGAATGATTCTCATGCATTTCAACGGAAGGAGGAGCTAACCGTGGGATTCTCAATGCTTTTTGCCTTTTTGTCCCTCATGATCCTCGGGGTACCCCTCTATCTCTCGCTTCTTTCCACGTCGCTCTTTGGGATCCTGATGCTCGGCGACCTCTCTCTTCTCCGGGTGATGGCCCAGCAGTTCTACGGAGGAATGGACGTCTTCTCCCTTATGGCAATTCCCTTCTTCATTCTCTCCGGAATTCTCATGAACCGCACAGGCCTTACGGATCGTCTGCTTGACTTCAGCCGCCTGCTTGTGGGCTCTGTCCGGGGAGGACTGGGGTACGTCAACGTGGTCGGGGGCATCATCCTCGCGGGCGTGAACGGCTCTGCAGCGGCCGACGCCTCCGCCCTCGGCTCAATACTTATACCGGCTATGGTGAAGGACGGTTTTTCGCCCCCCTATGCCGCCGGACTGACGGCGGGGAGCGCCCTTATCGGCCCCATCATTCCGCCGAGCATCTTCATGATCATCTACGCCACCATGACGAATACCTCCATCGGCGGCCTCTTCGCAGCGGGCATCATTCCGGGGCTCGTTCTGGGGGGAGCCTTCATGGTCATGAATTTCTTTTATTCCCGCCGATACCAGGTCCCCGTCTCGGATTTCCGGGAGATCCGGAAGAGAAAAAAGGAGATCCTCGTCCGTTCCCTTGTGGCTCTGTGTGCGCCTCTCATCATCGTGGGAGGAATCGTCACAGGAGTAGTGACTCCCACGGAGTCAGGAGCCCTTGCAGTGGGGTACTGCCTTGTTGCGGGCATTTTCTACACACGGCTGCTCACCCCGAAGATGCTGGCTGAATCTCTCTATGAGACGGTCCGTCTTTCAAGTTCAATCTTTTTGATCATGGGCGCTGCTACGGTCATCGGCTGGCTGCTGAAATGGGAGCAGGTCCCTCAGAAATTTGCCAGCTTTATTATTGAGGCGGGGCTTATCGACAAACCCTGGACGCTCATGCTCGTCCTGAGCGCTGTTATCTTTCCAGTGGGGATGTTCATGGAGGAGGTCTCAACTCTGGCCCTTCTCACGCCGATTTTCGCCCCTATCGCCATGAAGGCGGGAATCGACCCCTTCCACTTCGGCGTGGTGATGACCCTGAACGTCACCATCGCCCTGATCACCCCGCCCATGGGAGCGGTCAACTATATTGTCGCCGCCGTGGGGCGAGTTAAGCTCTCGGATGTCTTCATCCACATCTGGCCCTTCATCGGGGTGTCCCTGCTCGTGCTTTTCGCAATCATTTCATTTCCTCCGCTGACCACTCTGCTGCCCCGGCTGCTGAATCTGTAAAAAGGAGATAACAATGGACTCACTGTACAATGATATTCCAATTCTTGAATCACGCCCTTTTTCCTGGGAGGCTTCCCGGCGTATACCGATTGAAGAGTGCGGCGAACCCCTCGTTCCGGCGAGCCTCATTCCGGAGAAAATCCTTTCCCGCCCCCAGTACTTTCTCCATGGTATAGATGGTGCCATGTCGGAATGCTATGTCCGGAAGTCCGTCCTCGCCCGCCTGCTTGAAGCGTCGTCTCTTCTTCCGGCGGGGTGCCGCTTTGTTCTCTTCGATGCCTGGCGTCCCAGGCAGGTTCAGACCGCCCTTTTTCAAAAGTTTCGCTTTGAGCTCCGGGAGAAGATGCCTCTTCTGGACGACCTGGAAATTACCACTCTGGCCACTCAGTTTGTCTCCCCTCCGTCGCTGAATCCCTCCAGCCCCTCTCCCCATGTGACGGGAGGAGCGGTGGATCTCACTCTTGTGGACGCGACCGGTCTGTGCCTTCCCATGGGAACCTCTTTTGACGAAACTACAGAACGATCCCTCACGGATTATTTCGAGAAAAAACTCTCCTCGAAGGAAAAGATGAGCGACGAGGAGATGGAGTTTCTCCAAAATCGCCGGGTTCTGCACGGAGTCATGACCCGGGCTGGCTTCACGAACTATCCCGAGGAATGGTGGCACTACGAATACGGAAACCAGAACTGGGCGCTTCTGAAGGGAGAACGGAAGGCAATCTACGGGGTTGCAGAGCCCGTCTTCCGCTGGTCTCATTCCCTGTGAATTGAAAATGAAGATGGAGCCGGGGAAATTCCCCGGCTCCATCTCTGTTTTTGCTCCTTCAGCCGTTCTGCCGGCTCTCTTCGTTTATTACATTCCTCTTACTTTGCATCGTGAATGAGCTTGTTGATCTCGGCGATGAGGGGTTTGATCTTGGCGCTGGTGGCGCTATTTTTCAGCGCTGCATCAGCGGAGGTGGGCTTTCCCCAGTAGACCTCGTTGGCGCTTTGGTCCACGTTGATGGCCGCGCCCTCGAGGGAGATTCCGGCAAAGAGCCCCTTCGTCATGGAGTAGCTGTAAATGGAGGCCTGGAGCTTGTAGTCCGTTCCCAGCTCTCCTCTCCGGCCGACGGGACCTGCAGCGATTGCAAGGTCGCCGCCGAGTTTGACGTTGTTTGCCTTGAATCCGTCAAGCCCCCGATCATTCGTGATGACCAGCACGAGGGCTATGGATTGAGCACCTATCTGGAGGCCCCAGGAGGCTCCGGCGATGGTCACGAAGGACGGGCCGTACCAGGCGTTTGTGGCAGGATTTCGTCTCAGGACGAGTCCTTCTCCGTACTGTCCGCCGAAGACGATTCCCGCCTTGATCACGGAAGGAAATATCACCACTCCCTTGGCCTGAGTGAGAAGGTCTCCCATGGTTCCAGCATCTTCCTGAGCGGACATTTCCTTCAGGGCTTTAATGGATTCCTGTATTCTTCCCTCCACGGTGTTGGCCCGTGCAGATTCCAAGCCGAAGCCTGCCATGGTCAGGGAGAGTGCAAGAATAGACGTCAGGACTATTTTACTGAATGTATGTCTCATTGTTATCCCTCCTAGTGGGTAAAATCATTTGAATAACGATATCATATTCCAAAAGAAAAAGATATCCCCCGTGTTATAAAATCTGGTTTTTTTATGGACAAAAGTGAAATAAATTGACGCCCTCCACCCTTTAGGATACACTTTTTCGAGAAAGAGAATGTAAGAAAGAAGGGATATTCACTATGCTGAACGATGAAAGAATTGACGAGCTTCTCGACGAAGCCTACTCCACTGATGACGAAGAGGAGATGGAGCGGCTCGCCCGTGAAGTACTTGAGATGGACGGAGAGAACGTGGAGGCTCTGATCCTCCTTGCGGACGCCGGAGAATTCTCCGATGAGAAAATAGACATTCTTGAACAGGCCCGGGATATTCTGGCAGCCGACGTGGAATCCCTTCTTACCAACGAAGACTCCTCTTTCCTTGAAGACGAGACGGGAATGCTCTATATCGCTGTGCTGCAGCGCCTTGGCTTTGCCCACTTTTCCGAGGGGAACAATGATAAGGCCCTGGAAATTGCTCTTGAAATACAGAAGCATGATCCCGACCGGGAAACCCTTGGCAAAACCCTGTACTACACGGTCCTCCTCGATATGAAGCGGGATGCCGAGGTTCTCGAAGAGGCTCTCAAGGACGACATGGAAAGCCCGGCGATGCTTCACGCCCGGGCCATAGCCTCCTTCCGGCTCACCGGAGGAGACCGTGGAGCGTACCGCGCACTGTGGGACGCTTTCGCCGCCGGTCCCGAAATTCCCTTCCACATACTGGGATATAGTGGAGAGCCGGAGGATGACGCCTCTGAAGATGAGTACGAAGACTACAATCTAGCCGTCCTCTTCGAGGACCAGTGGTCCTCCGACCCGGAGCTGATCAACTGGCTTGCCCGGGGAACTATTCTCCTGGGCCTGACGGCATCACTCTTTCCGAAGGATGACGTCGATAAGATGATGATCCTCGCCGATGCTCTGGAGATTGCCGATTCGGTGGAGGAGGCCCTTGTAAAAGTCGAAGGCAGACCTGAATGGGCCGCCCTGTCGAGGCAGGAGAAAATAGCCGAGGCTTTGAGCCTGTTCTCCCGCGAGGTCTACCTGCCCCTTTCCTCTTCCGGCAAACTGACGGATAAAAAATAGGGCCCCGGATCGGGAAGCCCTGCAGCTGTAAAAGCACGCGATGCAAAACTTTTATTGAAAGAATGTTTCCGGGAGGCCTGACATCTTTTCCTCTCTGTCGGGCTTCCTTTTCTATTTGATCGCAGTGTTCACAAACACAAACTATCCTTTAATCGGAGGTTCACCGAATGCTTGAAGACCTCTCTCATCATATACTTGATATCGCGGAAAACAGCGCCAGCGCTGGAAGCACTGTCGTGGAGATTGAGTTCGACGAAAGGGAGGATTTCGTCACCCTCTCAGTTCGAGACGATGGAAAGGGAATGGACGAACAGACTGCCCGTGCGGTTTTGAACCCCTTTGTCACCAGCCGGACCACCCGGCGAGTCGGCCTGGGGCTCCCTCTGCTGAAGCAGATGGCAGAACTCTGCGGAGGAGCCTTCTCCCTTGTCACGGCACCCGGAGAGGGGACGACTGTTTCCGCAAGTTTTCGGAAGGACAGCATCGACACCCCCCCTCCCGGAAATATTCCCTCCACTCTGGTCACCCTTTTTCTCTCCGGCGGGGGCGTCCGGTGGAAGTACCATCACAGAACGGGCAGAGGAGAATTTCTTCTCGACAGCGAGGAGCTCGCCGATGCTCTCGGGAGCGATTTCACCTCAGATGTCTCCCTGCTCGGCAGCGTAAAAGAATATATAGATGAAAATCTGTCGGATATAGGGTGGACACCCTACGAATATTCGTCTCTTCTCGAGGAGGAGAAGACGGTCATGGAGGATGAGTGCAGATGATGAGATCACCGGCTGAAATGGCGCGTTCGGCATGCGCCATATCGATAGTGAAGGGGGCTCTTCCTATCCGGAAGATGCTGCTCATGGGGATTCTTGCGGGGGCGTATATCGGGTTTGCGGCATGGTTCACCATCGCCGTGACCTTCGACTTGCCGGAGCACATGGGGGCGGGCTTCGCAAAGCTCATCTCCGGAGCTGCCTTCAGCGTCGGGCTCATGATGGTGGGCATCGCCGGCTCGGAGCTCTTCACGGGCAACTGCATGATGCCCATGGGATATCTTGCGGGGTGTACCCCCATGAGAAAAATTATCAGAAACTGGGGCTGGGTGTACTTCGCTAATTTTCTGGGCGGTATTCTCGTTGCCGCCCTTGTGTACTTTGCCGGTCTTGCCGACGGCCCTGCGGGGGGGAAAGCCCTCTCCATAGCGGCGATGAAGATGAGCCTTCCGGTTTCCCAGGCCTTCGTCAGAGGCGTGCTGTGCAACTGGATGGTGACTCTCGCCGTCTGGATGATGATGGCGGCCACGGACATCACCGGAAAAATATGGGCGGCATTCTTCCCCATCATGGCCTTCGTCGCCTCGGGATTCGAACACTCTGTGGCGAACATGCATTTTCTTTCTCTGGGAATGATGCTGAGAGGGAACTCAGGAGCGGTCGCGGCATCGGGACTTTCCGAAGGAGCCTTTTCCAGCATCTCATGGGGGGGGTACCTGCACAATCTCGTTCCTGTCACCCTTGGAAATATAGTGGGCGGAGTGCTTTTCATAGCAGTTTTCTACTACTTTATCTATAAGGAAGAAGTAGCGGATATCGAGTAAGCGGTTATCCGGCGCAAGACTTGCGAGAAGAACTTCCTATATTTCTTATGGTATAATATCTACAGATTCAAAGATCCTTGATATGACCCTGCGATGCCCGTGATCGTGATATTTGTCTTGAGCCAACACTCGAGCCTTGCGGGGCCGCCCGTTTGGACCGGCAGAGGAGATGCTTCGGCATCGACGACGCTGAGGTTCAGCAGGCCCCAGATTTGAAGGAACGGGTCAAGACGTTCATGACACGACATTGCGGGGAGAATCATGAAGGGGCCGGGGAAACCTGGCCCTGATTCTTGGTATAAGGAGGGCAATGCCGTGACGCTGACCGTTTCTCCTCCATTCTGGCATCCGGCCTTTTCGAAGGGATTCATTCTTGATTGGGATGGTGTCCTTGCGGAAACAAAACTGAACTTCACACCCATACGGGAGAAATATTTCGGCGGGGAGTTCGTTCCCCTCCTGGAAGCTGCGCACTCCCTCCCCCCCGAACTCAGAGAAGAGCTGAATCGTGATATCTATAATCTTGAGATGGCCGGAGCTGAGACATCCGAGGCGGTACCGGGTGCGCTTGACCTGCTCGAGTGGCTTGGAGCGCAGCAAAAACCCTGGTGCGTTGTCTCCCGGAACTGCCGCGATTCCATACTCCTTGCGGCCAGACGCTGCGGTCTGCCCCTTCCTCCTGTAGTGAAGAGCAGGGATGATCCTCCAGTGAAACCTGAGCCGGAGGCCCTCTGGAACGCAGCGCTCTCCCTCGGAGTTCCCTTTGAAGAATGTCTCATGGTGGGTGATTTTCTCTACGACCTCGTGGGGGCAAGAAGGGCCGGAATGCGGGCCGTTCTCGTTCAACGTCCAGACGCCGAGTGGAAGCACTGGGCCGATGTCTCCTTCGACCGCCTGACGGATTTCGTCGACTCCCTCAAGAACCCCGCGCCCTTCATCCCCTGGGAATACGCCTCCCTCGCTGAGGAGTTGGGAACAGCGGAATTGCACCTTCGGGCAGGTCGGAGAGTTCGCCTCTCCGGAAAAGATCCCCTGATCCTCAAAAAAGCCCTCTCTCTCGCTGAGCAGGGAATGCTTCTTTTTGCCGTGGAGGACGAAAGCGCCCTCTCTACGGAACAGTGGAGAAATATGCCGGGCATTCCTCCGGCCCTTCTCGATCAGCCAGTGGCGCTCGCTCTTCAATCGCTCCTGCGCTTCCGCTACCCTCTGGCGAAAGTCGCCGGTGTCGCCGACGGAGATTTCTTCCTCCGGGAGGGGGAAGACCTCGACAGGCTGCTCGGAAAAATCCCATGACCTCGTCACCTCCTACAAGATGGGAGGTGCCTCTTGCCGAACGGATGCGGCCCCGAACTCTCGATGAATTTGCGGGGCAGGCGCATCTTCTCGGCCCCGATGCCCCTCTGCGGAGAAACATCGAGTCGGGAAATGTGCCGAGCTGCGTTCTCTACGGCCCTCCGGGGGTGGGCAAAACTACACTTGTACGGCTTCTCGCCTCAGCCACAGAACGGGACATTCTCGAGATCAACGCGGTTTCAGCCAAGGTCTCTGAGCTGCGGGAAGTCGTCTCTCAGGCGGTAAATCTCAAAGCCCTCCGGTCGGGACACTCGGCCATCGCCTTCGTGGATGAGCTCTATCACTTCAATAAAACCCAGCAAAATGCCCTTCTTCCCTCCGTGGAAAGGGGCGATCTTATCCTCGTGGGAACCACCACCGAAAACCCCTGGTTTGAGATAAACAAGACCCTTCTTTCCCGCATGGTGGTCTTTGAACTTCATCCTCTTCCTGAAGATGCCCTCGTCCTTCTGCTCGAAAGGGCCCTCGCCGACGACGAACGGGGGCTGGGCAGCCTGGAACTTCAGGCGGAAAAGGATGGGCTTCGCCTTCTCGCCTCCATGTCGGGCGGGGATGCCCGCCAGGCCTTGACACGCCTCGACTTCACCGCCGGCTCTATCGCCGCTCGGGGAGGCTCTCTTCTCACAGAGGCTGCCGTGAAGGAATCTCTTCCTCTTGCGGCGGTACGGTACGACAAAACCTCAGATGACCACTTTTCTATCATTTCTGCCCTCATCAAGAGCATCCGCGGCTCGGATCCCGACGCGGCCGTCTACTGGCTCGCCCGTCTCCTGGCAGGAGGAGAGGATCTGCGCTTTCTCTGCCGCCGTCTCCTCATATCTGCGGCCGAGGACGTCGGCCTTGCCGACCCCCAGGCCCTCGTGGTGACCGCAGCCGCAGCTCAGGCTGCGGACATGACGGGGCTCCCCGAGGCGCGAATTATTCTGTCTGAAGCGGTACTCTACCTCGCCGCAGCTCCGAAGAGCAACAGCGCTTATCTTGCGGTGAATGAGGCGGAAAAGGCCATAAACAAAGGAGACCTCCAGGAGGTCCCCTTTCATCTCAAGCCGATGGGCTCAGGGTATCTCTCCCCTCACTCCGACCCCCGCCATTGGGTCCCCCAGCAGTACATGGAGTTCCAGCGCCGTTTCTGGTTTCCCGGAGAGCTCGGCGACGAGAAGGCCATGGCCGAGCGGCTGCAGAAATTCTGGAGGCGCTTTCGGGAGGACCCGAAGTAGAACGGCTCTCAGGGAAGAGCCGGTCGGGAAAAAAGAGCCGAGGCCGCACTTCCGATATATTCCTTTACAGCGGCCGCCGTATGGAGAAACGCTGAAGCAGAGGGAAGAAAATCCATTGGAGTGGTTTCTCCTTCATCCTCAAGCAGCCCCGAGGGATGAGGCACGATCTCCAGATCGAAAAGAAAACGTTCTGCCTCCCGCAAAGACCGCTTCAAATGATAGGCGGTCGTCACTACCACGACCCTTTCGGCGCTGATTTCCCGAAGAAGGGGAGCGGAGAGCTCAAAGTTCTCACCCGTCGTCCTCGAGTTGCCCTCAACTATGAGGGAGCCGCGGAAAGAAATGTTCCGGGCCGTCCTTCGAACCATCCCCTCGATCTCTTCAGCAGATGCTTTTCCAGGATATCCTCCTGAATAGATCAGCGGACATTGTAGCGCTTCCGCTGCGGTGCACCCTGCGACAAACCGCTGCAGGGTCTCCGCCCCCATGGAGAACATCAGGCTTCCTCCGTCCGTCTGTCTCGACTCGACTCCCCCTGCCAGAACGAGAACAGCCGTCCTCTTTTCCGACTCGGAGAGGTCAAGGGAAAACCCCTTTTCAAGAGGACTGAGGATCAGCTTCGCGAAGACCGGAAGGGATAGTAGGAAAAACGCAAGGGCGAAGAAGAGGGTGAAAGCAGCGGGGGAAAGTCGCGGCCCGCGCGGATTTCGTCGGGAAAGAAAAAAATAAAGGGACGCGGCCAGACAGAGTAGAATCAGGCTTCCCGGAAGAGTGACGAAGGCACCGGCGGTTTTGTAGAGAAAATACGAAAGGGTCATCCGTCCGTCCTCATGGAGTAGGGGATGACCGCCGGGCGCGAGTGTTCAGATAGGCGAGGAGGGCTGCCTTGCTCGTGACAATGTGCTTTTTCGTCTCCTCCGCGGCCTTCACCCCGTCTCCTGAGATCAGCGCGTCGATGATCTCAAGATGCCCTGAGGTGAAGGCGGTAATGGGCGAGCGCTCTACGGAAAAGGACCGGCAGAGATTGATGAGATCCGATATATTCTTCAGCATCAGGGTAAGAAATCGATTGCTCCCGGACTGGTAGAGGGCGGCGTGAAATTTACGGTCTTCCTTCACGTATTCGGCTGCGGGAGTTGCGTCCGTCATGGAGGCGAAGACCAGCCGGAAGCGCTTGAGCTCCTCAACCGGCGGGTCTTCGCTTAAATTTTCCACTGCAAGGGTTTCAAGGGCGATCCGCAGATCGTAGAGGTCGGAGGCGTCCTTGAGGCTGGGCAGCGTGACGAAAGCTCCCTTCCGGGGCGAAAGAGTGACGAGCCCGGTCTGTGCCAACTGCCGTATGGCTTCACGAACGGGAGTGCGGGAGACGGCCATCTGCTCGGCCAGCTCGATTTCAGAGAGCTTTGATCCCGGAGGAAGCATCCCATCCGCAATGGCCTCCCGGAGTTTTTCATAGACGATCTGCCGCAACCCCTGGTTCGCTGCGGGAGAAAGAGATTTTTTTTCCATAATCAAAAAGCCTCCCATACATTATATATCCACATTATACTGCATGAATTATACTGCATGGAAAGTACAGGAAACCCCCCCTCAAGCAAGGAGATTTAAAGGCATTGGGAGGAATCCCCCTTTTCACTCCGGGAGAGAAAATCGTACCAGAGAGAAAGGGCATAGATTGCGTCGGAGAGCCTGTTGATATAGCTGTAAATATCCTTCTCCATTTCACGGTCCCGGAAGAGCTTCACGGCGGATCGCTCGGCCCTCCGGGCCACTGTGCGGGCGATATGGAGGGCTGCTCCCGAAGTGGAATCTCCCGGCCGGATAAAGCGGAAATTTTTCCCCGCCCGTTCTCCTGCTCTTTCTGTTATTTCCTCAAGGATGCCTATATCAGGACAGGGAAGGCCCGGGTAGAGGGCGATGTGCCCCATGGCTTTCCCTAACTCCTGCTCGAGAATGCAGAGCTGCTCGCAGACCTCGGGGTATTCACAGAGGGACCGCGCAAGCCCCACCTGGGCCTGACATTCGTCCAGCGTACCGTAGGTTTCCACCCGGGGATGGTCCTTAGGAACCCGCTGACCGTTCGCCAGGCTCGTCTCCCCTCTGTCGCCGCCTTTCGTGGTGACCCAGACTTCTTTTCCGGTCGTATTTTCCGAACTGCTCATAGCGGACCGCACCCCGAGCAGGTTTCGCATCCTCCCGCAGCAGAACAGTCTCCCATGACGGAAAAGACCACCCGTATAAGGGCATCAGTGAGCACTCCCGGAGGAAGGGCCCGGTAGAGTTCCCCTTCGATCTCAAGTGTGCGGACAGCGAAGGATTCTCCTCCGGAAAGCTCGCATCCTTCGCACTCGCTGTAGCTTACGGGAGCCTCGAGAACGTCCTCAATGCTCCGCTCGGTCTTCAGCCCCATCTCAGGGCCGTAGAAAGAAAGGTAGTTCAGCTTTCCGCTGTTCTTTGAGGTGATATTCGGGATCTCGAGGGTCTGAAGAGAGAGGGTAACGTTGAGATTTGCCAATTTGGGAGAAAGCTCCTCGACCATATCCCGAAGTGCTGTATTCGTCTCGTCGCAGGGGGGGCAGAGGACGCCCGAACCCGGGGCGGGAACGTAATGACGGATAGAGAGAGTGTTCATTACGAAAGACCTCCTTCTTCTGTTGAAGATATATTCCCTATACATTATACACCAGCAAAGAGCTGCGGATATTCCCTTCATAGGGATAAAGTTTATTGCCATATGTTATAATCAAGCTATCTTTAATACTATCAAGGAGATGAGAAAGATGAATAGAAAATTCATTTTCACCATAGCATCCCTCTCTGCGTTCCTTCTTCTTCTGACAGCTTCTGTTGGATTCGCAGCCATGGGGGATATTCAGCGGCTGACTTTTCAGGGAATGACCGCCGATGTCCTCGGTCCGGGAGAAAGTTCCCAGCCGGACGGGAAGCCTGATGCCGTCTTCACCGGAAGCATCAATGGGATCGGCGGTGCGATCACGGGCTTTCAGCTCACGTCAGAGGATGGCCGGTCAGTTTGGGATACAAGAGCCGGAAACGAAATCCCCGGCATGCAGGTGAAGGACGGACAGGGAAAAGTCCTCACGGAAAGCAGCGGCAGCATGCCCCTCACTCCATTCCTTCTGGGGTTCGGATTCACCATCACTGTATCGGATGACGGGTCCATCGCCCGGGGAGGGAACTTCACCCTTTCAGTCCGCTTCGTGGATGATTCTGAAAACAGCGCGACCGTTTCGGTACCCGCGACCGCGCAGAAACAAACGTCATCGGTGAAGATCACCTCTGCCGTCTGGACCGATGAAGAGCGGCGCGACCTTACCGGAAAGAACAAGCAGCTCCGCGGAGACGGCATAATTGACCGCCACATCCGGCTTGCTCTGCAGGGAAACGGAACGCTCACCGGAATTCGGGTGCAGAGCGTCCGCGGAGATGCCGGAGAGTGGGATACAGTTCCGGGCAGCAATACCTGGCTTGTTGCGGCCAGCTCTTCCGGCAAGGTCCTGAACAGTCAGGACGGAAGCATTCAGGCAGATGTTCGCGGACGAACGGTTCTCGATCTCTGGCTGACCGATAACGGCGCTATTGAAAAGGGCAGGTCCGAATTCGTAGTCACCCTCTTCTTCTCCGACAGCACAGAGGCGAGGGCAACAATCGGAAGTCCCTCCGCACCCGCAGATCAGAAAACCTTTGACGGTTCAGCCAGAATGCTCGGCCGTGGAAACCGAGACTTCGTCGGAAATAACGAAAAACGGGCCGGAAACGGCTCCCTTGATTGGGAGGCCGATATAGTAGTGAGCACTCCGGGCACCATCGTCTCCATGACCGTCCTCAACACCTCGGGCGGAGCAGGGGAATGGGACACCATTCCCGGAAACGGTCGCTGGCTTCTCGGCGTCTTTGACAGCAGCGACAGAATGCTCAACAGAGAAAACGGCTCCGTCTCCATCCCCGTATCGAGATCTGGGGAGTACCGCCTCAGAATGGAGAACAACGGCACTCTGGACGATTCCGGTACCCGGTCGAAAATAACACTCACCTATGACGACGGCCGAGTGCTCTCGAGGGAGATCACCCCCTACACCGGCACCTCATCTCTGCCTGAAAAACCCAGAGCAGACGATGAAATACGTCTCTATCCTCCCAGACAGGCCTCAAGCAGCGACTATGTGAGCCGGAGCGAACGTCCCGGGGCTGATGGAAATATGGACTGGGTCTTCGAATTTCGTATCTACGGAGAGGGACGGGTCAAAAATATCGTACTCATCGGAAAGGGGTCCAGGGACACCCTTCGGTGGGATACTATTCCGGGCAGCGGATTTCCCCTTCTCGGTGTGCTCGCCCCCGGAAAGAGCGGCCTGCTCAACCGTCAGAACGGCACGGTCACGTTCGACGTTCCGCCCCATCAGAACCTGCAGCTCTTCGTGGCGGACGAGGGATTCCTGAGGAGAAACCTGATAACGAGCTATGAAATTGTCCTCACCTGGGACGACGGAAGCCAGAGCAGAGCAACTCTGTAAGGTTTGGACCAGTTGATTTTCGATTGAATTGATACGAAGAGAGCCAGCTTCCCTGTGGGGGCTGGCTCTCTTCGTGGTGGTAGAGAAGGAAATATATACCAGGTCACTTTTAAGCAGGAGTGGCGTTCTTTGGATGATATCAGCCGGAAGGGAGGTTTATGCGTGAAAAAGGAAGTTGAAAAGAAAAGGAAGGACCATGAGGATTGAGACGAGGCGAACTGTCTGAAGGATGCTTACCTTCAACGGATCTGCACCCATTTCCTCGGCGATGATTGCCATCTGGGAGAGCCCCCCGAGGGATGTGGAGAGAAGGCAGGTGGGGTAATCCCACCCGGTCATTTTGTGAAGGAGCACAGCAAGACCGATGCTGCACAGAACCATGATCCCCGTCAGTAGAATTACAGGCCCGGCGAGGAGGGTGAACTGCCTGAGGGTGGAGAGGGTGACACTCGAGGCGATGACAACTCCAATGCCGATCTGGGCCATAGTCCTGAGAACGGGCGGAACCCGTCCCAAATCAAGGCCCGTAAGCCCCGCAGCGGCGACGGAGAACATTGCGCCGGTCAGCAGCCCCACGGGCATTCTGAGGTAAAAGCCTGTGAGTCCTCCTGCCAGGGCGATGGTAAAAAGAAGCACCACTTTCTGCAGGGAAAACCGCGGCGCCGCCGCTGCATCGCTCTCATCATCGGAGAGGGCGGAGGGGCGTTTCTTCTCTGCCTTCCGTACAAAGGCGGAAGAGAAAGCCTTTTTTTCCCTTCTGTTCTGCCATTGAGTCCACTTCCGGCAGACTGTGGGGGTAACAAGGATTGCGGCAAGAAGCCGGAAGACCTGTAAAAGGGTGACGCTGGCCATATCCGCACCAAGGGATAAGGCCAGAAGGGCCATCTCGGCGATGCCTCCCGTTGTGGAGCCGAGAAAAGCTGTGGCCATGTCGAGACTGCTGAACCAGTAGAGGAGAGCTCCTCCCGCGAGGGAAAGAAAAAGCATTCCTCCGGAGACGATCAAAGCGGGCAAGGGGAGCTCTCTCAGAAATCCGAGGGACGTCCTGTTGACCTGCAGCCCTACATAGGCACCGATAACGATGTTACCGAACCATGAAAGCCACTGGATAGGAAAGTCGGGAAAATATCCCGACAGATTTAATGCTGCGGCGAAAAAGAGAGAGCCGAGAATTCCCGGAACAGGCAGAGAGAACTTCTGGAACACCAGGCAGCCTGCTGCTCCGGTGAGAAAAGCGAAAAGAAGACCTGTCATCGGATACTGTCACCTTTCCAAAAAACTTGTGTGATTAGAAATGACGAATATGGAAAGAGTCCTCTGATTCTTTCACAACACTGTCTATTGCCGTCACCCGGACGACCCGGGCGGAGGAAGGCCCCTTCCGGAGCAATGTCTCGAGAATATCCAGAGATTCCTCGCTACCCTCGGCTTCGACCTCTACAGAACCCCCGGGCAGATTTCGAACCCAGCCGGTTACATCCAGTTTTTGTGCTGATCTCGCCGCCCAGTGACGAAACCCCACTCCCTGCACTCTGCCCTCGATGAGAAAATGACGCCTTCGAATCACTGATACTGCCCGATGAGGCCCTGAAGGCGTTCGATTCTGGATTCGAGGGATGGATGGGTGCTGAAGAGACTGTTCGCTCCCTTCTTCTTGCGGTTGAAGGGGTTTACGATGTAGAGATGCTGCATTCCACGGTTGGCTGTCTCCAGCTCGTTTGTATCTGCCGTGAGTTTTTTCAAGGCCGAGATCAACCCTGCCGGGTTGCGGGTCAGCTCAACTGCAGAGGCATCGGCGAGATACTCCCGCTGCCGGCTTACGGCGAGCTGGATAAGCGTTGCCAGCAGGGGAGCGAGAATGGAAAGAAGAATGGCGAAAATGGCGAGTATCGCCTGCCCCTGACCACTTCCCTGAGAGTCTCTGCTGCGCCGCCTGCCGAAGAACATGCTTCGTCGGATTCCATCCGCCAGAAGAACGATGGATCCCACCATGACGGCCATGAGCATGGAAAACCGGATATCGTAGTTCCTGACGTGGGACATCTCATGGGCCATGACCGCCTGCAGCTCCTCGCGGTTCAGCTTTTCCATCAGCCCCCGGGTGATTGCCACGCTGGCATGGGCGGGGTCTTTACCCGTAGCGAAGGCGTTCAGGGCGTCGTCCTCAATGATGTAGACTTTCGGCGGAGGTATTCCTCCGGCTATGGAAAGCTCTTCGATGACGTTCCAGAGCTGGGGAATATCATCATGGGTTATCTCCCGGGCGCCGCTCGAGCTGAGGACGAGGGAGGCGCCGAAATTCCACGAGAGGAGAAAATAGACCACGGCCACTCCGAGGGCGATGAGAAGTCCGCTGATCCAGTCTCCTCCCCACCAGTAGCTCGCTCCGGCTCCGAGGAGTCCGAGAAGAGCGGCAGTGAGGATGAAGAGCAGCACCGACAGGCGCTTGTTGCGGTCTATGAGCCGGTTAAAGCTTGCCATGGTCTTCACCGAAGGAGACAGGGACGGTCTCTCGTTCTGCCGCATCGTCCACGGTCCATAAGGGGCGGGCGGAGTACCCGAGGCGTGCAGACAGAATATTGTTGGGGAATACGGAGATGGTGATGTTGTGATCCCTCACGGCATCGTTATAGTATTGGCGGGCGAAGGCGATTTTGTTCTCCGTGGAGGCGAGCTCCTCTTGAAGAGCGAGAAAATTTCCGTCCGCCTTTAGTTCAGGGTAGTTCTCCGACACCGCGAGAAGGGATTTCAGCGCGCCGGTGAGCTGGTTTTGGATGGGAGCGGTCTCTTCGAGGGTTGAGGCTGAGAGAGAGGCGCTGCGGAGGGCGGCGATCCGTTCGAAGATTCCCCGTTCGTGAGCAGCGTACGCCTTTACGGTCTCCACGAGATTTGGAATAAGGTCATATCGGCGCTTAAGCTGAACGTCTATCTGGCTGAGGCCGTTTTCTACATGGGCCTTCTTTCTCACAAGAGAGTTATAGATATAGATGAGGTAGAGAAGCGCTGCAGCAACGGCTGCCAGGAGAAACCAGAAGAAATTGTCCATGGCCATCCTCCTTCGTCGGGATAAGTATTTCCGTCATTATACCGTACAAAAAAATCTCAGGACCATGAGTTCCTGCGGCGGCTTCTAAGATAACATTTTTCAGCTGGAAATGGGGAGCTGCCATGAAAAAAGAGGCTGCCTCGGAAGAGGCGGCCTCTTTTTAAATCTGCCGTTCGCAGAGAACGGGATATATATTTGGTAGCCCCAACGGGATTCGAACCCGTGTTTTAACCTTGAGAGGGTTACGACCTAGGCCACTAGTCGATGGGGCCAATTACTTTCTGGCTGGGGAACCAGGATTCGAACCTAGATTACCTGATCCAGAGTCAGGTGTCCTGCCATTGGACGATTCCCCAAGGGAAGTGTTGGTGAAGTGCCCAAGTATGATAAGGGAGCAACCCAGTGCTGTCAAGGGGGAATCCAGCTCATTGTATCTTCGCGCTTTTCTGACAAGAGTGCGGGCTGTCTCAAGGTCGTTTTTTCGGGTGGCTTGTTCAGCGGGAATATGCTCCGAAAAGCTGGAGAACGAATCTCTGTTTTCTTGAGATAGTTTTTCTAGAGCCCCATGGTGGTTTGGCCTGGGAAGACGATTCCTCCAGTGCTAACTTCTTTGCCTGCAAACTGCGTTGGGTGCAATTCAGGGAGATTCTCAAGCATATCGCTTGTTGCCTTGCGTTGTTCTTCAGGCTAACATAATCCTTGTTTGTTTCATTTGTGCAAAGCACCACTGTATGGTACTGCGAATAGAAGGAGGGTAACCGATGATTACCTATCGGAACGCTACACCGGAAGACCTGGCCGAAGTGGGGGAGCTGCAGAAACGGTACCATATTACGACGA
>CAYZZX010000013.1:0-35431 GCA_964483085.1 uncultured Synergistaceae bacterium
ATATGGATAAGCCTCTCCCCCTTCTCTTCAGAGGGGGCAGGAAGGTCGACTTTTTCCATTCTCCGTTCGCTTCTCAGGAAATCCAGTACTCCAGCCATATCATTCTCCCGTTCCGTCAGCCATTTTTTTATACATAATCTCCGGTTATTCTACGCCCCCGGGCTCCGCTCTTCAATGGTCCGCCCTAAAGAGCCCGAGGTGAAGCTTCTCAGTAGGAGCGGTCGGCGTTCACGAAGCGCGTATACTCCCTCAGGAAGACGAGGGAGATCTCTCCGGTGGGTCCGTTTCTGTGCTTGGCGATACTGAGGAATGCCCGGTTGTCCTCCGTCTCTCCGGGAGCTCCCGGTTCGTAATACCCCGGGCGGTAGAGGAGGATGACCGTGTCGGCGTCCTGTTCGATAGCGCCGCTGTCCCGAAGGTCGGAGAGCTGGGGCTTCTTCTCGGTGCGCTGCTCCACAGCCCTCGAGAGCTGAGAGAGGGCGATGACCGGAACCTCAAGTTCCCGGGCGACCCCCTTCAGAGCTCTCGAGATCTCCGCCACCTCCTGCTGCTTGTTCTCTATTTTACGGGACGAACTCATGAGCTGAAGATAGTCCACCACTACCAGGCCGAGGTTATTGTGGCGGGACTTGAACCTTCTGCACCGGGCGCGGAGCTCAAGGGTTGAGAGCATGGAGCTGTCATCGATATAGATGGGAGCTTCGGCGAGACGCCCCGCTCCCTCGGCGAGGGACTCCCAGGCACCCTTCGGAAAGGAGCCGCTCCTCAGATCGTGGATATTGATTCTGGCTTCCGCTCCGAGCATTCTCTGAACGAGCTGCTCTGCCCCCATTTCGAGGCTGAAGATGAGCACGGGTTGTCCCGTTTCCTGTCCTCCGAACTGGGCGATGTTGATGGCGAGGGCGGTCTTTCCCATGGAGGGGCGGGCGGCCACGATATTGAGGCTTCCGGGCTGAAAGCCTCCGGTGATTCTGTCAAGCTCATAAAACCCCGACTGAAATCCTGTGACCTCCTGATCGGGGCGGTTGTACTGCTCCTCTATCTGCAGGAAGGTCCTTCCGAGAACCTCTCCCACGTGGCGGAAATTCGTGGTGTTCCTTTTCTGGGCGATCTCGAAGACGGCCCGTTCGGCCTCCTCAAGCGCTTCGTCCACCTCGAGCTCCTCGGAATATCCAAGTTTGATGATAGTGTTTCCCGCGGCGATGAGCCTCCGGTGGATGGCCTTGTCCCGGACGATTCCGGCATGGTACTCCACATTGGCCGTTGTGGGAACGCTGTCTATCAGAGAGGCGAGGTACGGCTGCCCGCCGAGGCGTTCGGCCTTTCCGGCCCGGGAAAGCTCCTCGAGAAAGGTGAGGGGATCCACAGGCTTGTCCCTCTGGGCCATTTCGTAGATGACATCGAAGGCGGCACGGTGGTTCAGATCATAGAAATCCTCTGGCTGGAGAATTTCCATGACGATATTGAGGGCCTCCCTGTCCATGAGACATGAACCGAGAACTGACCTTTCCGCCTCAAAGGAGACGGGAGGCGTGCGGTCCCAGGACGAGGGTGACGCCATCATTCGCCCTCGACGACGAGGGTCATCTCCGCTTCAATTCCCGTATAAAGACGAATGAAAAAAGGATAGGAGCCGGTCTGCTTCACCGTCTCGGCGAGGCGGATATCCCGCTTGTCCACGGCGATGCCGAGCTGCGAGGTGATGTTTTCCGCAACATTCGCCGTAGTGACGCTGCCGAAAAGCTTTCCCTTTTCTCCCGCGCTCACCTGCACCCGCACCAACTTGCCTGACAGTTTTTTCGCCGTCTCGGCAGCCTCGTCCTTCAGCTTTTCCTCCCGCTTTTGGTTCGCTTCCTCCCGGACTTTCCACTCCCGGAGTTTCGCCGGAGTGGCCTCCTCAGCGAGACTCCGGGGAAAAAGATAATTCCGGGCGTATCCGGCTGAAGTCTCCACGAGATCTCCTGCAGCTCCGAGCTTGTTGACATCCTGCTTCAATATGACTTTCATGACTCATTCCTCCTGTAGCGGCTGCGAAAATCAAGCCACATATCCCCTATTCCCGCCAGAACGAGAAGGGTGGAAAAAAGCGGCACCAACACCGCAACTATTATAACAACTGTCCGAAGAACACGACCGCCCTTACGGGAGGCCGAGCCTCCGAGATAATACCAGAGAAGGGACAGACCCTGCAGAAGAAAAAGAAAGTTCACAAGCATCCGCAGATTCGTCCCCGCCCGGAGGGCGAGATTCCACTCCGTCCCCCGGCTTCCGAGCAGCGTGAGGATAACCGCGGCGAGCAGCGCGCCGAAGACGCTCTTCGGAAAGCGCCATCGGGCAAAGGGAGGAAGGGGAGGAAGATAGGGCCCGCCGATCCGGCGGAGCACCCAGGCGCTGACGGCGTAACTGAGGTAGCAGTCGAGGGCTGCAGCGACGGTGAGGATCGTCGGAAATATGAGGGGCAGAACGGCGATGGATTGGGTGAACTGCTCCCGCACCGTCTCAAGGTACTCCTTCGACATTCCCGATGTCTCATAAAAGGAGAAAATTCGGTCGATCATCGCCGTCATCTCCGCACCGTCAAGCTGGAAGGGGTTGATCCCCGTGACCTTTCCTGCGATCACCATGAGGATCAGTTTGCTTCCGAGGGAGAGTAAAATTCCGTAGAGCAGGACCTCCACGCTCGTCTCGCATCTCTTTGCAAGAAAACCGAGCCCGACACCGAGAACTCCGAAACCGAGAAGAAAGAAAAGGGCCGAGAGAGGGCCGAGAAAGATAGCCGCGAGGAGGGTGGAGATGGCCAGTCCGAGGGCCGATTTCTTAAGGTCGTGACGAAGCCCGAGAATCACGAGAGGGGCCGGGGTGAGAAGGGAAAACCCGACTCCCACCACGGGCAGAAACTGGGCGGCGAGAAAAAGGACCACCGCCAGTCCCGAGAGAAGGGCGGACTCGACGAGGCTTCGAGTGGGGGACAATGACAGAACCTCCTTATTCCCGGTCTGAAGGGGAAATCAGCAGATGCCGGGGAGACGAAAAAAACCGGAGGAGAAGCGGTGTGCTCCTCCTCCGACGAAATAGACCCGACTGTTCAGGGGTGTTACTCTACGGAGAAGGGAATAAGGGCCATGTAGCGGGCTCTTTTTATTGCCTCCGTCAGCTGGCGCTGGTGTTTCGCGCAGTTTCCGGTCACTCTGCGGGGCATGATCTTTCCCCGTTCGCTCACATATTTCCTGAGCTTTTCCACATCCTTGTAATCGACATGCTCTATTTTATCCACGCAGAAGAAACATACCTTGGGGCGTCGCTTGCCTCCCCTGCGGCCGCCCCTACCTCCGGGGCCGCCTGATCCTCTGCCTTCGCTTCGTTCGCTTCGGCCTTCGTTCATCGCCATTGTACGATCTCAACCTCCTTGAGCGGTCTCCCCCTAGAAGGGGATATCCGCATCTTCTTCGTTCTGAACCTCTGAAATATCCATGGGAAAGTCCTCGTCTGAGGCACCGAAGCGCTTGTCCTTTCGGATGCTGTCTCCGAACCCCTCATCGTCGAAGGATCCGGAGGACTCCTCCTGCCGCTTCGAGCCGAGAAAAGTCACACCCACGGCCACCACGTCGGTAGCATAGCGTTTTCCTGAGCCATCCTTCGCCTCGTAGCTTCGGACCTGGATTCTGCCCTCAACGAGAACGGGGTTTCCTTTTTTAAGATACCGCTCGCAGTTTTCAGCCTGGGGACCCCAGACGACGACGGGAATGAAATCGACGCTCTCCTGAAGCTCGCCGTTTTTGTCCTTCCACGTGTTGTTCACTGCGACGGCAAAACGGGCCATGGCCCTTTTGTCTACGGTGTATCGAATTTCGGGATCCCGGGCAAGGTTGCCCATCAGAATGACTTTGTTGAATCCTCGCGCCATTACGCCGCCTCCTTATTTTTCGTCAAGACGGATTGTCATCTGACGATAGATATTGGGACGCAGACCAAGCACGCGGTTCATTTCCACGAGTTGGTCGGGATCAAGCGAGAAATTGCAGAGCGCGTAGACCCCTTCAGTTTTTTTGTCGATGGGATAGGCAAGACGCCTTTTTCCCCACACATCAGTCTTGGCCACTACCCCTCCAAGACTCTGTACGACCTCTTCCATCTTTGTGAGTTCCTCTTTCGGATCCTCAAGTTCGGCGCTTATAAGCACCATCATTTCATAGGGCCGCACTGTACTTCACCTCCTCCCTCTGGACTTTTGGCCTCTTCTCTCCGAAGAGGCAGGGAAAAAACATGCTCCGGAATTATACCCTATCGCTTCTCTCCGGGCAAGGAATCCTTTGTTTTCTTCTCTTTCTTCACTTCGATCTTGTAGACCTGTTCTCCCGGAAAGGCGAGGTTATACTGCTCTCTGGCCAAATGGGCAACCCCCTCGGGAGTGCCGTAGAACGCGACCTTCTCCTGAAGCTCCTGAACGGTCCTGCTCAGAGAGACGAGCCGGGCCATCCGTTCGTCCACGGCCGCCGTCAGGCGGCTTATTTTCTGCAGCTCAATAAAATAGGCCGTCCCCATGATGGCGACAAAAAGGCTCAGTATGGCTGCGAGGAGAATCCATCGAAGGCGGAGCACATACACTACATCCTTTCAGGGGCGGTTACGCCCAGAAGGGCAAGGGCGGTGGAAAGAACCGTTCCGGCGGCCTTCACGAGAAGCAGCCGGGCCTTGAGGACGGCCTCCTCCTCTCCCAGCACCCTTTTCGCGTTGTAGAACGAGTGAAATTCTCCCGCAAGTTCAAAAACATAGTTCACGACCATATGGGGGGCCAGCTCTTTCGATGCCTTTTCCATCTCGTCGGGGAACGCAGCCAGGCGGGAGATGAGTTTCCTCTCCTCATCGCTTTCGTAGATCTCGGGACGGATCTCCTCAAGGGCGGGGATGGCGACCCCTCTGGACTCGGCCTCTCGCAGCACGCTGCATATTCTGGCATGGGCGTACTGAACGTAGTAGACGGGGTTCTCCGTGGAGGCGGCCTTGGCGAGCTCGAGATCGAAGTCGAGATGAGAATCGCTGCGGCGCATGACGAAGAAATAACGGGTGGCATCCACTCCCACCTCGTTGATTACGTCCCGGAGGGTGACGAACTGCCCCGACCGGGTGGACATAGCCACCTGAGCTCCATCCCGAAGGAGGTTGACGAACTGGATGAGAAGCACCTGGAGGTCGTCGGGGCTTCGTCCCAGAGCCTCGACTCCCGCCTTCATCCGGGGGACATAGCCGTGGTGGTCGGCTCCCCAGATGTTGATGACCCGGTCGAATCCCCGGTCGAACTTCTCCTTGTGATAGGTGATATCCGAGGCGAAGTAGGTGGGCATGCCGTTGCTGCGGATGAGTACCCGGTCCTTTTCGTCGGTGAAGTCCGTGGCCTTGAACCAGAGAGCTCCATCGTTTTCGAAGGCGAAGTCCCGTTCCTTCAGTGCCTCCATGGCCGCCGGAACGAGATCCCGCTCGTAGAGGCTCTTCTCGGAAAACCAGACGTCGAATTCCACGCCGAAATCATAAAGGTCTTTTTTTATGGACTCGAGAATCTCCCGGGCCGCAAAAGTCCTGAAAAAGGGAAGACTCTCCTCAAGAGAAAGGTCGAGATGACGTTCCTGCTCAGAATCGAGGATCTTCCGGGCGATATCATAAATATACTCTCCCTTGTATCCGTCCTCGGGAAAGGGTGCGTCTTCTGCACGACCGGCCAGTTCAAAATATCGGGCCCGGGTGGACCGGCCCAGAATCTCCATCTGGAGGCCGGCATCGTTGATGTAGTACTCCCGCTCCACCTTCCATCCGGTGAAGGAGAGAATGTTCGCGATGATGTCCCCCACGGCGGCGCCCCGGCCGTGCCCCACGTGAAGGGGTCCGGTGGGGTTGGCACTGACGAACTCGACCTGCACTTTCTTCTCCGCACCGAGGGCCGAAGAGCCGTAGGTCTCTCCCGCTGAAAGGACATCCTTCAGCACGCTCCCCATCCAGAGAGGGGAGAGAAAGAAATTGATGAATCCGGGGCCGGCGGTCTCCACTTTTTCAAGCAGGGGGTCGGATGACAGACGTTCAACGATCGTTTGTGCCAGAGACAGGGGCTTCTCTCTGAAGTTGCGGCACATCTGCATGGCGCAGTTGGTGGAAAGATCCCCCTGCCCTTCTCTTTTTGGTTTTTCAAAGACCACTTCCGACAGATCTGACGGAGAGATTCCCTTCTCCGCGGCGATCTCCAGAAGAACTCCTTCGACCTTTCGCCGAAGAGTTTTTTCTGCGTTCCCCATGGTGCACCTCCAGATTTTCGTCCCTTACTACCGGATCCGAAGAGGAAGCGTTTTGGCGGAATAGGCAATCCAGCGCTGCGCTCCCTCGGCAAGGGATCTTCCGATGCCCTCGGTGATCTCGTCGGCGGAGAGGACGATCTTTGATTCCGCCGTGATGGTATTGCGTCGTTTATTGTAGTAGACCGACTCCTCGTACCGCACCTTCTCCAACTCTCTTTTCATACCGTCGGGCAGCACGACCACATCGGTCTTCGGAGGCAGCCGGAGGACGAACTTCTGCTCCGCCACGAAGGGAAAGGCCATCCGATAGGCGCCGGAAGATCGGCCGAGTTCGGCGATCCATGAGGGCGTTGCTCCGGGAAAGGGGACGAGCATGGCGCCGCCGCTCACGATGGACTGCTTCTCCTCCGCGGGAAGGGTGATCTGCCAGCCGTACTTGATGGCCTTCACCTCGGCGCTTCCCTCGGGAAACCGCCTGTCCGGAAAGAGCTCTGTGGCCATGCGCGCAATGGAGGCATCATCGGGGTTCGAGCGGGGGAAGAAAAATGCCACCCAGCCGTTGCGGACGAAGACGGTCACCTTTCCCGCTGTTTTGCCCTCCTTGTTGAGATCGAGGACCCACTCTATGGAAAGACGGTGCTCAGCGGCGGAGCTTCCCGAAGCTATTTTCCCTTCAAGGCCGCTTTCTGATCGGGTGAAAATGTGTTGCCCCCACAGAGAGGGCGGCGTTTCGCCGGGAAGAGCGAGGGCTCCGAAGTCGTAGTAGAAGGGGGATACCCCCTGATAGTTCAGCTCCGTCACGGGCCGGAGTACCGAGGCGAGGGATGCGGGGCTGTTCTCATCGAGAGGATGGGCGGCAACCCAGGAGAGCTTGCTCTCCCATCCGGCGCTTCGAATCCAGCGGTTCAGGAGAAGGACCTTCTCCCACTCCGTCCAGGGCCCCTCCGCGGGGATGTCCGTCCGTACAAAGGAGGACGAAAGAGAGGGGGGAAATCCAGGCGCCTTCCGGAGCCATTCCATGAGGGCGTACCCCGCCTTCAGCTTGTTGCCCGAGTTGATGACTGCCTGCGCTCCCGAAGGGGGGGACGGCAGAAGTCTCTTCTCAAGGGGCTCAAGGGCAAGAGCGAGGGAAGCGGGGCCCTTATGGGTACTGAATGAGACGTAGGAGCGGGCGCCGCTTTTCAGCGTTCTGCCCGACCAGGCGGGGCTGTTCATGATGTGCCAGGTATACCGGTCCACTGGGCCGGCCTTCTCCTTCTTCGGGTCGCCCGTTCCCGAGGAGGCGATTGCAAGCTCGCTTCCCGAGGAGACGTCCACTATGATGGACTGCTCCCATTGGGGGAGTTCCTCATTCAACCACAGCAGATCCTCCACAGCGAACTTCCGGGCGAAAACCTCTTTCAGCGAGAGGAGGATGATGAATTCCTCTTGGACATCAGGGTAGAAGATCTCAACGACGGATATCCCATCTTTTTCTGTTCTGAGGGGGATCACAGGGGCAAGGAGCCCCCCCGTGCCGGGGTCATAGAGGGCCGCGGAAAGAACTTCGACGGACGTTCCTTCAGCCGCAGGAAAAGTCCAACGGGTCCACTTCTCCGAAATGCCCCTTTTGGCGAGGATAACCCGAGTGGAGACCCTCGTCAGGGAGCCGTCGGCCTCGAGAGAGTAGCGCATCCTCCGGAGCCAGACGATCCCGTTGCTCTGGGGGTGATCTGAAAACCCGGGGCTTTCCTGAATAAGGCGAGGGATACTGGGAAGAGGGTCTTTTGAAGGAGCCCCCTCCGCTCCCGTTCCTCTTCCGGAGAGGAGGAAGAGAAGCAGAACGGCGCAAAAAAGTGTCATCGGGCGGAACAGTCTTTTTGTGGTCATTGCCATGGGAGGAACTCCTTTCTCGGCTGCGTTGGGCAGCTTTTCTTTCAGCGGCCGGAGCCGCAGCAGTGCTTGTATTTTTTTCCGCTGCCGCAGGGGCAGGGGTCATTGCGCCCGACCTTGGGTCCCCGTTTCACCGGCTGGGACGGAGCCTCTCTTTCAGGAGGGCCTCCCCGCCCGGCCTCCGGCCCGAAAGGGAGAAGGAAGTCCCGGCTTTCTCTCCGGGCCCGGGGCTGATCAGCCCGTGGTTCAGAGACGATCCGCACCCGGAAGGCGAGTTCGGCCACGGATTCGCGGACCCGTTCCATCATCTCCTGGAAGAGATTGTAGGACTCGAACTGATATTCAAGCAAAGGATCCTTCTGGCCTATGGCCCGAAGGCCGATCCCTCGCCGAAGCTCATCCATGGCGAGGAGGTGATCCTTCCATCCGTTATCAAGGGTGTGGAGTACGAGGAACCGCAGCAGCGGCCCGGCTTCGTCTCCGAGCTCATCGAGGCGGGCGTGAAATCGTCCGAAAATTGCTTTTTTGAGCCCTTCTCTCTGTTCTTCCATTCCCCGAAAGGAATCCACTCCCGCGAGGTGCTCTTCGAGACCGGGACCGAAGATGGATTTCAGCCTGGCCTGAGCTCTCCCCTCGTCCGCTTCTCCATCCTCGGGATAATACTTTTCGAGGATGTCATCCACCACGCCGTCGATGATATCCCAGGCGTGGTCCTCTATCCCCTCGTCCCGGAGGATCTGCTGCCGTTCGGCGTAGACGGCCTCCCGCTGGCGGTTCATGACGTTGTCGTAGGCGAGGAGCTGCTTGCGGATGTCGAAGTGCATCTCCTCAACCTTCTTCTGAGCGGAGGCGATGGCCTTCGTGAGGAGCGGGTGCTCGATGGACTCCCCCTCCTCCATGCCCAATTTTTCCATGAGCCCCTGAATCCGCTCGGAGCCGAAGAGCCGAAGGAGGTCGTCCTCGAGGGCGAGATAGAAGCGGCTCGCCCCGGGATCGCCCTGACGCCCCGCCCGTCCCCGAAGCTGGTTGTCGATGCGCCGGGCCTCATGCCGCTCCGTACCGATGATCTTCAGGCCGCCGAGGGCCTTTACCTTTTCCCGTTCTTGCAGGCATTGCTCACGATAGTCCTCGAGAAGGCCGGCAAATCTTTCTTCCCGTCCGTCTTCATCGGGAGTTTCTTTTCGAAGGGCCTCTCTGGCGAGAAACTCTGGATTCCCTCCCAGGATGATGTCCGTGCCACGTCCGGCCATATTGGTCGCCACGGTGACGGCGCCGAAATGACCGGCCTGGGCCACGATCTGGGCCTCTTTTTCATGGTGCTTCGCGTTCAGCACCTGATGAGGTATTTTTCGGGCCTTCAAGAGCTTGCTGATCCGTTCGGAGTTCTCGATGGAGGTCGTTCCCACGAGAACGGGGGTTCCCGCGGCGTAGGATTCCTGAATTTCATCGGCCACAGCGGAAAACTTCTCCATCACGGTCCGGTAGATCGCGTCGGGGTGGTCGAGGCGGATCATCTCCTCGTTCGTGGGAAGGACGACGACGGGGAGGCCATAGATCTCCTTGAACTCCTCGGCCTCCGTGGCTGCGGTTCCGGTCATGCCCGCCAGCTTGCGGTACATTCGGAAATAGTTCTGCAGAGTGATGGTCGCCAGGGTCTGGCTCTCCCGGCCCACCTTCACCCGCTCCTTTGCCTCAATGGCCTGGTGAAGTCCGTCGCTGTAGCGCCGGCCCGTCATGAGCCTGCCCGTGAATTCGTCGACGATGACGATCTCGCCGTCCTTCACCATGTAGTGTACGTCCCGCTGAAAGAGAATGTGAGCCTTCAGGGCCTGGACGATCCTGTGGGCCAGATCGGAGTGAGCTGCGTCGGAAAAGAGATCGGGCATCTTCAGAAGCTCTTCGCACCGGGAGATCCCCTCTTCCGTCATGGCCACGTTCCGTTCTTTTTCGTCCTTTTCGTAGTCCCGCCCCTCTCGAAGCTGCCGGGCGATACGGTCAGAGGTGTTGTACATGTCCACATTGTCATCGGAGGGACCGGAGATGATCAGAGGGGTTCTCGCCTCGTCCACGAGGATGGAGTCCACCTCGTCGACGATGCAGTAGTGGTGTCCCCGCTGGACCAGATGATCCACCGACACGGCCATGTTGTCCCGCAGATAGTCGAAGCCGAACTCGCTGTTCGTACCGTAGGTGATATCGGCCCGGTAGGCGGAGAAGCGTTCGTCCTGATCCATGGAGGAGTAGATGACCCCCACTTTAAGGCCGAGGAAGGTATAGATAGGGGCCATCCATTCAGCGTCCCGGCGGGCGAGATAGTCGTTTACCGTAATCAGATGGACGCCCTTTCCTCCGAGGGCGTTCAGCACCACCGCGAGGGTCGCCACAAGGGTTTTTCCTTCGCCCGTCTTCATTTCGGTGATCTTTCCCTCGTGAAGGGCGATCCCCCCCATGAGCTGGACGTCGAAATGCCGAAGGCCGATGGTCCGGCGGGAGACCTCCCGCACGAGGGCAAAAACCTCGGGCAGAAGATCGTCGAGAGGCTCCTCCGCCCTGACCCGGCTCTGCAGAGCCTGTCCTCTGCTTCGCAGGTCCTCCTCGGAGAGGGTGAGAAGTTCGGGTTCCAGAGCGTTGATCTGTTCTGCTGTTTCTTTGTATCGCTTCAAAGCCCGGTCGTTGGGGTCAAGACCGAAGGCCCTTTTCAATTTATCTAGCATTGCGTCACCTCAAATAGAAGATCAGCTCTGAACCCGGAGAGGTTCAGGGCGTGTTGCACCGCACATTATATGCTCCAGAGCCGTTTATGGTCAAAGTATTTCGGCGGAAAAGGGGGGATCAGTCGGTGAAGAGTTTCTTTCCCTTGACGAGGTAGTCCATCCCCGACCAGACGGTGAGCCCCATGGCGACCCACATGATCTGAAGTCCGAAGGGAAGATTGAAGATAAGAAAGGAGATGGCCACGATCTGAAAGACCGTCTTGATCTTTCCTCCCCTCGATGCCGCGATCACCAGGCCCTCGGCTGCAGCCACCATCCTCACACCCGTGACGATGAGGTCGCGGGAGAGGATCACTACGGCAATCCATGCCGGGACCCGCTGAAGCTCAACGAGGGAGATGAGTGCCGCCATGACGAGGATTTTGTCCGCCACGGGGTCGATGAATTTTCCGAGATTAGTGACCATTCCTTTTTTTCTCGCAATGTATCCGTCGGCCGCGTCGGTCAGGGCCGCCAGAATGAAGACCGCTCCGGCAAGGACGTCGCCGTAGGTCACAAGAATATCGAGCTCCTTCACCGCGTAGACTGGATAGGTGAACTTGAAGGTGAGAAATATCAAAACGAGGGGTGCGAGAAACACCCGAAGAAGGCTCAGCATATTCGGAAGATTCCAGGTGATTTTTCTCAAAGAGCGACTCCTCCTTCCGGGTAAAATTACCAGTCCAGTCTAGTACAGGAGGCAGTAAAGGGCAACCGCTCAAGCGGCTGCCCTAAGGGTCTTTATCCCCCCAGATAGGCTTCTTTCACTCGGCTGTCGGTCAGAAGATCCTCCCCGGGGCCTTCGAGGACGACTTTTCCGACTTCGAGGATGTAGGCGTAGGAGGCAATCTTCAGCGCAGCGAAGGCATTCTGCTCAACGAGAAGGACTGTCTTGCCCAGGGCGTTGATCTCGCCAATGATGCTGAAAACCTCCTTCACGAGCAGAGGGGCCAGTCCGAGGGAGGGTTCGTCAAGCATGACGAGATGGGGTTGGCTCATGAGGGCCCGCCCCACGGCAAGCATCTGCTGCTCTCCTCCCGAAAGGGTTCCCCCCTTCTGCCATAACCGCTCCTTCAGGCGGGGAAAAAGCTTGTAGACATGCTCCCGGTCCCGTTCAATCCCCTCTTTATCGCTCCTGATATAGGCACCGAGCTGGAGGTTTTCCTCCACTGTAAGGTGAGGCAGGATGCGCCGCCCTTCGGGGCTCATGGCGATACCGCACCGCACCATCTCCTCAGGGGCTTTGCCCACGAGATTGACCGCGGCCCCTTCAGGAGGAGTATAGATAATTTCCCCTTTAATGTTCTTGATGAGGCCGGCGATCGCCCGGATCGTGCTGCTCTTTCCGGCGCCGTTGGCCCCGATGAGGGTGACGATGCTTCCCCTGGGAATTGAAAGGGATATTCCCTTCACGGCGTGGATCGCGCCGTAATAGACGTGAAGATCCTCAATTTTCAACATATTTTACGTACTCCTCTCCCAGGTACGCCACGATCACTTTTTTGTCGGATTGAATTGCTTCGGGACCGCCCTCGGCGATCTTCACGCCGTAGTCGAGCACCCAGATGTACTCACAGACCCCCATGACTACCTTCATATCGTGTTCAATGAGCAGAATGGTGATGTCGAACTGATCCCGGATGTTCTTAATGAAGGCCATCAGTTCCCGGGTCTCTTGAGGGTTCATCCCCGCTGCAGGTTCGTCGAGGAGGAGAAAGCGCGGCTCCGTGGCGAGGGCCCGGGCGATCTCAAGACGCCGCTGCGCTCCGTAGGGAAGGGAGCTGGAGTTCTCATGCGCAAGGGCACCGAGGCCGAGAGAGTCGAGAAGGGCCAGAGATTTCATCCTGATTTCCGCCTCCTCCCGCTCGAAGGAGGGAAGGCCGAGGGGCGCCATCCACCATTTTGCTCTTCGCCGGACGTGGCAGCCGATCATGACGTTCTCGAGGACTGTCTCATTTGAGAAAAGACGGATATTCTGAAAGGTCCGGGAAATTCCCTCCCGGCTCACCTTATGGGGCACAAGTCCGGTGATGTCCCGACCGTTGAAGAGGATCCGGCCCTTCGTGGGGGTGTAGAACCCGGTGATCATGTTGAAGACGGTGGTCTTTCCGGCGCCGTTGGGCCCGATAAGCCCGACGATGGAGTGTTCCGGCACCGCAAAGGAAAGATCGTTCACGGCGGTGAGACCGCCGAACTGCATGGTGAGATTCTCCGTTCGAAGAATGGGCTCAGGAGTTGTCATGGCGCGCTCCTCTCCGTCCGAAAACTGCAAAGATCTTGTCCCAGGTGATCTCTCTCATCCCCATGATCCCTTCGCTGCGGAAGAGGATGATCAGAATGAGTGCCAGCGAGAAAATGACCATCCGCATTCCCGGTATTCCCGGTATTTCAAAGGAACCCAGGATCAGGGGGTTCTCCACTATTCTGAGCCATTCGAGAAGGATCGTGATGACCACGCTTCCTATGAGGCTGCCCGTCAGAGAGCCGAGCCCTCCCGCCACGGTGATCATCAGGACGTTGAATGTCAGGGTGAAGACAAACATTTTGGGGTCGATGGTGGTGACGAGACTGGCCATGAGGGCGCCGCCGATTCCGGCGAAGAAGGCCCCGATAGAGAAGGAGATCACCCGATAGAAGAAAGTATTGATCCCCATGTTCTTCGCGGCGATCTCGTCGTCCCGGATAGCCTTGAAGACGTTGCCGAAGTTGCTGCTCAGCAGGCGCACCATGAAGAAGAGGGTAAGAAGAAGCCAGCCGTAGTTCCACCAGAGATTCGCCGCATTCGGTATTCCCTTGATCCCGAGGGCGCCGTTCGTGATGAAGCTGAGGTTGGTGAGGACCACCCGGATGATCTCGGCGAACCCCAGGGTGGCGATGCCGAGATAGTCTCCGCCGAGGCGGAGGACCGGTATGGCGATGAGGAGACCGCAGAGGGCCGCCGCAAGGCCCGCAAGGATGACTGCGATGAAGAAGGGTGCCTGAACGACCGAGAGGGGCCAGATGAGGGGCTCAAGGATCCACATGGTGGTCTTCTGGGCGGGGGAAAGAATGAGGAGGGAGCAGACATAGGCACCTATGGCCATGAACCCCGCATGCCCGAGGGAGAACATCCCGGTGAAGCCGTAGATGAGGTTCAGGCTGAGGGCAAGAATCGCGTTTACCGCCACGAGGTTGAGCACCTGGATCTTGTATCCGTCGAGATTATCCTGAGCCCACCAGATGAAGGCAGCCCCTGCGGCGATGACAAGGCCGTTGAGGAGGAGATTCCGCGTCCGGATGTTCATATCTTGTCCTCCAGCTTCTCACCCATGAGCCCCGTGGGCTTCATGAGAAGGATGACGATGAGCAGGACGAAAGCGAAGGCATCACGGTATCCCGAGAGAGTCGGGAAAAAGGCCACGGCCATGATCTCGACGATCCCGAGGAACATGCCGCCGATGACGGCCCCGTGGATGGAGCCGATGCCTCCGAAGACGGCCGCGATGAAGGCCTTCAGTCCGGGAAAAAGCCCCATGAAGGGGTGGATCTGAGGGTAGCGAAGGGCCCACATGATCCCCGAGGCCGCGGCGAGGGCGGAGCCGATGCCGAAGGTGAAGGCGATGATCTTGTTCACAGAGACCCCCATGAGCCGGGTCGTCTCGATATCCTTGGATATGGCTCTCATGGCGAGGCCGGGTTTCGTCCTGTAGACGATCCACAGCAGCCCGAGGACGAGGGCGACGGTCACTATGGGCACGACGATGGCCAGAGGGAGAATGCGGACCTTGCCTATGATGATGATCTTCACGAGCCAGTCGGGGCGCATGACGGGGCGGGGAAGGCCGGAAAAGACGACGAGGCTGAGGTTCTGAATGAAAAAGGAGACCCCGATGGCGCTGATGAGGGCGGAGATCCGCGGGGCGTTGCGGAGAGGCTTGTAGGCTACTTTATCCACGAGGATGCCGCAGAGGGATGAAAGGGCCACCGCAAGGACGGCGGCAACTCCCCAGGGCAGCTTCATCAGGGTGATGGCGTAGTAGACGAAGTATGCGCCGAGCATGAAGATTTCGCCGTGGGCGAAGTTGATCAGGCGAAGAATTCCGTAGACCATAGTGTATCCGATAGCGATAAGGCCGTAGAGTGATCCGAGGGTGATGGCGTTGAAAAGATGCTGTATGAACATGCTTCCGCTCAAAAGAGGTTCCCCCTCACGTCAAGAAAATGGAGGGCTGAGGCATAACCTCCGCCCTCCGGAATACACGGTTTTTTTCCGAGGCGGTTCTTTCTTACATCTCGGGTTCGACTGTTCCGATGAACACCTTTTGGCCGTTTTTGATCTGGACGATTCCCACGGGGCTTTCAGCGTCGTGGGTCGCATTGATGGTTTTGTTGCCGGTGACGCCGGGGAATCCGACGGTCTTCTCGAGGGCCGTGCGGATGGCCTCAGGCTCGGCCGAACCGGCGGTCTTGATGGCGTTGATGACGAGCATATAGGAGTCGTAGCCGAGGGCCGCGTTGACGTTCGGGGCCTTCTCGGGGTGAAGCGTCTTCCAGTTCTCCGTGAAGGTGGCCGCGATTGGGCTCATATCCTTCATTGAGGGGTCATAGGGGAAGGTCGTGTGGATGAACCCTTCCACCGCGTCGCCGCCGATCTTCACGATCTCGGGGTTGTCCATGGCGTCGCCGCCCATGACTTGAAACTCTGCGCCGAGCTCCTGGGCCTGCTTCATGATGATGGCTCCTTCGGCAAAGTCAGCGGGGATGTAGAGAAGATCAGGCTTTTTGCTGATGATTTCAGTGAGCTGGGCGGTGAAGTCCTGGTCGCCCGAGTTGTACTTCAGCTCGGAGACGATCTCTCCGCCGAGCTTCGTGTAGGACTGCTTGAAGAAGCTGCCGAGCCCGACGCAGTAGTCATTGGAGACGTCGATGAGCAGAGCGGCCTTTTTCATGCCGAGGGTCTTCATAGCGTAGGTTGCCGCACCGGCGCCCTGGTAGGGGTCTATGAAGCATGCTCTGAAGACATATTTCTTGCCCTGAGTGACAAGAGGGTTGGTGCAGGAGGTGCCCATCATGGGGATCTTCGCGGCTTCGGCCACTTCTCCGCCGGACATGGCGAGGGATGAGCCGTAGGTTCCGATGACCGCAACGACCTTGTCGCGCTCCACAAGGCGTTTCACGGCATTGGCCGCTTCGACCTTGTCGGTCTTGTTGTCCACGACGATAATTTCAACCTTTTTCCCGAGAACCTCGGGTACTTCCTTGTGAGCCATCTGCACCCCTTCGAGCTCAAGCTGCCCTCCGAAGGCAGTTCTGCCCGTCAAGGGAAGATATACGCCGATCCTGATGGTATCGGCGGCCAGAGCCGTTCCAGCGAGAACAAAAATGAGCAGAACCGTGAGCAGTACATGCCGCAACTTCATGGTAAAGTCCCTCCTCCTGCGTGATGTGATCATTCCGAAGAAATTATACACAAAAAATGCGAAAATCGGAAGTGCTGCAATTCACTCAGTCGTCGATACATAATGCATTTCACTGATCATCAGTAGACCGACATTCGCTGCCAGCTCCGGAGGATACTCTCTCAAGCCCGGTTCTTTTTTAAACGGATGAAAGCTCTTATTTTTCGCCCATGAGGCGGGCAATTTCGTGCTGAAAGCTTTCTAGATCGGTGAACTCCCTATAGACCGAGGCGAAGCGGACGTAGGCTACCTGATTTATCTTCTTCAGCCCCTCCATGATCCGCTGGCCGATCTCGGCACCCGGCACCTCGCCGTACCCCTCAGCCTTGAGATCGTCCTCGATCTTCGAGGCGAGGTCCTCGATCTGCTCGAGGGAGACGGGTAATTTTTCACAGGCACGACTGATCCCCCGGATAATCTTGTCCCGGGCGAAGGCCTCCCGGCTGCCGTCCTTCTTTATAACCCGGAGAGGGCGTTTTTCCTCTGTCTTTTCGTACGTCGTGAAGCGGACCTGGCACTCGGGACACTCCCGCCGCCGCCGGACAATCCGTCCGACGTCGGCAGTACGGGTCTCGATGACCCTGGTCTCCATGGCTCCGCAGGCGGGACACTTCATGGGCAAACCTCCTACATGTAGTATAACAAAAAGTATATTAACCCAATATATGTGGTTTGGCCAGAGGGAATTGAGTACAAAAAAGCCGGGTTTCCCCGGCTGTCTGACCTGTATTCGTTTTTCGGACTTTACTCAGAAAGGGACTGAAGGTACCGCTGGACTTTCGTCTTCACCCGGTTGCCTTCGGCCAGCCCCTTCACAAGGGGCATGACTTTCCCCATGACTTTCCCTGCGTCCTTCGGGCCCGTTGCCTTGGCTTCAGCGGCGCTCTCCTCGATAATGCGCTCAAGTTCTGCATCGCCGAGCTGTTCGGGAAGATAGGTCTCAAGAAAAAGAGCTTCTTTCAGCTCATCTTCCGCTCTGGAGGCGGCTCCGACGGCGGCATACTGCTCCGACGCATCTCTCCGCTGTTTCACGAGTTTCTGGATCCTCGTGATGATCTCATCCTCGGAGAGATCGCCCGTATGCCCCTTTTCGCTCGAGGCCATCTGAAGCTCGGCCTTCAGCAACCGCAGGGAGGAGAGCTCCATCTCCCTGCGCTGCCTCATGGCCGTCAGAAGGTCATCGGAGATTCGTTTTTCGAGGTCTTTCACCGAAAATTACCTCCTGGACTTTGTCCGTCTTTTCTTTGCGGCCTCAGCCCGCTTCGTTTTCTTTGCCTCACTGGGTTTCTCATAATGCTCCCTCTTCCGGACTTCCCGAAGGGTCCCTACCTTGGACACTTCGCGCTTGAACCGCCTGAGAGCGTCATCGAGGGATTCGTTATCTCTTCGAACGACAGTTGTCATCACCATTCCCCCCTTTCGTTGCCACTGGAATCTACCCCGGTGGCCAGCGGAAATTACGTCCCGCCAACAGGTGGATATGAAGGTGGGGAATCGTCTGTCCGCCTTGCTCTCCGCAGTTTGTCACGAGACGGTACCCCTTGTCGTTCAGACCCATACGGGAGGCCGTCTCTACGGCGCAAGTCATGACTTTCGACCACACTTCGGGGTTCTGAACAGAAGCGGCAGATTCGATATGCTCCCGGGGGATGATCAAAAGGTGCACGGGAGCCTGAGGAGCCACGTCCTGAAAGACGACGGTGAAGTCATCTTCGTAGACGATCTCCGCAGGGACCTTCCCTGAAGCTATTCCGCAAAAAAGACACTTTCCGTTCAAAAATCCCACCTCACAGCTTTTAGTATTTTATACCAGATTTTCAGCCCGCACAATAGACCCGGCCCAAACTCGTACCGCCGCCGCCGAATGTCCGGAGGAAAGAGCTTTAATCCTTCCTCTCGACCAGGGAGGAGCTCCCCGAAGCCGGAGGAGACGGAGGAGGGGCACGAGGATCTCCTCTTCCTCCCGCTTCAGCAGCCTGAGAAGAGTAAGTTCATCGGGAAGGGATGAGGAGGCCCAGGCGCCGAGTGCCCGGGAAAGGACCGAGGGAGCTGGATGAAAGAACATTTTTTGCAGCAGATCGTCCTTCTCAGGCAATCTCCGGATACGGCGAAGAAGTTCCAGGGCTGTCCTTTCGGAAAGCAGCGAAGCGTTTGAGCAGAGGATATCCACAAGGGCGTATTTCTGCTCCTCTTTGAGATCTTGAAGAAGGAGTCCCTCCACCGTCTCGTCGTCGGAGGGCCACCGGCGGGCCATTTCAAGGAGGATTACAAAAATCTCCTTTTCCGCCGCCGCCTTTCCGAGAGAGGCGAGGGCGAGAAGGCGCACTCCGGGGAGGGAGCCGAGAAGCCGGAGCTTCAGGGTTGCGAGATCTCCCTCTCCGCTCCGGAACGGGCTGCTGAAAAGGCGGGTCACGGCGATCTCCGCCTCGACGAGAGCCTTCTCGAGCAGAAGTTCCCGAACTCGAAGAGAATCAGCGGGCTTCTGCGCAGGAGGAGGTTTTTTCCGGTCACTCTTTTTCCGCCAAAAGGATGACCGGGGCTTTCTCTCTGCCTTTACAGAAGATTTTTGCAGCAGCTCCTCGATCTCTTCGGGGCTCGCCTTTCGAAGGAGTGCATAGGCACTGGCTATCCGCTCGAAGCGGGCGGCATGCTTCGAACCGGCGACGTCGGGGTGGCATGTCAGGGCGAGCCTCCGGAAGGCGGACCGGATCTCTCCCGGGTTGTCCCCGGGCTTGACGCCCAGAATATCAAAGCTCTCCGCAAGACTGAGAGGAAGGCCCATGTCAGCCGACGATCCTTTCCATTTCGCTCAGCATCCGATCGAGCTCAAGAAGGGCTTCAGGGTACTTCTCTCCCCGGCTGAGAAGCCCTGCGGTTCGAAAGAGGGAGGCGCCTCGCTCCTCCATTCCGGAGGAGAGGGAGGGGGACATCCGGGCAAAACGACTTTCGAGCAGGAGGATTTCTTCCGCTCCGCTCATCCGGGCGGCTTCCTCCGCGCCGTCAACCTGAAGAAGGGGAAGGGTGAGCGCTCCGGAGGGCCGGTTCAGCAGCACGGAGAGAAGTCCGGAGGAATCGACGGAAAAGGAGAGGGTGATCTCTTCTCCCCTGCGCCCCTCCGGCACATTCACCCGGGAGAGGATTTTCGCTCCCGGGCCGTCCCCCTGAAAAACCCTGAGGGGAAAGGCGCCCCGTCCGACGGCGAGAAATTTCCTCTCAGCCCGGGCGGGGATGGGGCTTCCCTTTTCGAGGAGGATGACCTGTTTACCGTCGGCGGAGTAGATCCCGAGGTTTGAGGAGAGGACGTCGAGGAGAAGGCGGCTCTCCCCGCCGGCTCCGCAGAGGGCGGCCCCCGCTGCCACGGCCTCGTCGGGAGAGAGATTGAGGTGGTCGGGGCGGGCAACCCGCTCTTCTATCATCTTTCTGACAAGAGGAATGCGGCTGCTCCCGCCGATGAGCAGAAGTCTGGAGGGACGCCACTCCTTCCAGAGGGCCCGGGTCCGGGAGATCACATCCTCAAGGAGAGGCGCTATGAGCGCCTCAAATTCACGCCTTGTGACGGTCACGGAGTTCCCCTTCAATCCTGCGGGAGGGTGCCATTCGAAGAAGTTGCAGCTCGAAAGGGCGACTTTTACATCTTCCGCCTCTCTGAGAAGGATTCTTTCCTCAGGGGTGCTCTCTCCGGAGAGGGGCGGACCGATTTTCCTCTGAAGAAGCTCCGCCAGGGCACAGTCGAGATCCCGTCCTCCGGGAAAGGGCAGACCGTCGCTCTCGAGGACCTGCCAGGCGTTTCCCTCCCGCTCCACCACCGCCAGATCCACCGTGCCCGCCCCCCAATCGAGGATGAGGGATCGTCCGGAGAATCCGAAGGCAAGAGCGGCAGCCACTGGTTCATTCACAATCCGGACCGACGAGAACCCGGCCTTGCGGGCGGCGGCGCTCATGGCGGAGCGGGCGGCAAAGGTGAAGGAGGAGGGAACGGTCAGAACGCATCGGGAGAGGAGAGTGTCGAGAAAGACCTCTCCATCCTCCCGGAGCATGGTCAGCAGCGGAACGAGGAGCTCCTCCGCGGGAAGGGAGCGGGAACCGCATCGGGCTCTCCATGACGAGGCGACCTTCCGCTTGATGTCCCACCAGGTGGAGCGGGGGTTCCGGATCTCCTCCCGGGCCGCTTCCTCTCCTGCGCGCCATCCTTCCTTCGACCAGCTCACCACCGAGGGAGTTTTGAACCCTCCCCATCGGTTGGGAACGGGAATAACCCCTCTCTCCTCAAGATAGACGGCGGTCTGAGCGCACCGGGTTCCCAGATCAATTCCGAGGGTGACGGTCACGGCGCAGCCCTCCCCTTCAGACTGTCCGCACCGATTCCGGAAATGGTCACAGGGCGTTCCTCTCCGGAAAGGGCGTCGCCCCGCCAGGATACCCGGAGATACTCGGGGCTCAGCCCCGAAAGGCTATTGCCCTTTGCCCCCTCCACCAGCACAGGGACGGTCCTTCCGATCCATCTCCTCTGATAATCCTCGAGAAGCTCCTCTCCGAGGGCAAGGGCCCGATGGGTCCTCTCGGCGAGGACGTCCCCGGGGACGGAGAGGGGCAGAGAAAAAGCCGCCGTGCCCTCCCGGGGAGAAAAAGGAAAGACGTGAATTTTTCCGAAGGAGCACTCTCTTGCAAGGGCCAGGGAATCGGCGAAGGCGGCCTCATCCTCTCCTGGAAATCCCACGAGAAGGTCGGTGCTGATGTGGACATCGGGCCCCAGAGCGGAACGGACTCTGCCGACCAGAGCGAGGTATTCTTCCGGAGTATAGCCGCGGTGCATACGATCGAGGATCTCCCGGCTGCCGCTCTGGAGAGGAAGGTGGAGATGAGGGCAGAACTGAGGGATCGAACTGAGGGTTTCCAGCAGATCGTCTTCGAGAGCGAAGGGCTCGATGGATCCGAAGCGGATGCGGCGGATCCCTTCAACGGCTGATATTCTCCGCAGGAGTTCCGCGAGGGAGAGAGGAGCGTATCGTCCGTAGAGACCGATATGGATTCCCGTGAGGACCACTTCAGTACAGCCGGACGCGGCGATGCTCCGGATCTCCCGAAGGATATCGTCGGGATCGCGGCTCACGGGGAACCCCCGGGAGGCGGGAATTATGCAGTAGGTGCAGAAATGGTTGCATCCGTCCTGAATTTTGACGAAGGCACGGGTATGGAGAAGGGGTTTTGAAAGAAAAAGGGGATCCCATTTTCGAGAGACGCTCACGTCCTCCCGGTAAACCTGCAGAGAGTGATTTTTTTTCGCCAGGGCCTCCGCAAGCAACGCGGGCAGTTCACCCTTCCGCCGGTTCCCCACGAGAAGGGCAATTCCGAGGGACCGGGCCTCCTCTTCGGATATATGCTGAGCCCAGCAGCCGCATGCGGCGAGCAGGGCCTCAGGAGAGGTTCTTCGGGCTTTTCTCAAGGCCTGCCTGCATTTTTTATCCGCCGTAGAGGTCACAGTGCAGCTCACAAGAATTGCTGCATCGCACTCCGGTGAGTTCACGATGCGGGCTCCGGCTTCCGTCACTGCGGAGGCCAGGGCCTCCGCCTCATACTGGTTGGATCTGCACCCGAGGGAGCAGATCCAGATTTTCTTATCTTTAAGACTGTTCAGGCTGAACTTCAACGGCAATTCCCCACCAGTCGTTCATGGAGATTTCGTCCACGGGGAGGAGGCCACAGGCTTCAAGGGCCTCAAGAAAGCGGGTTCGCTCCTTGAGAAGAAGACCTGAGAAGACGGCCCGCCCGCCCTTCTTCAGTGCTGCGGGAACAGCGGGGAGCATCTCGAGCAGCGGTTCGACGATGATATTGGCCGTGAGGAAATCCACCGGAGCCTTCATGCCCTCGAGGAGGTTTCCCGCCACTGGAACGACCTGTTCGGGATCGATGGCGTTGAGCCCGAGATTGAAACTCACCTCGGTCAGAACGGCCGGATCGAGGTCCCGGGCAAGAACACGCTCTGCCCCCAGCTTCACTGCACATATGGCGAGTATTCCTGATCCCGTACCGATATCCGCACCCTCGAGGCCCGCGAGTTTCATCCTCTCGAGAAGCACGAGGACGATCTGGGTGCTTTCATGATATCCCGTTCCAAAGGCCGAGCCGGGGTAGATATACAGTGGCATCCGCCCTTCCGGCTCGGAACCCCGGTGCCAGGGAGCGAGCACGACGAGCCCTTCTCCCACGGGGAGAGGAGGAAAAGCCTCTTTCCAGTCGGTGTGCCATGCTTTGTTTTCGATTTTTCCCATGTCGACAATTTTGACGTCAGGCCAGGGGGTAAGGGCCTCTCCGAGGCGCTCGAGCCAGTAGCCGAGGTCCTGGGAGCTGCGGTAATATGCCCTCAGGCGCACGGCGGAATCAAGACCGCTTTCCTCAGAACCGATGCTCCCGGACATATCCGCAAGGGAGGCGAGGACATCTTCGCTTTCCGCTCCTCCTTCCAGAGTGACGTACCACCAGAAACTTTCCGCTGAATTCGTCATTGGGGATCCCTCCGGGAATAGAAAATGAGGGAGGCTGTTCATTGCCTCCCTTCAACAGAATGAGTGTACCAGATGAAGAGCAGTTTTTACAGGGGAATTATGGGGCTGTGCGCGGCTGTACCATCAGGTCTCAGGGAAGAAAGCCCTTTTCTCACGAATCAAAAAGGTTGCGGAAGAACTTGCTGAAGACGCCGGAGCTTTCAACCTCCACATTCATCTCCCGGGCCAGCTCCTCCAGAAGGGCCCGCTGCTTATCGCTGAGCTTCGCTGGGATATCGACCATCACGTGCGCGTGGAGGTCCCCCTTTCCACGAGGGCCCCGGAGACGGGTGATCCCCTTGCCCCGGAGAGTGAAGACATGCCCTGGCTGCGTACCGGCAGGGATCGTCAGGGATTCGCTCTCACCGTCCAGAGTCGGCACAGGAACGGTGCACCCCAGGGCTGCCTGGGGGAAGGTGATGGTCAGGCGGGTATGGAGGTCCCCTCCGTCCCGCTCGAAATCGGGGTGATCCGCCACGGAGACCGCGAGGAAGAGATCCCCGGGAGAGCCGCCGTTGGTCCCAGGCTCGCCCTCTCCCGAGATACGCAGCCGCGTTCCCGTATCCACTCCGGCGGGAATTTTCACCTCCACGGCCCGTCGCTTCCGTGTTCTCCCCTGGCCGTTGCAGTCGGAGCACTTCTCCTTCACAATCCTGCCAGCCCCTCCGCACTTCGGACAGGGGTTGACTGAGACGAACTGGCCGAAGGGGGTCCGCTGCTGGGTCTCCACCTGCCCCCGGCCGCCGCACTGGTCGCAGACCTCCGGGGATGTTCCCGCCTTTGCTCCGGAGCCGCTGCAGGTCTCACAGGGTTCCCACCGGGGGATCTGGAACTCCCGGGTTATTCCCGTGGCCGCCTCGAGCAGAGTGACCTTAACCTCCATCTCGAGGTCGCTGCCCCGGCGGGGGGCATTGGGATCAGCCCGCCGCCGGCCGCCCATGCCGCCGCTGAAGACGCTGTCGAAAATGTCGCCGAAGATATCCCCCATGCCGTTGAAGCCCTCAAAGGGGCTGCCTCCGCCGCCGGCGTCTCCAACGGTGCCGAACTGGTCGTACTGGGAGCGTTTCGACGAATCGCTCAGCACCTCGTAGGCCTGGGTGACCTTTTTGAAATGCTCCTCGGCCTCCCGGTTTCCCGGGTTCGCATCGGGGTGGTACTTTCTCACCAGCTGCCTATAGGCTTTTTTTATCTCAGGCGCGGAAGCGTCCCGGGGCACCTCCAGTATCTTGTACAGGTCTTCGGTCTCTCTCCGGCCATACACCCTTCGTTCCTCCTACGCCTGTTCGGAGTCGGTGAATTCGGCGTCCACAGTCTCTTCTGAGGCGCCGCCGGAAGGGGCGGACGGATCGCTGGGCGGTTCGTTCTGCTGCCCCTCGGCCTGGGAATACAGGCGGGTGGAGAAGGTCTGGATCTTCTTCTCGAGAGCTTCCCGGGCGCTGCGGATTTCTTCAAGGTCCTCCCCCGCCATTCGGCTGCGAAGCTCTTCGAGGGCGGAAGTGATCCCCGACTTCTCTTCGTCGGTCATCTTGTCGCCGTTATCAGCGAGCAGGCGCTCCGCTCCGTAGGCGGCGCTGTCCGCCTCGTTCTTCGCCTCGGCGGCCTCCCGCTTCTTTGCGTCCTCTTCCTCGAAGGCTTCGGCGTTTGTCTTCATCCGCTCGATATCCTCCTTCGACAGATTGGAGGAATGAATTGAGATGTTCTGGGCCTTGCCCGTCCCCTTATCCTTCGCCACCACGTTGAGGATGCCGTTTACGTCCATGTTGAAGGTCACCTCGATCTGAGGAACTCCCCGGGGAGCGGAGGGGATGCCGTCGAGGATGAATTTGCCCAGCTTCACATTATCCGCCGCCATGGCCCGTTCTCCCTGGAGGACGGAGATCTCGACCTGGGTCTGGCTGTTGGCCGCGGTGGTGAATACCTGGCTTCGGGAGACGGGGATGGCGGTGTTTTTCTCTACGATCTTCGTGAACACGCCGCCCAGAGTCTCGAGGCCGAGGGAGAGGGGCGTGACGTCCACGAGGACGATATTCTTGTGATCTCCTCCGAGGATTGCTCCCTGGATTGCGGCACCGGCGGCCACGCACTCGTCGGGATTGATCCCCTTGGTGGGGTCTTTTCCGAGGATCTCCTTTATTTTCTTCTGAACGATGGGCATCCTCGTGGAGCCGCCCACGAGAAGGACCTTGTCGATCTCCTCAACCTTGAGACCGGAGTCGGCGATAGCCTGCCGGGCGGGCTTCACGGTCCGCTCGAGCAGATCGTTCGTCATCTCCTCAAAACGCGCCCGGGACAGGCTTATCTCGAGATGCTTCGGCCCCGAGGTGTTGGCGGTGATGAAGGGCAGAGAGATGGTGGTCTCAGGCATGGAGGAGAGCTCCACCTTGGCCTTCTCCGCTGCCTCCCGGAGGCGCTGAACGGCCATGCGGTCGTTTGTGAGGTCAATCCCCTCGCTCTTTTTGAATTCCGTGATGATCCAGTCCACGATGCGCATATCCCAGTCGTCGCCGCCGAGACGGTTGTCCCCCGCCGTGGCGAGCACTTCAAAGACTCCCTCCCCCACGTCGAGGATGGAGACGTCGAAGGTCCCTCCACCGAGGTCGAAGACGAAAATCTTGTGCTCTCCCTCTTTGTTCTCGCCGTAGGCCAGGGAGGCCGCAGTGGGCTCGTTGATGATCCGGAGCACCTCAAGCCCGGCAATGGAACCGGCATCCTTCGTGGCCTGCCGCTGGGCATCGGTGAAATAGGCGGGGACGGTGATGACCGCCTGGGTCACGGGCTCTCCGAGGTAATCCTCGGCGTCCCTTTTGAGCTTCTGGAGGATCATGGAGGAGATCTCCTGGGGGGTATATTTCTTTCCGTCGATATCTATTTTACGATTCGACCCCATGTCCCGCTTTACGGAAAGGATGGTGCGGTCGCCGTTGACGATGGACTGGCGCTTCGCAAGCATACCCACAAGGCGCTCTCCCTCCCGGGTGAAGGCCACGACGGAAGGGGTTGTTCTGCTTCCCTCGGCATTGGGGATGATTGTGGTGACATCCCCCTCCTGAACGGAGATACAGCTGTTCGTTGTTCCCAGATCGATACCTACTACTTTTGACATAATCTCACCTCGTAATGGATTGGACGCACAGAATTCAGGGGCTAGTTCCCCGTGCTCTCACTGAAAGAAGCGACTTTGACCTTTGCCGGGCGAAGAACTCTCTCCTGCGTGCGGTAGCCGGGCAGGATTTCCTCGACGATGATCCCGTTCATTGAGGGGTCTTCGGAAGAGACCGTAGCGACGGCCTCGTGGATCTCGGGGGAAAAGGGAGTTCCGACTGTAGGGATGGGGTCCACCCCCTGATCCTGGATCACCGACAGAAACTGGCGGCGCACCATGGAAACCCCCTGGAGTATGCTTTTGGCTTCCACGTTCGGCGGAACGGCAAGAGCCCGATCGAGATTATCAAGGACCGGAAGAAAGTCAAGGGTCTTTTCCTCCCCTGCCATGGCCCGCTCCCGTTGGCGGTCTCGCTCCACCCTCTTGCGGTAGTTGAAAAAATCCGCTCTGGCGAGGGCGAGGGCGTTTGCCATCTCCTTCTTTTCCTCCTCAAGAGCTTCAAGGGAATCGAGAAGCTCCTGCAGGTTTGAAGAGGAGTCCTCCTCTTCAGGAAGAAGGATGTCCTCAGAGGGTATCTCTTCGGGCGAAAACTCTCCGGAGGGATCGTGATGTTTTCTGGTCATGACACTATCTCCTTTGTAGGATTATTTTTACTGAACGAGGGAATCGTTCAGGTTGTCGGCGATAGCCTCAAGAATGGCGATCGATTTTTCATAGTCCATCCGCAGCGGCCCGATGAGGCCCAGAACCGCCCGGCGGCCGTACCCCGCCGAGGGGACCAGGACGAGGGAACAATCCTTCATCTCCTCCTCGGAGTTTTCGTCTCCGATGGTCACGGAGACCCCCTGGCTGATGCTGTACCGCTCCACCATATCGGCTATGGAGTTTTCCTGTTCAAGAAGGGACAGGACGGCCTGAATCTTGCCGATATCCTGAAAATCGGGGAGGTTCAGGATATGCTGAGCTCCTCCGACGAAAAGGCGTGAGCTTTTATGGTTCAGCAGAAGATCTATCTGCAGCACCGCTTCACGGCAGGTATCCCAGACATCTTCGAGCCCCGAAAGCACGTAGGTCGCCAGGGCGCGGCGCACCTGGCTCCAGGGACGCCCGCAGGCCACGGTGGAGATCTTCCGGGCGATGTCGTCAAGAATATCCTGCGAGAGGTCACAGGGAAGCTGAATATTCGTATGATGAACGAGCCCTGCATCGAGCACCACCAGCAGAAGGACGGCGCTGCCTCCGAGACGGACGAAATTAATCCGGTGGATTTCCACCTCATCCAGGGCGGAAAGGGCCGCCATTCCCACGCAGTTCGTCGCCTTTCCCAGAAGTTCGGATACATAGGAGAGGATGGACTCGACGCCAACCTTCCGCTCCCGTATATCCTTCGCCCACTGTTCCGTCTCGGCGGGAGCCGTTCTCCGCCGCTGCATGATGGAATCAACGTACAGCCGATAGGCTCTCGAGGTGGGAAGCCGGCCTGCAGAGGTGTGGGGCTGATAGAAATAGCCCATCTCTTCAAGGTCGGCCATCTCGTTTCGAATCGTGGCGGCGCTGCTGCCCCGAAGATATTTTTTCGATATAGTCCTCGATCCGGCGGGTTCTCCCGTCTGAATGTATTCATAGACCACGGAGAGCACTATTTCAAGCTGCCGCTCTGTCAGCATGGAACTCCCCTCCTTCAAGGGTGTTAGCACTCCTCTCATGCGAGTGCCAACACATTCCTTACGACAGGTAGAGTAACAATCCGTGGTATTATTGTCAAGACTGGTCAGACTGATTTACTAACCTTTAATGAACATTTCCTGGTGAAACGAATTCGAGGAGGAACCCCATGAATTCCGAAAAACGCACAACCATTCTGCTCGCCCGCCACGGAGAATGCAGAGGCAACACCGATGGACTTTTCCGCGGACGGATGGATTTTCCATTAAATGACCGGGGACGGACGCAGGCAGAGGAGCTCGCCGGAGCGATCGCCCCCCTTCAGCCGTCAGCCGTCTACAGCAGCCCCCTCCTTCGTGCGGTGGAAACCGCCGAAGCATGCGGCCGGAGATGTTCCCTTCCCGTTCTTATTGAAGAGGGGTTCAATAATATCTCCCTCGGCCCCTGGGAGGGTCGGCCAAAGACCGAAATCGCCCGGGAATTTCCCCATGCGTGGCGCCTGTGGCTCGAAGACCCCGAAAAACTTGAGATCGAGGGAGGAGAAACTCTGCAGCTCGTCCTCTCCCGATCCATGGACAGCCTGAACTCCCTCGTGACGCGCCATCGGGGCGAGACGATCCTGCTGGTAACCCACAGGACGGTCATCAAGCCCCTCTTCGCAGGCTGCCTGGCTATTCCCTCCCCCTGGTTTTGGAAAACCCATACGGACACGGCCGCCTACTCGATTCTCCATTTCGACGACCTGCACAGATACTCCGTTTATGCTCTCAACAGGACGGAGCACCTCTCAGGCTTCACCACGGAGTGGATATGACCTCTCTCCATACTGATTTCCTCACTGAAAGAAAGGTGGTTTCCCGGTGATTTTCTATCCTCTTTCTCTAAAAAACCCAAAAGACCTCGTGACCCTTATCAGAACAGTCGGAGCTGATATCCGCTCTCTGGCCTATTTCGAGCCGAAGAGACATACCCTGGCCCTCATGCTTCCCGAGGCCGACTACCGGGCGGCCGCCTATATGAAACAGGAGCTCCTCGCCCGGGGAGGGGACGCCGTCGTCAATCGGGGGGTCATCGCCTGCGAGGCGAAGACGAGCCCCGTGCTTCTTCTCGGAACGCCGGGGCAGCTTCGCTCTCTTCGAAAGAAGCTCGACGCCATGGACTGCTGGGGGCTCAAGGAGATCCGCAAGGCCCTGTCGAATGCCCTGAACGGAATGGCCCGCACCGACTGGACTCTCCCTCTTTCCAACGGTCGCAGCTTTGTTCTGGAAGAGAAGACGCAGATGATGGGGATTCTTAATCTCACCCCCGACTCCTTTTACGAGGGGAGCAGAATCGACCCCGAATCCGAAAAATCTCTGCTGAAAAGGGCGGGGTCATTTCTCGAATCCGGGGCGGCCGTACTTGACTTGGGCGCGGAATCCACCCGCCCGGGGTCCTCTCCGATTTCCGAAGAGGAGGAGGCCGCTCGGCTGATCCCCGCTCTTCGGGCGGTCCGCAGGGCTTTCCCCGAAGCAGTTCTCTCCGCCGATACCTGGAAGGCCTCCGTCGCCCGGAAGGCCGTGGAAGCAGGGGCGGACATCATCAACGACATCTCCGGGCTCGGCTTCGATCCCGCGCTGATGAGTACGGTCGCGGAGACGGGCGCCCTCTTCGTGCTCTCCCATATCCAGGGGAGCCCTGCGGACATGCAGAAGAACCCCGTATATAAAAACACCGTGGAGGATATTCTCGCCTACTTCGAAGAGCGGCTGACCGCCGCAGAAGATGGAGGGATTTCGCGGGAGCGGATCATTCTCGATCCCGGCCTCGGCTTCGGCAAGGGGTACGGGGACAACCTGAAAATCCTTCGCCATATTGAGGCCTTTCAGATCTTCGGCCGCCCGCTCCTTGTGGGGCACTCCCGGAAGGGGTTCACCGGCAGAGCGAGCGGAACCGAGGGTGCCGAAGAGCGCCTTGAGGGAACACTCGCCGTCACCAGCTACTGCGCTCTGGCCGGGGTCTCCCTTGTGAGGGTTCACGATGTTGAGGAGAACCGCAGGGTCCTCGCCATGATCGATGCGATTTCTGGAGACGACGAGTGAACCGTGCGGCCCTTTCCCTCGGAAGCAATCTGGGCGACCGCCTCAGAATGCTCCATACTGCCGTCCGCTGCCTCCAGCAGCAAGGGATAACCATCCTTGCCGCGAGCGACGTCTATGAGACTCCTCCGTGGGGAATGACCGACCAGCCTCTTTTTCTCAACGCCTGCGTGGTCGTAGAAACGAAACTCTCTCCACAGGACCTTCTTCGCATTCTCAAGAAAACGGAGAGGCAGCTCGGGCGGAAGGAGGGGCCGCGCTGGGGCCCCCGGTCGATCGATCTCGATATTCTGCTCTATGACGATCTTCTTCTGGATACGTCAGAGCTCTCCATCCCCCATCGCAGCCTGCCGGAACGCCCCTTCGTTCTCCGGCCCCTGTGCGATATAGCGCCCGACTGGAAGTCTCCCCGCTCGGGAAAAACCGTGGCCGAGATGGCAATGGATGCGGACCAAAAAGAGATGGCGAAACTTCTCAAGATTGCCCCTCTGAGAACCTCGGGCATGAAAAAATAAAAAGAGGCGAATACCGCAGAGCTTCCCCTGCGGCATTCGCCCCTTCCTGTTATCGTCAGCTTTGTTTCTGCAGCTCCCGAAGGGCTTCAAGCACTTTTTCCGCATGTCCCTGCACGGTGACTTTACGGAAAACCCGCCTGACAACCCCTTCCGGGTCCACGAGAAGGGTGGATCGCTCCACCCCCATACTTTCCTTACCAAACATGGTTTTTTTCTTCCAGAAACCGCTCTTTTCGATCAGCGAATGATCGGGGTCGCTGAGCAGGGGGTATGTCAGAGAGAGCTTTTCGGAAAATTTCCGGTGGCTCTCCACTGAATCGGGGCTGACCCCTGCAATGGCAGCGTCAAGCTCTTCAAAGGCGGACGCACGGTCCGCGAAGTCATTGACTTCCTTTGTTCACCCGGATGTGTTGTTTTTACTGTAGAAAAAGAGAGCCAGCCATGAGCCCTTGAAATCTTCCGGGGTGTACGTCCGTCCCGAACCGTCCTTCAGAGAAAAATCAGGTATCCGTTCTCCTTCTTGCATTTCCATTCCTCCTTTTTCGTTACGAGCACATACCGTCCATGATCTCCCGGACAGCGGTCCGGTCGGCCTTTCTGCGGAAGAGGGGTTCATCCCTCTTCCGATAGGCCGCGAGAGTTTCCGTAAAGGTGGGGTGTCCCTCCTCCCGGTAGAGAACTCCGAGGGGGAAGGGGGCATCGGCCGTGACAAGGGAGAGGGCCTTCTCAAAATCCCCCTCGTCGTGATTCTCGAGCCAGTAGGTGTTGTCCGAAAACCACTTGTAGGTGTTGAGAAAGTTGAAGGAGACACAGGGCTGAAAAATATCCACCAGGGCATACCCCTTGTGCTGAATGGCCCTTTTGAAAAGCTCCTTCGTCTGTTCAACGTCTCCGGCGTTCCCTCTGGCCACGAAGGTGGCTCCGGCGATGAGAGCCGACGCCACGGGGTTGAAGGGGCGGGAGCTGACTCCGTCCACCTGAACGGAGGTCTTGAAGCCTATCTGGCTTGTGGGGGATGCCTGCCCCTTGGTCAGACCGTAGACCATGTTGTTATATACAAGGTTCGTGATGTCGGGATTGCGCCGGATGGTGTGGGTGAAGTGGTTTCCCCCTTCGCCGTACATGTCTCCGTCTCCCCCCACGGCGATCACCTTGAGGGATGGATTCGCCGCCTTGATGGCAGTGGCGTTCGACAGAGAGCGGCCATGGAGACCGTTGAAAAAGTGCGAGGTCATGAAGTGGGGGGTCTTCGCCGCCTGTCCGATCCCCGAGACGACCACCACGTCGAGGGGAGAAAGACCGAGCTCCACAAGGGCCTTCTTCAACGCTTCAAGTATCTTGAAATCACCGCATCCGGGGCACCAGGCTACGTCGGCTCCGGGAAGATCGAAACGGTTGGCGTCCATTATCTGCTCCCTCCCTTTTCCGAGAAAAATTCATTCAGTCTCTCCGCGACCTCTTCCACAGAGAATTGAAGGCCGCTGTATTTCAACACTGTTCCGGAGACGGCAATCCCCGTCTCGCTCCGTAGAAGCCGGGCGAACTGACCGGTGCTGTTCCCCTCCACCACTACCGTGCGGGAGGCTTTCCGCAGATACTCCTCCGTGGAGGAGTGCAGCGGCCAGACCTGTTCGTAGGCCAGCAGGGCCGCATCCTTCCTATCGAGCTGCTTCAGCGCTTCCCTCACTATGGGAAGGGTCGACCCCCAGCAGATCACAAGGGTTTCGTACTTCTCAGGGCCGATGAAGGTGGGAGGCAGGGCTTCCTTCTTCATCCCCTCCAGCTTCCGCATCCGCTTGTCCTGCATGCGGGTTCTGAGATGGAAATCTTCGAAGACGTGCCCCTCTTCGTCGTGCTCGTGACTGTCGCCGCCGACGATCCCCTCTCCCCACCCGGGGATCCCGTAGGGCGATACGCCGTCGGGGGTATCCTCGTAGCGGCGGTAGTCTTTCCCGGTCTTTTCGATCTCGGGCAGCTCAGGCAAAAATTCAAATGCCTCGGGGCTCACGTTATAGAAGGAGTTCACGAAATACTGATCCGTGAGGATGATCACGGGCGTATGGTACGTCCAGGCTGTGGAAAAGGCCTTTTGGGTGATCTTGAAGGCGCTTTCGAGGGTTCCCGGAGCGTAGACCGCCCGGGGGAACTCGCCGTGGCACGAATAGAGAGCGTGGAGAAGATCCCCCTGCTCCGTGCGGGTGGCCATCCCCGTGGCGGGGCCGGGGCGCTGGGCCAGATGGATGACCACGGGAGATTCAACCACTCCCGCAAGGCTGACCCCTTCTGTCATGAGGGCAAATCCTCCTCCGGAGGTAGTCACCAGAGGCCTGCCCCCTGCATAGGCGGCGCCGACGGCCATGTTGATGGCTGCCAGTTCGTCCTCCACCTGCTCCACCACTACCCCGCAGCGTTCGGCATGGGATGCCAGAAAGGTCAGCACTCCCGTGGAGGGGGACATCGGGTAGGCTGCGGCAAAGGTGCAGCCGGCTGCCAGTGCTCCCAACCCCACCGCGTCCGTACCGCTGAGGATCATGGATTCCTTTTTCTTCAAACGGGCATAGCCGTCGAGAAGTCCCTTCTTCTCTACAAGAGCCTCTCCCTGCTCAAAGCCGACCTGTGCCGCCTTCATGTTTTTTTCAACCACGTCAGCCTTTTTGTCGGCGAAACGCTGCTCAAAAAACTCCCGGGCACCGTCAAGATCCAACCCTAAAATCCCGAAGAGAAAACCAGCTGCGACGGAGTTTGAGTATATCTTGCCGCCCACATCCTTTGCTGTATCCTGCAGAGGGATGTTGACGAAGCTCCCTCCGAGTTCGTTCACTTCTTCTTTGAGCTCGTCCTTATCGCCGAGAATCACCGTCTCGGGGGTTATCCTCTCCCGGATATTCTGCCGGACCCCGGCACTCAGGACAAAAAGAACATCAATACGGTCCACCAAAGCATCCGCCGGTGAAGAGGAGATTCGGATCTCAGTGGAGTTACTTCCCCCCCGAACCCGGGACATATACTCCCTGCTTCCGAAAACATAGAGCCCTTCATTCACGATAACCCGGGCAAGGAGATCTTCCACTGTCTGAATTCCCAGACCGGCTGCACCGCAAAAAACGCAGGAAATTTCCGTTCTGCCTTCCAGAGATGAAAAGAGCATTTTCATCCTCCCTTCGTTTATAGTAATGTTTTTATTATACATCCTTCCCCTTGTTTTTCTTCACCTTCTTCTGTCTCCGGCCATTACTCCTCCATAATACAGGTGAAGTAGTGTATAATATGGCCGATACACACGACAAAAACCCTGTATATACAGGTGCTCTATCATTATGGAGGTGAGTGTTCCGTGGGAAAGTTTCGCTGCCTTTCATGTAAGAGCGAGTTCGAACTCGACGAGAAAGAATCTCTCATGAGGTGTCCGCGATGCGGAAGCCGCTTCGTGGAGATACTGGACGCCGCAAACAGAAAACGGGGAAAATCCTGGAGTTCTAAATCCTTCAGCGTGGGAAAGAGCGCCAAGTAGTTTCACTATACCGGTTCGATGAAAAAAATCGGAAGGCCGCTTTCAAACGGCCTTCCGATTTTTTTGTTGCTGTCCGCTGAAAGGATCAGACCTTCTTCAGATCCGCCTTTTTCAGCGCCTTGAAGGACTCCATGACCATCATGATGGCCAGCACGAGCAATATCACCGAAGAGACTACAAGGATGTAGTTCGGCGTGGGCGAGGCAAGCTGTTCCTTGATCATGAGCAGCAGGGCTGCCACGGTGGTGACGAGCATGAACCACATGGGCACCATGACGAAGGTATTGGACTTCTTCAGGGCCCGGGCGACCCACACGCCGATGGCCAGGAAGGCCAGCGCTGCAACGAGCTGGTTGGACGCGCCGAAGATCGGCCAGATGGCGAGCCATGCGGGGATGAGCTTGCCGTCAGGACCGTGGGTCTTCACCAGCAGAAGGGCGAGGGCCGCGACAACGGCAATGAGGGTGGCGGTGTATTTGTCCACCTTCATGTTGGAAAGCTCCTGAATCTGGTAGCGGGTAAGCCGTGTGGCCGTATCAAGGGATGTGAGGATGAAGGAGTTGATGGCCAGAGCACCGAGGGAGACGCCCACCTTCGGGTCAATTCCCACGATGGAGGCGAACTTACCGAACCCCTCGGCGTAGGTCATGACGGGACCGCCCTTGGCCATGACTCCGCTGATCATGATCGTGGCGATGGCGATGACCGCCACGACACCCTCAAGAAGCATGGAGCCGTATCCCACGAGGACGGAGTCAGTCTCCTTGCGGAGCTGCTTCGACGTTGTTCCGCTTCCCACAAGGGAGTGGAAGCCCGATATGGCACCGCAGGCCACGATGACGAAGAGCATGGGCCAGAGATACTGGTCGTTGTTCGGACCAGCCACAAACCCCTTATAGGCGGGAAGAACGATGTTGAAGGTCTCGCCCCGTCCCATGATCATACCAATCGCACCGATGACCACGGCAAAGTACAGGAAGTAGGAGGCGAGATAGTCCCGGGGCTGAAGGAGAAGCCACACGGGAAGGACGGATGCAAGGACGATGTAGCCGGCGAGAATCCAGCGCCAGCTTTCCATGGACCGCGTGAAGACTTCGGCGACCCAGGGGGAATAGTTGCCGTACCAGCAGGCGCCGATGACGATGGGAACCATGATGACGGTCATGAGCCACAGGGGGGTTCTGTATTTATAGATAAGAACTCCGAAGACAAGGGCAAGACCGATATAGAGGCTTCCCGAGAAGGCAACTGCCGGATCTGCCGCGAAGGTATTGGCGGCAAGCTGAAGGAAGACCGCTACAACGAGGATGAGGGCGAGGATGGTGAAGCAAAGGAAGAGGATCTTCCCCTTCCGGCCGATCCACCTGTCCACCACTTCGCCGACGGACTTGCCGTCGTGGCGCATGGAGGAGACGAGAGCACCCATATCATGGGGGCCGCCGAGGAAGGCGGAGCCGATGAGACACCACAGATAGGCGGGAAGCCATCCGAACATGGCCGCCGCGGTGATGGGTCCGACGATGGGACCCGCTCCGGCAATCGAGGCAAAATGGTGCCCCAGCAGAACTGCCGGGTGGGCGGGACAGTAGTCGATGCCGTCGAACATGGCTTCGGCAGGGGTTTGGGTGTTATCGTTGAGATTGTAGACTCCCGCCATGTAGGTACCGTAGATC
>CAYZZX010000014.1:0-33038 GCA_964483085.1 uncultured Synergistaceae bacterium
GGGTGCCCGGGGGTTCATCCTCAAGACCGCTACGCCGGAGGAGATTACCCGGGCTATCGGCACGGTCGCCAAGGGAGGCTTCTATCTTGACTCCGAAGTGGCCTCGGCTGTGGGAGACCGGGATTTTGCTCCCGAAGCTCTCTCCGCCAGAGAGCGAGAGGTGCTCATCCTCGCCTCCAAGGGGTTTTCGAGCAAGGAGGTGGCGGTGCAGCTCTTCATCAGCGAGCGAACGGTGCAAACGCACCTTGCCTCCATTTACGACAAGCTTGGCGCAAAGAACAAGACGGAAGCCCTGCTCCTCGCGCTGAAGTACGGCGTTGTCACCCTGGAGGAGCTCATTGAATGAGGCGACACCTGCTCCTCATCCTCATTTTTGCCATTCTCCTTCCCGCCTTTGCGGTGCTCATAGTCTCGGGAATAGGACTGCTTCACCATGAATGGGCCATGGAATCCGTGGCCCGTTCCTACGTCCAGGATATGGCGGAGAATTTGGCCACCCGTCTCGCCGGAACAGAGGCACGCCGGTGGGGCGGGAGCGATCTGACGAGCCTCGAGATCCGCAGATTCCGTGTATTCACCTGGGGACCGTCCCTTCCGGGCTGGGTTGCCCTGGTAGCCACGGACGGACGGGTGCTTTTTTCCTCTCCGGGAGGGAGCAACCTGGCCCAGATCTGGCGCCCCGATCTCCCCCTCGGGCGGGCAGTGGAGGTCAAGGATGAGGCGGGAGATCTCTACACCATCGCCGTCTACCCCGTGAGCGGGGGCGACCGGTTCGTCGTGGCGGCCGTGGCGTGGGACCTGCTCCTCGGTCCCCTCGTCCGGGTAGGCAGGCTGTGGACCCTTCTCGCCCTCTTCATGTCGGTGGGAATCCTTCTGGCCCTCTGGGCTCTCTGGACGTGGCTTATCGTCCCGCTGCGCGAACTCGTGGCGGAGATCGAAACTCTCCGGTGGGGAAAGGACCTCCCCTCTTCCGCTGATCCTCTTGCAGTGGGGGAGATCGGAAGCCTGAGAAGAGTACTCTCCAAGCTCGCCGGAGGAGCGGTGGAACGGACTGCCCTCCGCAACCGGTACGTGAACGACATCGTTCGGGTTCAGGAAGGGGAAAAATCGAGAATTGCCCGGGAGCTTCATGACGGCCCCATCCAGAATGTGACGGCCATGATACAGCAGGTACGTCTCTCGAAGATGTCCGGCGGAGAAGAAGAGACCCGGCGGCATCTTGCCCTCGCCGAAGAGACCGCCCAGCTGGTGGTCCGGGAGCTGCGGGAGATGTGCGACGAACTCTCTCCTCCCTGGATCGACCTCGGCCTCGAACAGGCCATGACGGGGCTGGCGAACAGACTCTCCCGCCATTACAATATCCCCATCACCATGGAAGTGGATGATTCGGTTGAGCTGAGCCACGAAAAGCTGCTCTCCCTCTTCCGGATCTTTCAGGAGGGTGTCTCGAATGCGGTGCGCCACGGCAAGGCAACGGCCATGGAGGGCAATATATTCCGCAAAGACGGCTCCATCTTTTTTGATTTTCAGGATAACGGCGGAGGGTTTGATCCATCCATGAACTATGAAACCCTCCGGATATCCGGACACCGGGGCCTTGCGAATATGCTCGAGCGCATGATGCTCATCGGTGGAAAGCTCGAAGTAACCTCCACGCCGGGAGAGGGAACTCTGATCCGCTGCATTATTCCCGATACCGAAGAGGAGACGCCTCTGTGAGCAGGAGCGGTACCTGAAAAGAAGCAAACAATCGCCATCACTGAAAGGGGATCAGACTGCATGAGAATTAAAGTCATAGGCGCTGCCGGAGAAGTGACGGGGTCAAGCTACCTTCTTGAATGCGGTTCATCGAGGGTTCTCGTGGACTGCGGAATCTTTCAGGGGAAGGACGACGATAAAAAAAACCGGACACCCTTTCCATTCACGCCCGGAAGCCTCAGCGCCGTTCTGTACACCCATGCCCATATGGACCACTCGGGGCGTATCCCCCTTCTCGTTAAGGAAGGTTTCAAGGGAAAGGCCTGGAGCACCCTTCCGAGCATTGAGCTTGTAAAGGTCCTCTGGTACGACTCGGCCCACCTTATGAAGGAGGAGGCTGAGTGGCGGACCAGAAAAAACATCCGCAGAGGGCTGCCTCCCGTGGAACCCCTCTATTCGAAGGAAGATGTGGATGCCGCTATCAAACACCTCGCTGCGGCCAGCTATGACGACGTGCTGCCCGTGGCTCCCGGCATTTCCGTTCGTTTTCGCGATGCGGGGCATATCCTCGGCAGCGCGATCATTGAGGTATGGCTCGAAGAGGAGGGCAAAAAAGTAAAAATTGTCTTCAGCGGCGACCTCGGCCCTCAGAAGACAGTTATGGAAAGAAATCCGGCCGTTGTCAACGATGCCGACTATGTCGTCATGGAATCCACCTACGGCGATCGGCTCCACAAGACCAACGAAGAGAGCCGGGAAGAGTTTCGGGATGTGCTGAAAAAAGCCCTGAAGTCCGGAGCAAAGGTCTTCATTCCGAGCTTCGTGGTGGACAGGGCCCAGCGCATCCTCTACGAACTTTCCCTGCTCCAGGATGAGGGGGTTCTGGACGGCCATGTCCCCATCTACTTTGACTCTCCCATGGGAGTGAAGGCCACCGAGATCTACCGGGACCATTTGAATCTTTTCTCCTCTGAAATTCAGCAGTACGTCAGCGAGGGAAATGATCCTTTCGCTCCGGAAAGCCTCAAATACGTTACTTCAGTCGAGGACTCCAAGGCAATCAACAGTGTGAAACAGGCGGTTGTCATCGCTGGCAGCGGCATGGTGAACGGCGGCAGGATCATTCACCACCTGAAAAACGGTATCTGGGACTCGAAAAACCAGGTGATCTTCGTGGGGTACCAGGCTCAGGGGACCCTCGGACGGCGGATCGTTGAGGGTGAAAAGTCCATCAAAATTGCCGGAGAAGAGGTCGCAGTCAAGGCCGGAATCCATACGATCAACGGCTTTTCAGCCCACGGTGACCGGGATGATCTCCTCGCGTGGGCGAAAAATTTCACAACCAATCCTCTCTTCCTCATCACCCATGGTGAGCCCGAGTCCTCCCTCGCCTTTTCCGAGACATTGCGGAAGGAGGGGATGAAATCTGCTGTACCCACGGCTGGAGAGGAGATTGCTCTCGAGCCGAACGGTGCACCCGATCATGTCCTCGAGATTCGCTCCCCTGCGGAAATTTCAGAAAGAGAGCTTCTCTCCCTCACGGGAGATATTCGTACGCTCGCCTCCGATCTCGAGGGGCTCGGAGAGAGCGCGGACGGCGAAAACGTTCTGTTCCTGCTGCAGTCAAGCAAACTCCTTCTTGAAACTGCGAAGAAGATGATCTCCCGGGAGAGCTGAAGCCCTTCCCGGCAGCGAGTGGAGGAAAAATACCATGCGCAAAGGATTGGTTTTTTGGGGGGCGTTTCTCTCCTGTTTCGCCCTCCTCGCCCTTGCCCTTATCTTTATAGGCCGGGAACCGGAGATTCGGCGGCTTTCGGCGGCCATTCCGCCTCCGCCGGACCTTGCCCCCTGCCTGTACATGGAAGGAGAGGGCAAAAGTCTCTCCTTCTCCCTTCCGCCGATTCCCGCAGAAGAAAAGCTGGAGATTCGCCCCTTTTTGGAAAGTCTTGAGAGCCTCTCTCCTGTCCTGCAGTCGGCACGGGAGGCGGCAGTTCTCGTCTTCCGGGAAGAAGAAGAGGGACTTCAGCTTTTTCTCACGGCCAAGTATCCGCGGGATATTCTCAAGAGCCTCACCGGCGGCAACATTCCGACCCTCTGGAGGGAAAAATCCCCCTTACTGACCCTTGAAAAGCAGGAAGGACCTCTTTATCTTCTGAAAGGCCCCTTCTCTCCCTTTCCTCTGACTCTTTCTGTGGACGGCGGCATCGTCTTCATCGCCTCTTCCGCTGAAAATGATCTGGCCATGAGAAACCTGCTCGAAAAAAAGAGCGGAGGCATGAACATCTCCTGGAATATCGAGGATGCATGGCCGAACCACTTCCTTCTCAGGGACGGAGGGCTCGCCTCACGGTTGGCGCTCTCTGAGGGAGTTCCCGTCAACCCGGTGCAGCTTGAATTTACCGGTGCCTGGCGAGAGGATGAGAAGGGCGGCAAGATGAAATGGAGAATCGCCGGTCTCGACGCTCTGATACCCTCCCATATTTTCAAAACGCTCAGCTCTATCTCCTGGGAGGATCGTTTTCTCGCTCCAGACCCCTTTCTTGGAGGCTTCGGAGCGAATATTCCCGAAGGAGCCGCCCGACGGATCGGAACAACTGAGCTCAAGGGTTGGGCTGCGAAAATCGGCATCGAGGACCGCATGGAACACCTTCTTTCGGGTCCTCTGATGGCCTCTCTGGGAGGGAGCAGCAAGCTCTTCGTCTTTTCCCTTCCCGGGCTCTTCCTTCAGCTTCCCGACAGGGGAGAAGAGGGGATGGACTTTGTCTCCTCCTTCTGGAACCAGGAGTGGGGTCTTCTCGTCCCCTCTGTAGAGCGTCTGGAAGGATTTTCCCGGGGGGGGACGGCATCCATTCCCTTCTCCCTACTGGGTGCGGCCCGCCCTGACATGGTGTGGATGGGTATTCTCGATGGTGAATCCCTCCGCCCCGACCGACTGAAAAAGCTCACCGAGTATATTCCCGCCCTCAGCGAGCCTGGAGGTGCCTTGTTCTGGATGTATCTGGATACTCCCCGCTTTGCCGCGGCTCTTCAGAACATCGCCCGGGTGGGTAAATCCGTTGAAAGCTTCGGGCGGTCAGTGGGGATGGACCTCAGAGAGATGACGGACGCGGCGGCGAAGCTCAGCCGCCTGGGTAAGGTGACTGCAGTGGTCTTCACCCCTGAAAGGGGAATGATCGAATGGGAAAAATTACCCTCTCCGGAGAAGAGAACGCCGGCGGGGAAAAAGCTGTAGTGGCAAAAAGAGAAAACAATGACCGATTCAGGAGGGAAATAAATGTACGAAGACGCCTTGAAAATTCTCAAAGACCGGGGACATATTGAATGGTGCAGCAATGAAAAAGAACTGGGAGCTCTTTTTCAAAAGGAAATGGTCACCGGGTACGTAGGGTTTGATCCCACAGCCGACAGCCTTCATGTCGGGCATCTCATCCCCATCATGGCCCTGTCATGGCTGCAGCGCTGCGGCCACCGCCCGATTCCCCTCGCAGGAGGAGGCACAGGACTCATCGGAGATCCCTCGGGCAAGAGCAAGGAGCGGAACCTGCTCACTGACGAAAAGGTGAGGGAGAATATGGAGGGGGTAAAAAAACAGCTTGCCCACTTTCTGGACTTCGACTGTGGAGAGAACTCGGCCCTCATGATCAATAACTATGACTGGCTGGTACATCTGACCTTTCTCGAAGTGCTGCGGGATGTGGGGAAACACTTTTCCATCAACGCCATGATCTCCCGGGAATACGTGAAAAGCCGCCTGGACGACCCCGAGAAGAGCATCTCCTATACTGAATTCTCCTATGTACTCCTTCAGGCCTACGACTTTCTTCATCTTTTCTCGACGTGCAATTGCAAGCTCCAGATGGGCGGAAACGACCAGCAGGGGAACATCCTCTCGGGGGTGGAGCTTGTCCGGAAAAAAACCGGCGGAGAGGCCTTCGGCGCCACGCAACCCCTTCTTCTCACCTCTTCGGGGACGAAATTCGGCAAGACCGAGGACGGAGCTGTCTGGCTTGATTCGAAGCGGACTTCCCCCTACCGTTTCTACCAGTTCTGGATGAACGTTGAGGATTCAGCCGTGGAGAAGCTCCTCAAACTCTTCACCTTCCTTCCCCTCGAAGAGATTGATGCGATCATGGAGCTTTCCCGGAAGGCCCCCGAACGGCGGGAGGCCCAGAGTCGTCTGGCCCGGGAGGTTACAGCCCTTGTCCACGGCGAAGAAACTGCCGAAACAGTAATGAAGGTGAGCTCCATTCTCTTCGGCGAGGCCTTTGATCTCAAGAGCCTCTCTCCGGAGATGATCGCGGCCCTTGCGGAAGAGGTTCCCACCGGGCATGCTGAAAGGACCTTTCCTCTGCCCCTTCTCGATATGCTCGCCGCATCCGGCTCGTGCGCATCAAAAAGTGAGGGGCGTCGCCTCATAAAGGGCGGCGGATTGAATCTCAACGGCGAAAGGATCACCGCGGAGGACAGAATGGTCACGGAAGAAGACCTCCTCGGAGGGCGCTATCTCTTCCTTCGACTCGGTAAAAAGCGATTTTCTCTCGTCGATTTCAAATAGCACCGCAATAAAAGGAGGAAAAACTGTTGAGTACCGGAGAATGCTACTGGTATATCGGGGAATCCCTTCGTCCCTGGGAGTCCGCAGTCGTCGGGGCTCTCGCCCGGGCCCTGCTGAAGGAGGGACTCCCTCTCCGGTGTTTCTCGGGAGGGGGAGGGGAGAATCTGGGAATTCCGGATCTCCTGTCCTGGAACTCCCTGACATTTCTTGAACGGAGCGTGCTTATCGGAACCCGGGGTTCTCTCTGGCATCTCTGGGGAGTGCCTCCCCTCTGGTGGAATCTGCTTCGTATCAGGGCCAGGACGGTCCATACCCGCTTTGACGGGGCCTGCGAGTGGAAGGGTCATCCCACCCGTCTTGCAGCCTCTCTTTGTACTGCCGGAGAGACGTACATCCCCCCGACCTTTGATGTCAAGATACACTGGATTGAGGACGGAACGACAGCAGAAAAGGAAGAAGCATCTCCGCTCTTCGTCCTTTCCGGAGGGGCATGGGAGCATCGGGAGCTCTTCGGAGGCGCAGTGGAGAAGCTTTCCGGAACCCTTCAGGATACGGAAGAAAATTCATGGGGTGGAAAGCTCCCCTCGTCAGGAAACGCCTTTCTGCTTCTTCCCCGGGCCGACCTCTCCTCCGCCCTTCTTGCCGCCCATGGAGCGCTCATGGGCATTCCATCGGCGGCGGCGCCCTCGGCACTCCTCGACGAGATGCTCGGCAAGGAGGGGTATGTGCGACTTTCTCCCTCGAAGGACAGAGAGGAGATTCTCTCATCCCTTCGAATACTGCTCGGCGACGCGGGAAGAAATGCCGCCGCAGCTGCAAGAAGATACGGAACGGAGCAGTTTCCTCCTTCACGCGGGGCCGGAAAATTGCAGAGTCTCTACCGGACTCTCTCGGGGAAGGATGAATGAGGGGGAAGGCGGCGATTCTGGAGCATTTCCGCCGGTTTGTCCGTCCGGGATGGCGGGCGGATCTTGTGGCGGCTTTTTTTTCTGGAGGGCTGAGGTGCATCGCCCCCAGAAAAAGCGTGGCCCTCGAAAATCTCCGGCAGGCCTATCCCGAATCGGACGAAAAGTGGTGTAAGGAAACGGTCCGCAGATGCTACGCTCATCTTTCCTGGATGGTGGCGGAGTATCTTGCCCTCGTCTCCCGTCCTGAACAGGTCCTCTCCTGGGTGATCTCCGCGGAGGGGAAGGAGATTCTTGACGGACTGAAGTCCAGCGGCAGAGGGTGCGTCATCCTCGCCGGGCATGTGGGCAACTGGGAGCTTCTCGCGGCATGGCTCGCTCAGTCGGGGTACCCCCTGACGGCGGTCGTGCGGAACCCCGATGATCCGGAGCTCGCCGGGCTCATTGAAGACTACCGGCAGCGATCCGGAGTGGGGACCTTTGAGAAGCATTTCATCATGAAGGAGGCAGTCCGCTTCGCGAAGAGGGGCGGGTTCCTCGGTCTGCTTCCCGACCAGGCGTGGAATTCATCGGGAATTCAGGGGCCTTTCTTCGGCCGTTCCTGTTTCACCGCCGCTGGGCCGGCAGCTATGGCACATCTTGCGGGGGTTCCCGTGGTTCCGGTGGTCTCCTACCGGATCGCCCCCTTCCGCCATAAAGTGATCATCTCGCCCCCTCTTCCTCTGAGGACCGAGGGAGAACGAGGGGATATCCTCCGGGAGAACACCATCAAAATGAACGAAGCCATTGAAAAGATGGTTCGCGTATGCCCTGAACAGTGGCTCTGGTTTCACCGCCGATGGAAATAGACCCATGCTCTCTATTCTGAATGAGCATTTTCTGCCTTGAAGGTGCGGGAAATTGGTGGTACTATTATACAAAAGAAAGGGGGGGATTTTCATGATATTCGAGCTTATGTCCAACGGAACCATGGTCAGGCTGCCGGACGAAATGCCCGTGGCCGGTCTGCCCGAGCTCCACTTCCCGAAAGTCTTTCTCCTTCTGCCCTATAATCGATACATTGCGGGAACATCGCAGATGAAAACCACGGAACGATGGACCTTCGGAAAGCTCGGAACGGATGGAGAAAAGGAGATTTTTCTCTATGATGACAAACCCCTCTCCCTTCTCCTCGGCGAGAAGGAGAAAGTCACGCTCTCGGGGGAACTCACAGGAGAGCTGAGGGCCCATCTTCTCCGTCAGATTCCTGCACCGGGTGAGCACATGCCCACAGCACTCATTCTGAGAGGTCTTATCCGGGAGAATCATGTCCTTTCCGACGAAGAGTTCATCAATGATGAGAGCGCCATGCTTGAATCCCTTGAGAAGCTTCCCTCTCTCCGTATGCCCTATTGGGCAATACGCCTTGCTCTGTACCGGAATGACTACGAAGGGGTATCCCGGATCAAAACCTGGCTCAAGTCGGCCTACGATGTCTTCGACGGCGCCACGCCCTCGCCGAGGATCTGGTTTTCCCTCACCGATCTGCCGGGCAGGCAGGCCATCGACGAGATGGAGGGGCTCTCCTTTTCTCTGGACGATCTTCAGCGGATGAACTCCCAGTCCTCCCGCCCCGTGGTCCTGTACAGCAAGGCGGGATATCTCATTCTGTCCGACTACGGCGGAGAGGGGCCTGAGACGGCCTTCCGGATATGGATGTTCCTTCCCATTCCGCTGTGGAACGAAATGCGGGAGAGGCGAAAGCTCTCGATCCGCGAGATCGTCACCGCGTCTTGGGGGTATCTCGACGGACTTGAGGCGGAAAAGGAAAGAAATCGATTTCGCGGCCAGGGTTCCCTGAGCCGCCAGTGATAAAAAAAGCCGCCGGATCCTTAAGGATCCGGCGGCTTTTTTTATGAAGAGGCGCCCTTCATATCAGGCGACCTTCCATTTATTCTCCACGTACTGCAGAAGGAAGCTCGTGCTGCTTGTCATGATGAGATAGACGATCCCGACCAGGATGAATGTCTCGAAGGATGCGTAGGTGACGCTGCGGACCTGCTGTCCGACCATGGTCAGTTCAGTTATGGCAAGGGTGGACAGAAGGGACGATTCCTTGATGAGGGTGACGAATTCGTTCCCTATGGCGGGCAGCATGTTGCGAATGGCCTGAGGGAGGATGATGAAGCGCATGGTCTTCACATAGGAGAGCCCGAGGACCTTCGATGCCTCCCACTGCCCCTTGGGGACCGCCTCGATGCCACCCCGGACGATCTCACCCACATACCCCGAGGAGTTGATCGAAAGTCCGATGATTCCGGCGGCGAAGGCGGGAAGGTTCAGCCCCAGGGAGGGAAGGCCGAAGTAGATTAAAAAGAGCTGGATCAGCAGGGGAGTTCCCCGGATGATGTAAATGTAGCCGGCGGCGAGATACCGAAGGGGAGCGAAGGGCACGACCCGGAGGGCGCCGATGAAGGTCCCGAGAAGGGAACCAAAGAGGACCGCAAAAAGTGAGGCCTGTATGGTCATCTTCGCACCGGCCAGCAGCATGGGGATATAACCGGAGACGGCTGAGAAGTCAAGAGACATCGGTACACCCCTCCTTCCCGTCGGCTTCCGTAAGTTCCCTGCCGAAATGGCCGAGCATCCTCTGCAGAAAAAGCTGCGTCCTCGGCAGACGGGGGCAGGTGAAAATCTCTACCGGCGGCCCCTCCTCGACGATCTTTCCCTCGTCCATGAAGAGCACCCGATGAGAGACCTCTTTGGCAAACATCATCTCATGGGTTATGATCATCATAGTCATTCCCGAGTCGGCGAGATCGGCGATCACGTCGAGAACTTCTCCCACGAGTTCGGGATCAAGGGCGCTCGTCGGCTCGTCGAAGAGCATGATCTTCGGGTTCATTGAAAGGGCCCGGGCGATGGCTACCCGTTGACACTGTCCGCCGGAGAGCTCCCTTGGCCGGGCGTTTTTCTTTTCCTCGAGGCCGACGCGCCGGAGAAGAGCGATTCCCTTTTCCTCAGCGTCCTTCCGGGAGAGACCGAGGATGCGGATCGGACTCAGCACCAGGTTCTCAAGAACCGAGAGATGGGGAAAAAGATTATACTGCTGAAATATCATCCCTACGAGATGGGCGATATCTCGGTTGGAGTGCCTTCCGTTATCGATTCTGTCGCCGTAAAGGTAGATCTCTCCGCTGTTGATCTCCTCAAGCCGGCAGATGCACCGGGCGAGGGTGCTCTTGCCCGAGCCGCTGGGTCCGATGACGGAGACGACCTCTCCCTCCCTAAGGGAGAAGGAGACGTCTTTCAGTACGGACAAATCACCAAAGGATTTGTATAGATTCCGAACTTCCGCAGCGGGAGGGTTCGTTGAAGAAATATTGCTGGCTTCTTTGCTGCATGACTCTACCACACCGTCACCTCCTGTTGAACTGATGTATTATAACTCAACAGGAGAAGAGGACCAACCTCCGGAAAGAGAAGAAGGCAAACCTTTACTGATCGTAGCGGGCTTTGTAGGTTTCGAAATTGGCGTCGGCCATGAGGTTGTTGAAGTCGCTGTTTTCTTCCCGGGCACACTTATTCTGCTCGTTCTTATCAAGAGGTTTCTTTTCCATGTTTTTTCTCCTTTGCGGGGAGAGGAACTCCCCTTAAATGTAAAATGCATATTATACTTCTGGTCCGTACCATTGTGAGATTAATTATAGCACAGAGCACGGCATCTTCAGGAGTTCTTCGATAAATTTTTCAATAAGGAGGTCGAGAGTATGGAGTTACTGCATCTGGCGGGGCAGACGTACTGTTTTCCCGGAAGGGTGAATGTGGGCGTGTACAGGAAAGACGACAGAGTCTGGATCGTCGATTCAGGGCTCGACGATGACGCGGGAAGAAAAATCGCCCGCTGGGTCGAAGGGGAAAAGCTCACCCTCCGGCGGATCGTGACGACCCATTCCAATGCCGATCACTGCGGAGGGAACGCCTTTCTCAGAAAGCGTACCGGATGCTCTGTAGCTGCCACCAGACTGGAGGCGGCGGTCATTGAACACCCCTTCCTCGAACCTCTTCTGCTCTGGTCTGCGAAGCCCTTCGGTGAGATCACCAACAAGTTTTTGCAGTCCAAACCCTCAGCAGTCGATCAGATAATCGAGAACACAGGGGTCTTCGACGAGTCGGAGCTTGAGGCAGTTCCCCTTCCCGGCCATTTCATCGACATGATCGGCGTGCGGACACCTGACGGGGTCCTCTTCGCCGCTGACGCTCTCTTCTCGAAGGAGCTCATCGACAAGTACTCCATGATGTTCGTCCTTGACGTGGAGGCAGCTCTTTCGACCCTCGATTTTCTCGAAAAAACGGAGGCGAAATGGTTCGTTCCGAGCCACGCGCAACCGACGGAGGATATCCGCCCTCTGGCGGAGGTGAACAGAGCGGCCCTTCTGCGGGTGAGCGAACTGGTCCTAGATCGGTGCGGCGAGCCGGCCACCCGGGAGGAGATTTTGAAAACCCTCTCCGACCGCTTCGGCCTCTCCATGTCCGTGACGGAGTACGTACTGAATTCCGCCGTGGTGGGAGCTCACCTCACCTGGCTCAGGGAGAGGGGATTGGTCGTCCCCGTAGTGTCGGAGGGGCGTCTGCTCTGGAAGAAAAGCGGCTGATATCTTTTTCAGCTACAGCCCCAGAAGGCGGATCCACAGGGGGATAGTCACCACGGAGAGAATCGTCGAAAGTGTGATCACCTCTCCGGCGTAGCGGTCGTCCATCCCCATTCCGTGAGCTACCACGAGGGAGTTGACCGCCACGGGCATGGCAGAGACCAGCACCACGGCTTTCATCATTGTAGACGATACGGGCAGAAGAAGAAAAAGTCCGAAGACAACGGCGGGCTGAACGAGGAGTTTCACGGTGCTGTCCCTCCAGGTCGTCTTCAGCAGGGAGGGGAGCGCCCGAACTTCAAGCCTCGCGCCGATGGAGAGGAGGGCCAGCCCCGTTCCGATGTCCCCGAGGACCTTCAGAGTCATATCCACGGACCGGGGAAAGACATGGATTCCGTTAAAAGAGAAGAATATACCGATAAAGCAGGCGACGACCATCGGGTTAGTGAGCACTTTCTTCAGGGAATTTTTGATCGAGGCCGGAGAGATACCTCCGGAGAGGACGAGCTGTGAACTTGATATAGAGATAATATGGTATCCTACGAGGCTGACAGCCAGGTAGATCGAGAGGGCCTCGAGCCCCGCAGTTCCCATGGCTATGGAGATCACGGGAATTCCCATGAAAACCTGGTTTGACCGCATGGAGACGAGCACGGAGATGGCCAGGCGCTCCCGTTTTTCTCCCGCCAGCCTTCCCGCTGTCCAGGCGATGAGCGGGAGGATAAAGTACCCGGCGTAGATGGCGAGAAATAAATTCCAGTTGCCGAGGGTCGAGAGATCTGCCCGGGCTGTGAGGCGGATCAGAAGAGCTGGAATGGCGAGCCAGTAGAGGATTTTATTGATGTCCTGAAAGGTCTCCCGGGGGAGTATTCGAAACCTCGGAAAGCACCATCCGAGAAAAATCACGATGGCCATGGGGGCTATTATAGAAAGTTCGTTCATGGCGGAGCCTCCTCAACAGGGGGATTCTTGACATTCCTCCCCCTTTCGTGATTCCATGGGAAAGCTTAATTGTCACAAGAAAACAGCTCCCATTCTACAGTCTCAAGACTCTGCATACAACACTGTCTGTGTAAAAAGGAGGATACTTCATGTATGTTTCACCCCATATTTTTCGCGAATACGACATCAGGGGGAACGCGGAGACCGATCTGACCGACCCGGTGGTCCGGGCCATCGGGAAGGCCTTCGGCACACGAATGAAGCGGAAGGGGGCGAAGACGGTCTCCGTCGGCGGCGACGTTCGCCACTCTACGGAGCGGATCCGCGCCGCCCTGACCGAAGGGCTCCTCTCCACGGGGCTGGACGTGATCAGACTTGAAGTAGTGGCCACCCCCATACTCTACTGGAGTCTCTATCGCTTCGGTGTCGACGGGGGCATCATGGTCACGGGGAGCCACAATCCCAAGGAGATGAACGGGCTGAAGCTCGCCGAAAAGGAGGGGACCCTTTACGGCGAAGATATTCAGGAGATTTTCAACATGATCCTGAAAGAGGACTTCCTCGAGGGAAATCCCCCCGGAAGGGCGACGGACAAAAAAATAACCGACGAATACATAAAGATGCTTCTGTCAAAGATGACCCTCGGCCCCAGAAAGCTGAAAATCGTCACGGACAGCGGCAACGGAACGGGCGGGTACCCCTCGACGGCCTTTCTCGAAGGCCTGGGGTGTGAGGTTATCCCTCTTTTTGAAGAACCGGACGGAGATTTTCCGAACCATCACCCCGACCCGCAGAAGAGGGAAAATCTCGCCGCCCTCGTGGCGGCGGTCCGGGAGCACGGGGCTGACGCAGGGATCGCCTTCGACGGAGACGCCGACCGCCTCGGTGTGGTGGACGAACGGGGAGAGATGGTGTGGGGGGATATCCTCATGGCCCTCTTCTGGCGGGAGATCATGCCCCTCTACCCCGGTTCCGAGGCCATCGTGGAGGTGAAGTGCTCTCAGGCCCTTGTGGATGAGATCCTGAGCCTTGGAGGCCGCCCTCTTTTCTGGAAATCCGGACATTCTCTCATCAAGGCGAAGATGAAGGAGATCGGTGCGGTCTTCGCCGGAGAGCTTTCGGGCCACTTCTTCTTTGCCGATGAATATTTCGGTTTCGACGACGGTTTTTATGCCGCCGGCAGGCTGCTCAGGATCCTCTCCCACTCAGAGCAGACTCTCTCTGAAATGCTTGCCTCCGTGCCCGTTTACTACAGTACCGCGGAGATCCGTATTCCCTGCCCTGACGAAAAGAAATTCTCCGTCGTGGACGAAATCCGGCGGAAGGCTCTGGAGGACCACGAGGCCATCACCGTGGACGGCGTGCGCATCCTCTACGACGGCGGATGGGGGCTGATCCGCGCCTCCAATACCCAGCCGGTTCTCGTGACCCGCTGCGAGGGAAAAACCCCTGAAATCCGGGATGCCATCGGAGAAGATGTACGGGCGCGCATCCTGGCAGAAGGGCTTCCGGATTTTCACTGGTCACTCTAGTCCTTCGAGGGCGATCCCTCTCTGAAGAGTCCGGTAGACCCGCTGAACGTGGGCTGTCATTAAACGGGATGCCTCGGGGATGTCCCTGACGACGATTGCATCATAGATGTCTTCGTGCTCTCTCAAAAAAACCTCCCGATCGTCCAGGAGGGTGTAGATCCGCTCGTGGGTCGCCATGATAAGGTTGAAGGTCATCTTCACGATATTCACGAAGATAAAGTTGTGGGTTGATTCCGCGAGGACAAGGTGAAAGTCGTAATCGCACTGGGCACGGTGCTCAAGGGATTCCACGTCTTTTCCGGTTTTCGTCAAAATTCTTCTGATTCTGGTGAGGTCCGACGGGGAGGCGTGTTTCACCGCCTCCGCCACGATGGTGGATTCAAGCACAAGGCGGGCCTCAACCAGTTCAAGGATCGCCACGTCCTGAAGAGGGAGAGCTGAAGCAGATCGTCCTTCGTTTCTGGAGGTGCGGACGAAACGTCCCTTTCCGGGAATGCTTTCGATGAGCCCCACCATTTCAAGAATGCGAAACCCCTCACGGAGGGAACTTCTGCTCACTTTCATCATCTCGATGAGCTGTCTCTCGGGCGGCAGAGGAGAGCCCTGGGGAAAATCTCCCCGGACGATTCCCTCTCTTATTTTTTCAACTACCTGGTCGTATATTTTTTGTTTGCCTTTTCCGGTCTCCATGCAGTTCTCCTTCTCGGGGCAGGGTATAATACACTACAGGATAGTGCACGATGATCGATCAGGCAACAGCATGATATTTTTCGGGGAGGAACCCTGCATGACATTTACTGTACAGATAAAAAACGGCCCGATTCTCACGAGCGATGTGCCTGTAACCGGCAGAGCAATTCTGGCCGAAAGTCTACCGGACGGCAGCGATACCATCGTTGCCTGGAGGGTCAATCACTACCTCCGCTCTCTCGACTGGGTCATTGAGGATAAAGCGGAAGTTGAGTTCATCGACAGAACGACCTTTGAGGGGATGGAGGTCTATCGGAGGTCCCTGAGCTTCCTCCTCGTCCTCGCATGGCGCAAAGGACTCGGAAAGGACATCATTCTCCGCCATTCCATCGGCGAGGGGTATTACTGGGAGACGCCCGACGGCCCGGTCACTGAGGACGATCTCGAGACGGTCAGAGAGACTATGGCCGATCTCGTCGCACGGGATCTCCCCTTCGTCCGGAAGGTGGTCTCCCTCGACAAGGCAAAGACTATCCTCGACCGCCAGGGGAGCGGTGAGGTTGCCCGGCTCTTTCAATGGTGTGCCATTGACCCAGTGGAACTCTACCGCTGTGCCGATCTTTACGGCTACTACTACGCCCCGCTGGCCCCCTCGACGAGCTATCTCAGGCTGTACGACCTCAAAATCCTCGGCCCGGGTCTGGTTCTTCAATTTCCCACCATCAGTCACCCGAACTCCATCCCCCCCTTCCGGGCGACGAAAAAACTTTCGGCCGTCTTTCTCGATTACGCCCGATGGCTCGATGTCATGGGGCTGCGGACTATGGACAGCCTCCATAAAAAGATCGCCGACGGCAAGGGATTGGAGCTTATCCTCATCTCAGAGGCCTTCCACGCCCGGAATCTCGGAAACATCGCCACCGAGATATCCTCCAGGGAGGCGTTAAAGGTCGTTCTCATCGCGGGCCCGTCGGGGTCGGGGAAGACGACCCTTTCAGAACGGCTGAAGATTCAGCTGCAGGTCAGCGGCAAACACCCGATTACCCTTGCTATGGACAATTATTTTGTCGACCGGGATCAGACTCCCCGGGACGAGATGGGGGATTTCGACTTCGAGGTTCTTGAGGCTCTCGATATCAGACTCCTTAAAGATCACATCCATCGCCTCCTCGCAGGCGAAGAGGTAGTCACGCCGCTCTTCGACTTCATTGAAGGGCGGAAAAAGGCCGGAAAAACGGTGCGTCTTGGACCGGACGACTACCTCATTATGGAAGGGATTCACGGACTCAACGAGGAGATAGTGGACATCATTCCCAAAGAGCAGCGGTACGGTATTTTCGTCTCTCCCCTTACGGGAGTGAACCTTGATGACCGCAACCGCACGAGCACCACGGACAACCGCCTTCTCCGCCGTCTCGTCCGGGATTCCCGCACCCGCGGGCATTCTGCCGAGTCGACCCTTCTGCTCTGGCCGAAGGTGACCAGAGGGGCCATGAAATTCATCTTCCCCTACCAGATGAAGGCGGATGTCATGTTCAATTCATCCCTTCCCTACGAGCTCTCCGCTCTTCGGGCCTATGTGGATCCGGTCCTCCATACCGTTCCCGAGGAGTCACCCGTCTATGGTGAAGCACAGCGTCTTCTCTTCATGCTGAAGTTCATCCCCATGATCCCGTCGGAAAACGTCCCCAACAACTCGATTCTGCGGGAGTTCATCGACGGAACATGCTTCAGCATCTAGGAGGAAAAGTGCCTCCTCGCCCCACAATGGAGGATGTAGCCCGGCAGGCGGGAGTGAACAAGGCTACCGTCAGCAGGGCGCTGCGAGGGGATCCGCGGATTTCCCCGGCCACCAGTGAAAAGGTATGGAGGGCCGCGAAAGATCTTGGATACCGTCTCGACAGAATCGCGAGCAGCCTTTCAGGGGGCAGAACAGGGCTGGCCGCTGTGGTTCTCGATGAGCTCTACCCGTGGCTTTCTCCCGCCTTTTTTTCGGGGCTCTCCCGGGTTTTCTCCAGGGCGTCCCTCGACATCCTTCTCAAGATGGCGGAGGCAGGAAAAGGGGACATCCTCTCCTCACTGGCCGCCCGGAAAGTCGACTGCATCCTCTGGGCGGGAAGCGCGCCCTTCTCAGGTAATCCTCCCGAAATCGACATTCCTCTGGTGACCCTGGGTTTTTCTCTTCCTCCGATACCCTCCGTTCGGGTGATTGAGGATGAGACAGTGCTTCGGCTTCGAGAGGCTGCGGGAGGGGAGGAGCTTCGTCTTTTTTCCGGCCCCCGGCCCCTTTTCCCCTTCCTCTCCCGCAGTATCCCGAAGGGGATTTCCGGAGAGAAGCATGTCTTCTCCGTATTCGACGGCCTTCCACCCCAAGGCCTCAGGGGGTGTCACTGCACATCCCCTGAGGTACCGCAGCAGGCGGGACTTTTCCGCCTTGAATGGCCGGCCTCCGAAATGGGTGCCATGGGCGGACGGCGGGTGCTGAACGTACTTTCAGGAAACAGGACGCTGCCGGAGGTGATCTGGCTGCCGCCACTGCTGAAGGCTCCAGGAGGGGAGATTATCCCCTATGTAAAAGAGGGGTAGACGGTAGAAAAAGGGGAGGGAGCGCTGGAAACGCTCCCTCCCCTTGATTTTTACTGAAAAATTATATCTTTATCTGATGGATAGCCGAGTCTGTAAACTACCCGGACCGTCTTTTTCTCCCCTGCATTGAGATCGATCTTCCAGGTGAGAATGTTCTGGTCCGTCTGCTTGTCGGGCTTTGGATCGACCGTCATCGTCTCCACGGTGATCTTCTCCTGGGCTGAGAGAGGGATGCGGTCTTTCAGCTGAAGGGTTATCTTCGAGGATGTTCCGTTGGCCAGCTCGACGGTGTACCCCTCTTCGAGGCGGCCCTTCCCGGTCCAGCTGCTTCCTTCCTTCTTCACGACTTTTTCCCGGACTGCCGTGACGAGGGGCATCTTTCCGAAGGCGGCAGTGAAGGCGGTTCCCTCACCCTGTTCCTTCAGAGTGGTCTTTCCCGAGGCGTTTCCGTCGACAAAAAGATCCGCCGGAGCCGGCAGAAGAGAGACGGGAAGTTCTTTTACGTCCGCGGTGATCCAGGCCTGCTTCGAGAGCAGCGGAACCGCCACGATCGCCGTCTCCCCCTCCATGGCGAAGGTGCCGAGAGTAAACTCTGAAGGTGTTCCGTCCCCCTCGATCGATCCTTCGACGCTCACAGACATGTCAGTGAGGGTGCGGACGATGGCAGGAGGCGCATAGGGCGAGGGGGCAGCGCCGAGGACCTCTTCATTCAGCTTCGCAGCGCTTCTCAACAGCATCGGGCGCTGCGTGTCCATGTCTATTTCCAGCTGGTAGTCCACAATCTGCGGATTCAGTTTCGGAGGGCTCACTGAAAGGGAGGGAGTCGCGGTGTGGAAGATCAGCCTTCCCGCAAGGGGGATTCCCGTTTTCTGCATCGCTGAGGCGGTGAGTTTCCCATCGATCTTTCCGGTGGCGCTTGTGAGTTCCATTCTGTAAGAAGGGGACCACCGTGCGCTGGATGTCCACCCCTCCACGAGCAGATTTCCCTTGCCCGAAAGAACTGCCGAGATCGAAAGGACCCGGTCGGTCTGCTCAGGCATGCGGGAGGTGAACTCATCCGTCAGAACTGACAGGCTTTCCCCTGCTTTCTCGATCTCCTCTGCAAGGAAGATCAGCTCCGTCTCCAGTTTTTCCCGAAGCTCCCGGGTGGATTCAATATAGGCCGTTATTTCATCGCCCTTGAGGTCCTTGGGAAGGGGGCCCGACAGAAGATTGAAGGACTGGGTGATCGCCACCTTTTTCGCCTCGAGGAGCCGTTTCTCCCGTTTTTTATTGTCAAGAGCTTTTTTCAGTTCCGCGAGAACGGGGGGAATCCATCCCGGGCGGGGCAAATCTTCCACCGAAAAGGACTGAACAGTGAGTCCGTCCGTAGAAAGGGGACGGAGAGAATCCTTGTCGAAGGTCGCCGGAAGCTCGAAGGAAACTTGCTCTGAAAAGGGAATTGAAAAAGTGACTCTCGCCCCCTGGGGGTAGAGATCCGTCGTCGTGGTCCCCTCGGGCATGGAGAGGGCCGGCTGACATCCTCCGAAGAGGAGCAGAGCAAAGACAAAGAGTGATATTTTCACGGGAAAGTTCATCGGACATTCCTCCTTATTGATTGGGTCGAAAATTGCCATTCCGCTGCTCTCAATAATAACAGAAAAGTGTCGCGAGAACAGGAGGTATGAGTCATCTGAGCTCCAGGGCTATTTTTCTTCTCCGAAGCGAGTATAATGCTTGAGAAAAGAGAGAGAATGATTTTCTTCCCCTTGAAGGGAAAAGGAGGTAGTTTTGTGCTTAAATGCGGCATCATCGGCCTTCCGCTCAGCGGAAAGAGCACGATTTTTAACGTAGTTACCCGAGCCGGCGCCGAGGTGAAGCCCTATGCCGGCGGAAAAACCGATCCCAACAGGGCCATGGTGAATGTCCCCGATGCCCGCTTCGATCATCTGGCGGCCTTTTTCGAGCCCCGTAAAGTCACTCCGGCCACGGTGGAGTTTGTCGACCTTGCCGGGCTTTCACGGAACGCCAGCAAGGGCGAGGGAGTGGGAAACGCCTTTCTCTCCTTCGTCGCTGAATCTGACGCCCTGGTCCATGTGGTCCGTCTCTTTGACAACCCGGAGGTTCCCCATCCAGAGGGGTCGAATGACCCCGTCCGGGACTGGAATATCGTTGAGATGGAGCTGATCTTCCGGGATCTTGCCGTCATCGAAAATCGCCTCTCCCGACTGTCCGAAAAGAAGAAGAATCTTCCTGCGGAACAAATCGAAACGGACCTTCTCGAACGGTGCCAGGCTCATCTTCTTGAGGAGCGCCCTCTCAGGGATCTCCCCCTCTCTTTGGAGGAGCAGAAGATGGTCAGCGGGTTCACCTTCGTCACCCTCAAGCCCGAGCTGATTGTGGCCAATCTCGACGAAAGCCAGACGGCCGAGGATCTTCCCGCCTTGAGTGCTTTGAAAGAGCTGGCATCCGAGAAGGGGCTCAGCCTGCTGAAAGTCTTCGGCAGCATGGAGATGGAGCTGGCGGAACTTCCTCCGGAGGAGCAGGAAGAGTTCATGAAGGACCTCGGCGTCACCGAGCCGGGAAGGGATCGGCTGATCGGCGAGGCCTACCGCCTTCTCGGACTGATCTCCTTTTTCACCACGGGAAAGGACGAGGTCAAGGCCTGGACCCTCAGAAAAGGGCAGAATGCCGTGGAAGCCGCCGGGGCGATTCACTCCGACCTGGCCCGGGGGTTCATCCGCGCACAGGTCGTCCCCTATGAGGATTTTATCGCCTCTGAACACTCCCTTGCAAAATGCAGGGAAAAGGGGCTGCTTCGCCTCGAGGGAAAGGACTACCTGGTGGCTGACGGTGATATGATCGAGATCCGTTTTAACGTCTAAAGAGGAATATGATACAATTAAAGACCAATTTTACGTAAAAGGAGGCGCTATTTATGGCCATGCCGATGCAGGTAAGTCTTGATGAGATTCTGTCCATGCTGCTCGCCCGGGTGGACAGCCTGGTTTTGAACGATGAAAATTCAAAGAGCAAGTTCAACATCATCACGAGGGTCCTCTACAAAAAGGGTATTTTAACCGACGAGGATGTCATGGATTCCATCCGGGAGGAGCACAAGGTGCTCCTGGGTCTTGGTCTTATCGCTGAGGAGCCTTCGGAAGAAATGGTGAAAGCCATTTCTGAAAGCATCCTCCAGTGGATCAAGGGGGACGTCGAAGCCCTGAAAAAGGGGATGGAGGAGTACGAGCGGCGGATTCAGGAGAATGCGAACCGCGAGGCCCAGAAGCCGAAGATCGACGTCGCCTCTCCTGCGGTGCTGCAGCAGCTCGACCGCATGGGGGGAAAGCAGGGCGGCGGAAAGATCATCCTCTAGCCTTCTGTAACATCCCGAGCGGTCTCTTTTGACTACCCCTTGATAACCGCCAGGGGCTGCAGCTCTATTTGTACTTCGACCAGGTCGGTCTGGTTTTGCATCACCTCATCGATATCCTTATAGGATTCCGGTGCCTCATCCAGATCTGAACGTCCGCGGATGGCGTGCAAGATTCCCTGTGCATCGAGGGATTTTACGACCTCCTTCAAGTCCAGGGTTTTGCGCGCCTGAGCTCGGCTCATAATTCTTCCGGCACCGTGGGAACACGACTCGAAGGACTTAGCTTCTCCCTTTCCCTTTACCAGAAAAGAACGGGTCCCCTGGGAGCCTGGGATCATCCCCCATTCTCCCTTGCGGGCTCGCGTTGCTCCCTTTCGATGCACGATAACCTCCGCACCAAAATGCTCCTCAACGGCGGCGAAGTTGTGCGGCTTATTGATGAAGTCCGCGAACTCGACGCCGGGCAGAACATCCCTGAAGGCCGCCTTCACCCGCTCCATCATCAATTTCCTGTTGGCCAGCGCGAATTCGAGGCAGTAGTTCATCTCGTTCCAGTACAACTCAAAATACTTTGATCCCTCCGGGATGTATGCCAGGTCCTGAGACAGGTCTTCTCCGGATTCGGCGTTCATCTTTTTTGCCACGTCGTTGTAGTGATTAGCCACTGTGAAACCGATATTGCGAGAGCCTGAGTGGATCATGATCCAGATATGTCCATCCGATCCCTTTTGGATTTCGATAAAATGGTTGCCTCCACCCAGTGTGCCGATCTGATGAAGAGCGCTTGCATACTCCTGATTCACGATGGGCAGGTCATGCTCCCTCGGCGGCATCCAAGTTTCATCCTGTTGGGTTTTATGGTGCTTGAAACCAACGGGAACGGTCTTGCGAATACTGCCCATGATCTTTTTCAAGTCCGCTTTTTTTATATCCTTCAGATTTGTGCGCAAGGAGCACATCCCGCAGCCGATATCCACGCCGACGGCGTTGGGGACGACAACTCCTCTGGTAGCGAGTATTGCGCCGATGGGCATACCGTACCCCAGATGGGTGTCAGGCATGATGGCGATATGACTGAAGGCGAAGGGAAGATTCGCCAGATTTCGAGCCTGCTCCAGCGCTCCCTCCTCCATTTGCTCCATTCCCAGCCACAGTTTGATAGGCAATGTCTCCGTTTCAATTATCTCGTACCCTCTAGTTTGTTTGTTATCCTCTCGTTTCACTTATAACTCCTCCTTTGAAAAGTCTCGTAAAACCCGACCTGATTTCCCGTCTCAGGAGAAAAGCGATGCCAGGATTCCCGCCGCAAGGAGGGCGGGGAGCATGTTGATGACTTTCAGGGTCTTGATCTCGAGGACGGAGAGGGCGATGCCGATGAGCAGCAGCCCGCCCGCGGCGCTCACCTCGTCGATGACCGGCTGGGTCATGACGGTCTGCACGGTGCCGGCCAGAAGAGTCATTCCCCCCTGATAGAGAAGAACGGGGATCGCCGAGAAGAGCACGCCAATGCCGAGAGAGGCCGCCAGAGCGACGGAGGCCATGCCGTCCATGAGGGATTTCGTGATATAGAGGCGGGGGAAGCCCCCCATTCCCTCCTCGAGAGCTCCGAGTATGGCCATGGACCCGACGCAGAAGAGAAGGGACGAGGCCATGAACCCTTCTGTAAATTTTTCGTTCTTCGACCGGACCTTGACCTTCGTCCATTCCGCAAGGCGGTTCATCTGCCGGTCAAGATCGAGAAATTCTCCGGCGAGAGAGCCGATGACGATGCTGAAGGCCAGAATCAGGAAGTTCTGGGTCTTCTGGGCCATGAAGACGCCGAGAAAGAGAGTGAGCAGCCCCAGCCCGTGAAAGGTGATGCCAATGTACCGCTCGGGAAGGCGGGAGTGAAAGGCCAGTCCGACCAGGGAGCCGAGTACGACGGCCGCTGCATTCAGAATGCTCCCGGCCGCCGGGAGCTGATCAAAGAAAAAGTTCACGATATGTTTTTCCTCCAGTTGCGATCGAGAGTTGTATTTTCCATCAGTCCCGTTCTTCTCGAAAGAAGGGAAGGCCGAGGGAGGCGGGGGCGCCGAAGACGATCCCCTTTCCCTTCCTGATGGAGATGAAGAGAAGAACTCCTATGGTCATGAGATAGGGAAGCATCATGAGAATAGGCGCTGGAATGGTGGTTCCTGCCGTCTGGAGGCGGAGCTGAAAGGCTTCAACGCCGCCGAAGAGGTAGGCTCCGAGGGCGGCCCGGGCCGGATTCCAGATGGCGAAGATCACGAGAGCTACGGCGATCCACCCCCGCCCGGCGGTCATGAGCTCCCCCCACATTTTTGTATAGGCCAGGGACATGTAGGCCCCTCCCAGAGCCACGATTCCCGCGCCGACCATGGTGTAGATATAGCGGATTTTCGTCACTGAAATTCCCATGGCGTCAGCCGCCCGGGGGTTGTCTCCCACCGCCCGGAGGCTGAGCCCCGGACGGGTGGAGGAAAAATACCAGCAGAAGAAGATAACGAGGGCATAGGAGCCGTAGAGCATGGCGTCGTGCTGAAAGAAAACCGGTCCGAGAAGGGGAATGTCTCCCAGGAGGGGGACGGATATCCGGTCGATACCCGGAATGGTGAATCCCACAAGGGACCGTCCGAGCAGAGAGCTCGCGCCCGTTCCGAACATAGTCATGGCCAGTCCTGCCACAACCTGGTTTCCCTTGAGGGAGACGCAGATGAAGGCATGGATAAGGCCGAGAAGGCATCCGACGAGAAATGCGGCGATGACGCCGAGCCAGGCGCTTCCGGTGCTGTAGGCGACGGAGAAGCCGGAAAAGGCCCCGAGCAGCATGATCCCCTCAAGCCCCAGGTTCAGCACCCCTCCCTTTTCAGTGAGGATTTCTCCGAGGGTGGCGTAGAGGATGGGCGTGCCGCTCCGCACGGCCGCAGTGAGGATGGGGATGATTATTTCCATGGCTATGATTCCTCCCTGAGCGGTTCTGTGACGGAGCCTTTCAAAAAACGGATGCGGATACGGAACTTTCGGAAAAAGTCTCCTCCGAGCACGAAGAAGAGGATCAACCCCTGAAGGACCATAACGCTTGAGAGAGGAAGGCGCATCACGATCTGGAGGGTTTCTCCTCCTACGAGAAGTATCCCCATGAGAAATGAGACGAGAACGATGGCCAGAGGATGAAGGCGGGCGAGCCACGCGATGATGATGGCCGTATAGCCGTACCCTCCGGAGAAGCCGTGCTGCAGCCGTCCCTGAAGTCCGGCGAGCTCTCCCATTCCGGCGATTCCCGCAATCGCGCCGGAGAGGAACATGACGAGGACCACGTTCTTCAGGTAGCTCATTCCGGCGAAGCTCGCGGCTTTGGGGTTTTCACCCATGACCCGGATTTCGTACCCCCAGCGGGTGTACTTGAGGATTCCCCAGAAGAGCAGGGGAAGAAGAAGGGCGAGAAAGAGCCCCGTGTGAATTCTGGTTCCCCAGAGAAAGGGCAGCCGGGCGGAGTCGGGAAAGACGGCCGTCATGGGGAATCCGAGGCTTGATGGATCCCTCCACGGTCCGAAGACGAAGTAGTTCAGCAGGTTCATGGCCACGTAGTTCAGCATGAGGGTCGTGATGATCTCGTTGACGTTCCATTTCGCCCGGAAATATCCTGCGATGGCCCCCCAGATTCCTCCCGCCGTGCCTGCGGCCAGAAACATGAGCAGATACATCACCGGTCGACTGTCCACGGTGAAATATCTGACCGTGGCGGCCGTGGCGATGGCCCCCATGAAAATTTGCCCTTCCGCGCCGATATTCCATATGAGCATCGTGAAGGAGAGCATGACGGCGATTGCGGCCATGGTGAGAGGAATGGCCTTCACTATGGTCTCGCTGATGCCGTAGGCATCTCCGAGGGAGGATTTTAAAATAACCGAGTAGGCCTTCAGCGGGGAGACTCCCATGAAATACAGGAAAATTCCTCCGGAAAAAAGAGCCGCCCCGAGGGAGAGGAGCGGGATAAGGATTTTGAGGCCGGGGGGAACGGACAGGCGGGGTTCAACCTTCAATGTCATCCTCATAGGGAATGGGCCTCCTTCTTCTGAAGATCTTCGAGGGGCGTTCCGGCCATCATCAGGCCGATGGTCTCCACCGGGACCTCCGACGGTCTGTCGAGAATGCCCATGATCTCCCCCTTACACATGACCGCAAGGCGGTCACTCATGGTGATGAGTTCCTCAAGGTCCTCCGAGACCAGAAGCACGGCCCCCCCTCTTTCCCTCTGGCTGAGGAGCTGTTCCCGAACGAAGCCGGCCGCTGATACGTCGAGCCCCCAGGTGGGGTGGACGGCGAGGACCGCCCGGGGGCAGTCGCTCAGTTCCCGGCCGAGCATGAGCTTTTGAAGATTTCCGCCCGAGAGGTTCCGTACGGGGGTGTCGATGGAGGGGGTGCTGACGCTGAATCGGAGAATGAGGTCCCGGGCGAAGGAGAAGGCCTCTTTCCACTGAATGAACCACCCCTTTGAAACCGGGCGGTTCCAGTAGCGCTTGAGGATCGCGTTCTCACTGACGTTCATATTCGGTACCATCCCCGTGCCTCTCCGGTCGGCGGGGATGTAATGGATGCCGCTGTCGATGAAGACCTTTGGCTTGGCATTGGTTAAATCCTTTCCGTCCACGAATACTGAGCCCGACTCAGCCTTCCGAAGGCCCGTGAGGGCCTCGCAGAGCTCCTGTTGGCCGTTTCCCGCTACTCCGGCGATGCCGAGAATTTCCCGTTCTCTTACCGACAGAGAGACGGATTTCACAGCAAGAAAACCCCGGTCTCCCCGGGCGGACAGAGACTCACATGCAAGAACGGACTTGCCGGGCGTCAGTTCAGGCCGGTCTACTCTGAAGAGCATCCTCCGGCCGACCATCATTTCTGCAAGCTGTTCTTTCGTGGTCGATGCAGTTTCGACGGTTCCGACGAGGGTACCCTTCCTGAGGATAGAAACCCGGGAGGAGAGTTTCATAACCTCATCGAGCTTGTGGGAGATGAAGACCACTCCGTGCCCTTCGGCGGTCATCTGACGGATGGTCTCAAAGAGGCGCTCCGCCTCCTGAGGAATGAGGACAGCCGTGGGTTCGTCAAGGATGAGGATCTGCGCCTGCCGAAAGAGCATCTGCAGAATGGCGACCCGCTGCTGCTCTCCGATTGAGAGCTGCCACACCGAAGCATTGGGCTGAACTTCGAGGCCGTAGCGGGAGGAGAGTTCGAGGATCCGCTCCCGAATGCCTTTTTTGGGAATTACGTAGGGGAGGTCCTTGAGGCCGAGGATCATATTTTCCCAGACCGTCTGGCTCTGGATGAGCATGAAATGCTGATGGACCATGCCGATTCCCGCAGCGAGGGCGTCCCTCGGGGAAAGGAAGACCCTTTTCTTTCCGTTCGCAAAGATCGTTCCTTCGTCGGGGCGGTACAGGCCGTAGAGTATATTCATCAGCGTTGATTTTCCCGCGCCATTCTCTCCGAGCAGCGCATGAACTTCGCCCGGTCGAACGTCGAAATCGATGGACGAATTCGCGGTCACTCCGGCGAAACGCTTCGTAATATTTTCCATACGGACCAGGGGCTGCTGAAAATCCATCTCTTCTCCTCCAAGATCAGAAAAAGGCTCGACCAAAAAAAGAGAGCGCAGAAAATCCGCGCCCTCCGGAATTTCCTATTGATTATAATACAAAATGGGAGAATTTATTTCGGGATCTCTCCCTTGACGCCTTCTATAAACCAGTTCATGGAGAGCATTTCAGCATCGGTCATGTTCTGCCCTTCGGCGACCTTTACGGCTCCGCTCTGATCCTTCAGCGGTCCGTGGAAGACGTCCCATGTGCCGGAGACGATTTTCGCTCTCTCTGAGTCCACGATTTTTTTCACCGAGTCGGGGACATCTTTTCCGTAGGGGGCGAGGTCAACCATACCCTCTTTGAGGCCCTGCCACAGCTGCTCTGATTTCCAAGTCCCCTTCACCATATGGTCGATGGTGTATTTGTAGACGATTCCCCAGTCCCAGATCGGTGCGGTGAGGTGCTTTGTGGGAGCGTAGGCGCTCATGTCGTTGTTGTATCCGACGACGTAAACTCCCGCTTCCTCGGCAGCCTGGGGGGCAGCTCCCGTGTCGGCGTGCATGCCGATGACGTCGGCACCGGAATCGATGAGAGCCTTGGCGGCTTCTTTTTCCTTACCGGGGTCGAGCCAGGAGTAAATCCACACTACCCGAACTTCAGCCTTGGGGTTGACATGCTGAACGCCCAGGGTGAAGGCGTTGATCCCCCGGATAACCTCGGGGATGGGGTAGGCACCTACGTATCCTATGACGTCTTTCTTCGTCATGCTCCCCGCAACGAGGCCGGAGAGGTAGCGGGCCTGGTACATTCTGCCGAAGTAGGTCCCCACGTTTTCGGCTGTTTTATAGCCGGAGCAGTGCATGAAAATAGTCTCGGGGTACTTCTTGGCCACGTCGATGACGAAATCCATGTAGCCGAAGGAGTTCGCGAAGATAACCTTCGAGCCGTTCCGAACAAGGCTCTCCATGACCCTGGCAGCATCAGGGCCTTCCGGTACTGATTCGACATAGTTTGATTTCAGTTCTGGAAAAGCTTTTTCCATTTCAAGCCTTCCCACGTCATGCATGAAGGAGTATCCGCCGTCACCGATGGGGCCTATGTACACGAAACCCGGATTGATCTCCTCGGCCGGAATCGGAGGAAATGCGGCCCAGGCAGCACCGCACAGAACGAGACTGAAGACGACAAAGAGAAGCAGAGTAATTTTTTTCACACTATTGACCTCCCGGATCGAAATTTTGGTTTTCTCTGGTCATTATACCTTGGGTTGGAGAAACAGGGAACAGCTAAAAAAAGAAAGGGGGAGCGTGCTACAATTGGATCCAAATCCCTTTCGCAGGCAAGAGGAGGAGTGAACGGAGTGGAAACGGAACGGTATCATAAAACATACCCCGTCTCGTGGGAGCAGATTCATCGGGACTGCAAGGCCCTGGCGTGGCGTCTCGTGGGAGGGCGGAAATGGGAGCGAATCGTCGGAATCGCAAGAGGAGGGCTCATCCCCGCGGCCATCATCGCCAGGGAGCTGAACGTGCGTCTCGTGGATACCGTCTGTGTCTCGAGCTACACTCTGCGCACCCAGGGGGAGATGGATATCCTGAAGGAGATCTCGGGGGACGGTGAGGGGTGGCTCATCATCGACGATCTTGTGGATACGGGAAAAACAGCCAAGGTCGTGCGGAAGATGCTCCCGAAGGCCCATTTCGCGGCGGTCTACGCCAAGCCGGAGGGAAAGGGGTACGTGGATACCTTTATCACCGAGGTCAGCCAGGACACGTGGATTCTTTTTCCATGGGATGCTGAAACGGCCTATGTCAGACCCATCGTGGATATGCAGGAGCAGGAATGAAAAAAGGGCGGAGAAAATCTCCGCCCTTTGCAAAGGACAGCAGGAAGCTTCCTATGCCCGGAAGTCCACCTTCTGCCCGATCCCCATGCTCTGCAACAACTCACCGAGCATGTCCTTCTTAAGTTCGGCCGCCTGCTTCATCACCGAGTAGCCAACAATCTGCAGAACTTCCTGGCCGGACTTTGAAGAGGCCGCTGCGGAAATACCTTCCATGGGCATCACCTCCAAAAATATTAATTTCAGAATTGATTATACCATATCCTCTCAGGACGCAAGAGCAGAAAAATTGTATAATCACCCCGGGCATCTCAGAACATCTATCGAAAGGGCGGTTTTTTCTTGACCTATCTTAAGTATGCAGGGTTTATGATCCTTTGGGGGTGGGTTCTCGCGACCGGCTATGTGCGGTATGTCTTTCCTCTCATCGCATCGGTGAATAAGCCCCTGGAGGGCCTTGAGGCGTCGGGGGAAAGATATCCGGGCCTGATGGCACTGCTTGTCCGGTTTATCCTCGCCTTAGCTCAGACCTGGGTGCTCGGCATCTGGTCCGCCTGGTGCGTCCTGCGAACCATGGCTTTTCTCAAGCTTCCGGGAACCAACGGATGGCTCTACTACATCAGCGCTTTTGTCATCTGTGAAGGTATTCTTGGAATCGTGGCGAAGAGAGAGCCCTACAACGGGGTCATATCGGTTCTTCATTCCGCACTGGCCATGGGACTCTTCGTCATGTTCGCTCTTAACCCGGCGTTTCTCCTCACCATCTACCCCTGGCTTCCGGGGATGATGAAGAGCCCCATCTGACGAGGCTCTTCATGTTCTAGGAGCACAGCAGCTCTATCCCGCAGAATCTCCCTCTTTCAATACGATGCTAGAGAAAGACAGGAGGCTCATCTCCCGACGGGACAAGAGTCCAACATTCCTCTCAGAGATCGTACGACTCTCCGTCGATCTCTGCCGTTTACTCTTTTTCTACTTTTTCGGAGAGTTTTTTTCCTGTTGGCGTCACCGCAACTCCTCCAAGGGCTGTTTCTTTGAGGGTGACTGGCAGGCTCTTTCCGACGCTGGACATGGCGTCAATGACTTCATCAGGAGGTATAATCGATTTCACCCCTGCCAGAGCCATGTCCGCAGCAATTCCGGCAAGGGAAACCAGCGCACCGTTGCGTTTTATACACGGAACCTCCACCAGACCTGCAACCGGATCGCAGACGAGCCCCATTATCGATTTTATAGCCAGTGTCGCTGCCTCAGCCACCTGGGAGGGAGTTCCCTTTCTCAGAAAAACCAGGCTTGAAGCCGCCATTGCTGCTGCCGCACCGCATTCCGCCTGGCACCCTCCTTCAGCTCCGGCAAGAGTCGCCCGTTCTGCAATTATCCCTCCAGTTCCAGCCGCGGTAATAAGAGCATCAATCATCTTTTCCGGATCTTCCTGAAAGTATTTTTTCCAGGAAAACAGAATGCCGGGAATAATTCCACAGCTTCCAGCCGTGGGTGCAGCGACGATTCTTCCCATGCATGAGTTGTAGGAGGCCACTGACATGGATATTCGTGCAGCATTAAAAATGAACTTTCCAGAGAGAGGGTTTTCCTTTTCAAGATATTCAGACATGCATGGTGTGTGGTCCACAGAGATTTTCCCATCCCAGTTTTCCGACAGTGCTTCTTCAACGCTTGTTTCCATATCTTTCAGCAGGCTCTTCATGACAGTCCGAATTTCTTCAGGACTCTTGTTCTCTCTTTCACTCTCAAGCTTTAAGACGGCCTCCGGGAAAGAGATGCCGAGGGTTTCGCTTGTTTTAAGAATTTCACTGAAGGACTTCATTCTAGATAGCACCTCTTCCGGTGTCGAGGATGAAAACTCTCTGCAAAGCGCTATTGCATCTTTCCAGCAAGAGCATCTCGTCAGGGGTGGGCGCATGATCCACTTCTATTACCATAGAGGCGCTTCCCGAAGGAGTCTTTCTGGAAAGTTTCAAGGTGGCGATATTTACGGCTGCATCAGCGAGGACTCTTGTAATATCAGCTACAACGCCGCTAATATCTTTATGGAAGGTGACAAGGGTGGGAAGCTCTCCGCTTATGGATACGGGAAAACCGTCAATTTCCTGTATCTCCACCACACCTCCTCCTATGGATGCCCCTACGATATTCATCGTTACTCCGGTTTTGCCTGTAATATTAAATCTGGCCGAGTTCGGGTGGGCTCCATCTAAATCTTCACTATAAAAATCATACTCCATGCCCTTTTCTCCGGCCAGCCTGAAGGCGTCCCTTATTCCCGGGTTATCGGTAGCAAGTCCCATCAATCCAGCGAGTACAGCCTTGTCAGTGCCGTGACCACGGCGTGTTTTATAAAAACTTCCCCTCAGATATATACCAGCTTTTGTAACCGGGCAGCCGAGACATATTCTGGCAAGGTTGCCCAGTCTGGCAGCCCCTGCAGTATGACTGGAGGAGGGGCCTATCATTACAGGTCCAATGATCTGTTCCAGCGACATGTTGATCAATCCCTTTCTTGATTCTCTGCAGCTAATAGTGCATGCTATCACCAGCAGAAGCGCCTGTCCAGAGGCGTTTTTACCTGAAGCGGGGGGAGGAAAGTACTCGAAAAAACCTGGTAATCAGCAAGGGACAAAAGAGTGGATCGAGTTCTCTGATCACGGTGCTGTCCGCTACTCTGTGGATTTGGACAAAAAGAAAAAACTTGCAATTCTATCGGCTTTCTCTATAATACATGACCACAATGGAGTAATTATCTCCATCGAATTTTCGGTTCAAGAAGGAGGAGAGGGTAATATGAAGAGGTTTTTGGTTTTATTAATGGTGAGCTTTCTCATTATAGGAGTATGGGGCCCGGACGCTTTCGCTGCGACGGACATCAAGCTTGCTCACGTTGTCAATGAGAACGACGCCTTCCACGTATGTGCCCTGAAATTTAAAGAACTTGTAGAGAAGGGGAGCAGCGGAGAACTGACGGTGACCATTTTTCCGAACGCCAAACTCGGCGACGAGCGAAATCTCCTTGAGAGCATGCGGATGGGCGTTGTGGATTCGGCCATCATCACCGGCGGTCCCATCATCAACTTCATGCCCCAGTTCGGCATATTTGATCTTCCCTTCCTTTTCTCCACCCCTGAACAGGCCTACGAGGTGTTGGACGGAGAGATTGGCAGGAAAATGCTCGCCGACATGGAAAACTTCGGCTGGAAGGGCCTTGCCTACGGAGAGCGGGGATTCCGCAACCTGACGAACAGCAAGCAGCCAGTCAATACCCCGGCGGATATTGAAGCCCTGAAGATCCGGCTTATGCAGAACCCCGTTTATGTGGACTCCTTCAAGGCCCTAGGAGCCAACGCCGTCCCCATGGCCTGGACGGAGGCACTCACGGCTCTTCAACAAGGGACAATCGACGGCCAGGAAAACCCGCTGAACGTCATCGTCTCCTTCAACCTCTTTGAGTCCCAGAAGTATCTCGCCCTGACCCGACACGCCTACGCCCCAGCCCCGATCATGATGAGCAAAAAGACCTGGGAAAAGCTCTCTTCCGAGCAACAGAAACTCGTTCAGGAATCATCCCAGGCAGCGGCGGAACACAACCGGGCCTACGACAACGCCAAGGAGGCCGAATGGCTTCAGCTTCTAAAGGACAAGGGGATGGAGGTCACCACTCCCAATCTCGCCGCTTTCCGTAAGGCTGTGCGCCCGGTCTATGAGAAATACGAGGAGCAGTTCGGCAAAGAGCTAATCGAGGCCATCCTCGCGGTCAAGTAGGCTGTCTGCGTTATGACAGAACAGCAAAGCACCGAAAGAAGAGGCGAGGCGACCCGCCCGTCTCTTCTTCGTTTGAGCGACAGCGTCAACCGCATCAGCGAGATGGTGCTCTTTGTAATGATGCTCGCCATGATTGCCGTGACGACCCTTCAGATCGTCTGCCGTCTTTTCTTCGATGCCCTTATCTGGTCGGAGGAGCTCACTACCTACCTCCTTGTCGCCGCATCCCTACTCGGAGCAGCGGTGGCTTTCAAGAGGGGATCCCATATCGCTGTCACCTTCGTCGCTCATAAGCTGCCGTCCCCCCTCCGGAAGAGCGCGGCCTTTCTCGTCCAAGCTGTGGGTATCGTCTTCTTTGCAGTCATCGCTTTCTATGGAGCAGAGCTGATGAGCAGCGAGGCTCAGCAGACGACCCCCGCCATGGGTATCTCCATGACTTGGATCTATGCCATGTACCCGCTGATCGGGGGGATCATCCTGCTGCATCTCGTGGCCGGACTCTCCGGCACCCTAAGGAGCTCATGATCATGGGGTGGGTTCTTGCGGGTGGTTTCGCCGTCTTCTTGCTTCTCGGGGTTCCCGTGGGGCTTGCCATCGGAGCAGCCGGCCTGCTCGTGGTCGTGCTCAGCGGCTTCCCTCTCGCCATGGTTCCCCAGATGATGTTTTCGGGAAATGAGTCCTTCGCCCTCGTGGCTGTGCCCTTTTTCGTCCTTGCGGGAGATATTCTTGCCCGGGGAGGGATCTCCCAGCGGATCGTTGCCTTCGCCGAGGCAACCCTCGGACGCTTCCGGGGAGGGCTCTCCATTGTCTCCACTGTGGCCTCCATGTTCATCGCCGCCATCTCCGGTTCCGGGGCGGCGACCAGCGCTGCCGTGGGCTCAGCCCTCCTCACCCAGCTCGAGGATAAGGGGTACGACGTTGATGTTTTAGCGGCCCTCATCGCGGCAT
>CAYZZX010000015.1:0-29994 GCA_964483085.1 uncultured Synergistaceae bacterium
CGGTCGAGAACTGACGACATGCTTGTTCCTCCTATCGGTCCGCCCTGAGGCAGCCGGCGAAAAGCTCACTCCATGCCCTGGCGGTGACGTTATTTCAGCAGCAGTATAAAACAGTATACAGCATAAGGAGAGGGGGTTCATCTGGAATGAACCTCCTCTCCCCTGCCGCAATTCTTACATATTCAAAATCTATTTCTTCTGCAGCTTCTCCATCATGTCGAGGCGCTGCTTCATCCGCCAGCCGGAAAGTTCGTTCCTGAGCTCCACACGCTTTTTATAGAGCTCTTCAATTGCGGAGCGGTTGATGGGGTTCTTGCCCATTTCGTTTCTCATTTCGATGGATAGTTTTCCCATCTCTGCCTGCTTGTCCCGGATCTCCTGGGGAATTTCAATTGCCGCCCACATTCCCATTCTTCCGCCGCCCTGCATCTGTCCCATCATGGCGGAGGATCTTCTGCCGCCCATTTTGTGTCCGCTTCTTCCCTGACCGCGCATCTGCTGAGAGCCTGCCTGCCACTGTCCGGGCATCTGCTGCTGCATCTGCTGCTGCATCATCATCTGGTTTCCAGCCTGATTCGGCATTCCCTGGGCTCCCATGGGCTGTCTGCCCCGTCCGCCGTAGGCAAAAGCGCTGCCCGCCGTCACAAGAACTACCGCCACAACTAATATCAATGTTTTTCCGTTCAACTTCTTCATTTCTGAATCCCGCCTTTCAATTTGGTATGGGTATAGGATACCCTCGGGCTCCAGGGGGCGCATGGTCCGAACTACCAGTCCGCCGATTGGAAGAATTGACAATTCTTCTCATCGGGGCCGTGCTGGTATGCTGGAGCCGTCTCTTGCGGAAGGTCATGCTACAATTTTGTCATCTGTTATATGCTGACGGATATGCAGGAAGAAAAGAAATATAATTTCCCCGGGAGGTGCCGCCATGATACGGATTCTGCTTGCCGATGATCACCCCCTCACACGGTCCGGCCTCGCCGCCTGGATCGAAAAGGAGGAAGGGATGGAGCTGGTCGCCCTGGCCGAGGACGGAGAGGGCGCGTGGCAGGCTCTGAAGGAGCTGCGCCCCGATCTGGCTTTGCTGGACATCGAAATGCCCGGAGGAAACGGCATCGATCTTGCCGCGCGCATTGCGAAGGACGGACTGAAGACGAAGGTGCTGATGCTCACAGCCTACAGCGCTCAACAGTACGTCATGGCCTCCGTGCGGGCCGGAGCGAAGGGCTTCATACTGAAGTCCGCCCCCCTGGAGGAGCTTCGCCGGGCAGTTTTCGACACTGCCCGGGGCATCTTCTACCTCGACCCCTCCGTCTCCCTTGTACGGGACGACGAGCCCCCTCAGGAGCTTTCACCGAGGGAGAGAGAGGTGCTCGTCCTCGCAGGGCAGGGGATGCCCGCCTCGGAGGTTGCCGCCCTTCTCTCCATCACGGAGCGGACCGTGGCCGCCCACCTCACCTCCATCTACAGTAAGCTCTCGGCGAGGAACAAGACCGAGGCGATTCTGCTCGCCCTGAAGAAGGGGATCGTCCTGCTGGAGGAGCTTCAGCTCCTTGATGAAAAAAGGACCGAACCGTGAAAAAAAATCTTCTCCTCTTCCTCATGATCATCGTCACCCTCCTCACCGCCGCGGGGTTCCTGCTGTCCCTCTACACCTACCGGGCACAGGAGGAGGCCATGGACTCCATGATGCGCTCCTACGTCCTCGATCTCGCCGATTCTTTTTCGAGCAGCGCCGCCTTTATGGGAAGAGCCCAGTCCCAGAGGCAGCGGATGCCGAGGCCGATGCGGTTTCGGATGCTCTCCATGGATCCCGGCCTGAACAAGGGGGAGTCGGGAGGGATCCTTCTGATCGCGCCAGACGGTAAAGTTCTGGGGGGATCCCCGGGAGCCGAAAAAATCCTTCCCCTCCGCAGGAATGTGCTTTTTTCCGACGAGCCGGTAAAGGTGCAGGATCAAGCAGGAAACGACTACCATGTGGTGCTGCGGGAGCTTGAGGACGGTCATTTCATCCTGGCCGCCGTCTCGAGGACCGCCCTGCTGGCCCCATTGACCGGAATCTGGCGCTTCTGGATTCTGACGGCCATGGCGACCTCCGCCGCGGTCTTTATCGGTATGCTCCTATTATGGAGGTACCTCGCAGTCCCCCTGCGGGGAATTGTTGAAAAACTACGGAACATCCGGTGGGGAAAAGATTCTTCCGTGGCGTTGTACAGCGGCCCTCTCTCGGAACTCGAAGCCCTGTCCGGTGTGATCGGCAGCCTGGCGGAGGAGGCCTTCGCCAAGGAAGAACTGAAGAAGCGGTACGTGACCGACATCGTCCGGGCCGAGGAGGAGACCCGCCAGCACCTGGCTCGGGAGCTCCATGACGGCCCTCTGCAGTCCTCCGTGGCGGCCATAAAGCGCATCCAGATGGCCAAAGAAATTCTGCCCGATGATGCCGGATCGGGCCTCAGAGAACATCTTGACTCCGCCGAAGAGGTTGTCCAGATCGCCGCAAGGGAGATTCGTGACTACTGCGACGAGCTTTCCCCCTCGTGGATCAGGCTGGGCTTCGTCAGCACTCTGGACGAGAACGCCGGCCGCCTTGCTCAGGCCTACGGCGTCGCTATCCATGCGGAAGCGGACGAAAACCTCGACTCCCTTCCCGAAGAGTACGCCCTCGCCCTGATACGAATTTTTCAGGAGGCGGTGTCGAACTCCGTGCGCCATGGCCACGCTCCTTCAATCCGGGTGCGCCTCCAGCAGGAGGGCGAATCCGTCCGCTTCACTCTTGAGGATGACGGCGTTGGATTCGAGGCGGGCTCCCTTTCCGAAAGGGAGTATGAGGCCCTTCGGACGACGGGGCACCGGGGGCTTGCCAACATGAACGAACGGGTCCGCCTGCTGAACGGAACCATGACTCTGGATTCACACCCCGGAAAGGGGTGCAGGATCGAGATTCTGTTCCCCTTTCCGCAGGAAGAATAAAACTTGCCCTTCACGGGCACAAGGGAGGAACTCTTTCGTGATCACCCGCAGCCTTATTGAACTGGTCTTCTCCGCCACGAGCATGGAGCGGTGGAACGACCACCCCCATCCGGCCACCTTCAGCGAACTGGGAAAACAGGCCCACAAGATGATCATCGCGTGGGTCATCGCCCGGTATGAGTCGGACGGCACCGGGGTCAGGGTGAACTGGTCGGCCCTCATCGAGGGGGGGATTTTTGAATTTCTTCATCGGGTCGTCCTCACGGACATCAAGCCTCCGGTCTTTCACAAACTCATGGAGGATACAGCCCAGCGGCAGAAGTTGAACTCCTGGGTGGCTGACAAGCTGGCCTTCGACCTCGAGGCCCTCTCTCCGGCCTTTGCGGAACGCTTCCGGCATTATATTACCGAGAAAGAGGAGTTCATTCTGGAACGGAAGTGCCTTCGGGCTGCTCACTATCTCGCCACGAAATGGGAATTTGACTTCGTCTATCATTGGAGCAGCACGAAGTCCATGTTCGGCATCGAGCGCACCCGGGACGAGATCTCCCGGCAGGTGAACGAACACCGGGACCTGAAGGCCGTGGACGAGATGCTCGCCGCCCGGGAGCTTCCCGACGGTGACAAGGGGCTGTGGGGCTTCCTCTCCCTCGTGGGGCAGCTCGGCTTTCAAAAGAGATGGGCCCAGACTCCCCGAATTCCCCAGACCTCCGTTCTGGGGCACCTCCTCTTCGTGGCGATAATGGCCTATTTCGTCTCCATGGAGATCGGCGCATGCCCGAAACGGCGGTACAACAACTTCTTCGGCGGTCTGCTCCACGATCTACCCGAAGTGCTGACCCGGGACATCATCTCTCCGGTGAAAAATTCCGTGGAAGGCCTTGACGATCTCATCAAAAAGTATGAACGGGAGGCCATGGAGGAACGAATTCTTCCCCTTCTTCCTCCGTCCTGGCGGGCGGAGGTCCGGTATTTCACCGAGGAGGAGTTTTTCAATAAAATCCATCCCGAAGGAATGTCCGGCCCGGAGGTCCTGGGTGGGGAGATATCCGCCGAGCAGAACTGCGACAGCTTCAACCCCCTCGACGGACGGATCATCGAGGCATGCGACAAGCTCGCCGCCTATATGGAGGCCGCCCTCTCGATCCGCCTCGGGCTTGCACCGGAGGCCCTCGTGGAGGGGAAGCGGAACATCTACTCCCGTTTCGGCCGCTCCACCATCTCGGGGTTCCCCATGGGGCAGCTCTTCGATTATTTCTGGTAGGGCTCTTCGAGGAATCTGAGGGCGGCTCCCGCCATTACTGCCGCCCCCGCAGGGAGGCAGCTTTCGTCGGGGTCGAAGGAGGGGTTGTGGAGCGGGGGATTGTCCTTCCCCTCTCGGCCGGTTCCCAGAAGAAAATAGCAGCCGGGCATATGCTGAAGAAAGACGGCAAAGTCGTCCACCGCCATCCCCGGTTCCGTAAGCTCGACAGTTTTGGCCTCACCGAGAAACTCCCGGGCGGCACTCCGAACAATCTCAGCCATCCCCTCGTCATTTCTGAGAAGAGGATATCCTTCAGTGAAGGTAATCTCCCCCACCGCACCCAGGATATTGGGGATATTCATCACCGTCCTGCGGATCTTCGCCCTCAGGCTTTCCCTCACATCTTCGTCGAGAGTGCGGAGGATGCCGGAGAAGTCCGCCCGTTCGGGAAGAATATTTCTGGCCTGTCCGGCCCTGAAGGTCCCGACGGAGAGCACCGCCCCCTTCGTCGGAGAGACCGTCCTCCCCACCAGTTCGTGCAGGGCGCCGATCACCCGGCAGGCGAGGGCGATTACGTCGTCTCCCCGGTGAGGCTCCGCTCCGTGGGTTCCTCTTCCCCGGACCGAAGCGTCGAACATGTCCGAGGCCGCCCGGAAGACCCCCGAAGCCACTCCCACGGCCCCTGCGGCAAGAGAGGGGTCGCAGTGAAGGGCAAAAGCCCCGTCGGGAGTACGATCGCCGAAGAGGCCGTCCTCTATCATGGGGAGGGCCCCTCCTGAAGTCTCCTCCGCCGGCTGAAAGACGAGGAGCACCCTCCCTTTCATGCCCTTCCGCCTCTTGAAGAGCGCCTCAGCGGCACCGAGCAGACAGGCAATGTGGACGTCGTGACCGCAGGCGTGCATGACCCCCTCGTTGCGGGACTGCCACGGAACGTCCGCCTCCTCCACCAGGGGAAGGGCATCCATATCCGCCCGCAGAAGGACCGTTCTGCCCGGCTCATCCCCTTCAAGGACTGCGGTGATGCCGCTTTTCGCAGTGAATTTCCAGGGGATTCCGAGGGAGGTCAGAGTTTCTCCCACAATTTTCGATGTTTCTTCCAGGTCGAAATCCAGTTCAGGGCAGGCATGGAGCTCTCTTCGAAGGCCCGCGAGCTTTTTTTGCGAAAATTCTTCCAGTGACAGATGATATTTTGTCATTCCGCACCTCCTCTCAGCAATTCTACCGAAAAAACGGAAAAAAAGGACAAAAGCCGAACTCTTTGTTGACCCTCTTCCTCGAGTCAGGATACAATATATGGCAGAACAAGAGAGTCCATACCATTCCAGGGAGGAAAAATTACATGATAATTTCAAGGCTCTTTCTTATATTTACGGCCCTTGCGGTCCTTCTGCTCCTTCCCTTTCCGGGGCATGCCGCCGAGGAGGGGAAAAAATACACTCTTCTCGAACTCATGTCCCCCGGCTGACCCGCCTGCACAGAGATGTCCAAAGTTTTGGACGAATTCAGTGAAAAACATGGCGAACTCATCGAAGTGAAGATTGTGAACGTCCGGGAGAACCCGGATATCGCTCGGCTCCACCAGGTCCGGTATGTACCCACCCTCGTCTTTCTCGACAAGGAGGGAAAGTTGCTCGACAAACGGGTCGGCTACATGCCTCTCGATGCCCTTGAGAAGCACTGGGTCAGCCTCGGCTGCGAGCTGCCCGGAATCGAAAAGTAAGGGCCCCCCATGGGCGGGCTCTACGATTTTCTCTACGGCGTCTTTCACGGAAACGGTGCGGCGGCTTTTGCCGCCGTTTACGTCTGGGGTATTCTCGGGATGATCCTCAGCCCCTGCAGCATTGCCACCATTCCCCTCGTCGTCGGCTACGTGGGAAATTCGGATGCCCCCGATCTCTGGACGGCCTTCCGGATTTCCCTCGTCTTCTCTCTGGGGGTCTTCGTGAATCTCGCCTTTCTCGGCGGCCTTCTCACCTCCGCAGGGGTCTTCCTCGGAGGAATCGACCGCTACACGAACTACATCGTGGCCGCAGCCTTCGCCATCTTCGGCCTTCATCTCATGGGGATCATCAATCTCCCCTGGTTTCGAGGAGGGTCCGGCCCGACGACGAAGCATACGGGACTTCGCGGTGCCCTCGTTCTGGGGATTCTCTCCGGCTTCGCCCTTGGCCCCTGCAGCTTCGCCTACTCCGCCCCGGTGATCTTTCTTGCCATATCCACGGCGGCCTCCAACCTCGGAAGGGCACTTCTCCTTGTGGTCGCCTACGGTGCCGGACAGAGCACCGTCATAGTTGCAGCGGGCAGCGCCACCGAGGTCTTCTCCCGCCTCCTCCCCTCGGGGAACTCGGGAGGGTGGACTCTCTGGCTGAGCAGAATCAGCGGTCTTCTCCTTGTGATCGCCGCCGGATACCTCATCTATAACGCGCCGACCTACTGAACCCCCGCTCTCACAAGATTATTCAAAGGCCTCCCTTCGGGGAGGTCATTTTTTTTCTCATAGTGTAAAATGAAGGCAGAAATTCATTCCATCATTTCAGGAGGGGTAAATATGGTGACACTTTTCGTGCTCCTTGCGCTCATAGCTCTTGTGGTCCTCTGGGGCATCTCCATCTACAACAGGCTGATCAGGATGTACAACCTGAAAAACGAGGCCTGGAGCGGTATCGATGTCCAGCTCAAGCGGCGGTTCGACCTCGTTCCCAACCTCATCGAGGCGGTGAAGGGGTATGCCGCCCATGAGAAGGAGGTCTTCACGCGCGTCACGGAGGCCCGGGCGGCGGTAACCCAGTCCCAGACGGTTGCGGAACGGGCGGAGTCGGAGAATATGCTCTCAGGAGCCCTCAAATCCCTCTTCGCAGTAGCGGAGAACTACCCCACCCTTCAGGCGAGCACGAACTTCCTCCAGCTTCAGGAGCAGCTCAGCTCTCTGGAAAACGACATCCAGATGTCGAGACGGTACTATAACGGCGCAGGACGGGATTACAATATCGCCATCGCCACCTTCCCGGCGGTGCTTATCGCCCAGAAATTCGGCTACGAAAAGGCGGACTACTTCGAGGCGGTGGAGGAAGAGCGGGCAGCGCCACAAGTGGCATTTTGACTGAAGCGGAACGGAGAGTACCGCCTATGAGATCTTTCGGAAAAATTCTCGCGCTCTTCTGCCTGATTTTTGCCCTTCTCGCGGCTCCCGCGACTGGAGCGGAAATTATTCTGAAGTACGCCTCCACGGCGGAGGTGACGAAGAACTCCACTCTTCTCGTGCGGGAGGATATCACCGTCCGGGCGGAGGGTGACCAGATTCGAAAGGGGATCTACCGGGACTTCCCCACGAAGTACACTTCCCCCTCTGGAAAAGACATCACAGTGGGCTTCTCGGTAGAAGAGACTCTGCTCGACGGCGAAGAAGTCCCCTTTTCCACCGAATCCCTCGCCAATGGTGTCCGGGTAAAAATCGGCGATCCCAAGTCCACAGTGCCTCCGGGAGTGCACACCTATACAATTCATTACTCAACGACCGGGCAGATCGGTTTCTTCGAGGATCACGACGAACTCTATTGGAACGTCACGGGGAACGGCTGGGCCTTCCCCATCAAACAGGCGGTCTTTTCTCTTTCCCTGCCCGACCGGACTCCTTTCAATTCAGTGGATGTCTACACGGGAGTTCAGGGGGCGAAGGGGCAGGATGCCCGGGTCCTTCCCGACAAAACAGCGATGACGACAGCCACCCTCGCGCCGGGAGAGGGGTTCACCGTAGCCTACACATGGCCCAAGGGAATTATCACTCCTCCGAAGCCCCCTTTGCACTACGCTTTTTTCTCCCGATTCGGGTACCTCTTTTTCTGGGGGGCTCCCCTGCTCCTTCTCATCTACTACATCGCCATTTGGATCCGCTGGGGAAAGGATCCCCAGAAACGCTCCGTCATCCCTCTCTTCTCCCCTGCGGAGGGGCATAGCCCCGGCTTTCTCCGGTATGTTCGGCGGATGGAGATGGATGACACCTGCTTTACCGCCGAGATTCTCAACCTCGCCGTGAAGGGGTTTATCACCATTGAAGAGCTGACCCTCGAGGAGTCCATGCAAAGGCTCGGGCAGCTTGGTGAAAAAGGCCTGATGAAGGGGATGATGTCCTTTGCCTCAAAACTGGCGGGGAAACGCTACTCCCTTCATCTCGTCCGGAAGCGCCTTCGCGAAAAGGCGGCATCGAAGGAAGAAACTCTCCTGATTTCCACTCTCTTTGAAGAATCCCGGGATGAGCTGCTGCTGCAGCAGAGCAACCACGCAATTCTTCAGTCAGCCCGGTCACAGCTCGAAGAGCTCTATAAGAAAGAAGCAAAACCCCTCTTCTCGAAAAACACCTTCCCCTGGCTCGTCGGCTTCCTGGTCCCCGCCGTACCGTGGCTTCTGCTGGCCTGGGGGGGACAGATGGAAATAGCTGTCCTCTCTGCAGTGTCAACGGTCTCCCTGCTGGTGACCGGAGGGATTTTCCTCTCTCTCTGGCGGACCCTTCGTGAGAAAGGTCGCTTCTTCCGAAAACTCCTCGCCCTGCTCATCCCCGTCCTCATCTCAGCGGGGCTCGCTGCAATTCTTCTTTTCTGGCTCACCGAGGCTCTCATCTCCATGCTCATCCCGCCCTTTACGATCGCGGGGCTCGTGATCCTCTTCCGCAGCCTTATGACCGTCCGCACCCTTCGTGGAAACGAAGTCCTTCTTGAGGCGGAAGGGCTCGCTCTCTATATGAAGACGGCAGAGCGGCACCGGCTCGAGATGTTCAACCCCCCCGAAGAGACCCCCGAGGTCTTTGAGAGGCTGCTCCCCTACGCCTACGCCCTTGACACGGCGGAGACCTGGGCGAATCGTTTCGAGAACGTGCTGCGGGAGCAAGAGTACTCCCCCGGCTGGTACTCCGGCAGCTCCATGACGGCCTTCTACTCCGGAAGCGCCGTGGCTGCCATGACCTCCTCCATGGCTTCATCGATCTCCTCGGCCTCAACGTCGCCAGGCTCCTCAAGCGGCAGCGGTGGAGGGGGTTCCTCCGGAGGTGGAGGAGGCGGAGGCGGAGGAGGCGGCTGGTAGAAAACCGACCCGACTCTGAAACAGCAGAACTTCACCATCACGAGAAAGGGGACGTTTCCGATCGGAAACGCCCCCTTTCTGCTGCAATCAAAACATAGAAAATCCCGGGTGAAGCTACCGGACCATCAGGGAGAGGATGTGGTAGGCTGCGGGAGATTTTTCCTTCTCCCAGGAACGCCGGTACCCCATGATGACATTGGCTATTCCCTTCCGTTCCCCCTCAAAGGTCCACAGCTCCCATCCGCCCCGGCCGGTTGTCCCTTCCGGTGCGGCGGTGGTGGGGGGCTCCATGGAATTTCCTGTGAGCCGGGCACCGGTCGGACGGCCTGAAGAAAGGATAGTCCAGCCGTACCCCGTAGAGGGGTTGGAGGGGATGCGGACTGTGTAGGTCTTGCCCTCACCGGTGGAGGCGAGCTCAAGAGAGAGGAACAGATCGCCGTCCCTGGGAAAGCGGAGCCCGTCGATCCGCAGATCTGCGGCTCTTTCTCCCTTCCAGCGGATCGCGAAGGTAGAGCCCGGTACCATACCGGTCACGACGAAGTTTCCGTTTATGTCCGTAACGGCCGTTCTGAGGACCTTGCCGTCCCAGATATTCATGGACAGCCCCACGTACCCTCTTCCGTCCATAGTGAGGACCACTCCCCGAATGGACCCTCCGGAAACTGCGGCAGTACTTTCAACCGGAGCAAGACAGAGCAATGAAGCCGTCAGACACAAAAGAGCAAGCCAACGCATGGACGATCCTCTCCTTTCCGTATATCTACGGTTTTTCTCTACTAATCTGATAATATACACATTCTGAGCGAAAAAATCCACATATAAACACAAAAAAAGGAGGGGAAAAATCCCCTCCCTGCTTTTTTCGGGTTATTCCGGACGGTTGTTCTGGCATTGAGTCAAACAACCAGCTCCTTGAAATTTCTTTGTACTGTGCGCTTTCTGTTTCTTTGTTTCTTTGTTTCTTGCTGCTGTCATTTCCTGTTCTTTGTATCTTTTCCGTTGCCATGAATCGGTGCTTTGGACTGTCTTTGGATCTATGGTCAACGTGCGGTCTTTCCTGACTGATGGTTCTTTTTGTTGCCCGTCCGGATAACCCGTGGCTACATTATACCCTCCGACTCCAGCCAGCGCAAGGGAGAGGAGAGCTCTTCAAGGGTATTTAAGGGAGATTATCCGCCTAATTCTCAGAATTCCTCTTATTTGCTGCATAATTCAATTTCTAGCCTTCTGCGAGGTAATCGGCAAAAAGTTCTTCTTGAACCCCTTCACCAGCGTCACACTCCAGCCCGAGAAGGCATTTCATTCTGCGGGCATTTTTCACGGCGTAATCCCGATAGCAGTTATTGAAGAGAACGTAGGCACGGCCTGTCTGTTCCGCTCCCTCCAGGAGGGCTCTCTTCCAGGTGAGAAGCTCTCCGTCTGAATAAAAATACCGAAATTTCTCCGCCACGGAGACATTTTTTTTCGCCCAGGCCTCCCGGTTTCTTCCATGAAAACGGACGACCGTCCCCCAGGTGGCCGTCACGGGGGAATCCCTTCCCACGGTCCAGTCCAGTTCCGGTTCGTCCACCGCTACATAGGCCATATTGGCCTGCCGCAGCAGAGAGAGAAAGGACTCGCGGTTCCCCGGCTCCATCCATGAGCGGTTGCGCACCTCTATGGCCGTCCGGAAGGGAGGGGTTACCTCTGCGACCCTCTCGAGGTAGCGCATCATCACAGGTGAGAAGGCAGCCTTCGGAGGAAGCTGAAAGAGAAGGTATCCCATGCGGTCCATCTGCCGGAGAGGAGCGAGGGCGGAGGTGAATCGTTTCCAGAGCAGGGGGCGGAGGGCCGGTGAAAGAGCGGAAAAATCGAGTCTTCCCGATTCAGGGCGGCGCACCTCGGCGCGGATGTCCGGGGGAAGCGTTTCATATCGAACGAAATGCCAGGTAAAAAGACCCCAGGCCTTCACATTGAAGAGAAATCCCGGAGGCGTGCGGGCCGCCCATCGGTAGACTGTCCCCTGGTCGGGTATGGCGTAGAAGGTTGTGTCGGCCTCAACGGTGTCGAACTGACGGGCGTAATGAGAGAGCCGCGCCGCCGGAGAGCGGGCGCTCCGGGGGTACCATCCGCTGGAGGTAAGGCTTTTGTCCGCCCATGAACAGGTACCGATCCGCAGGGCTCCGCCTCTTCCCTCGTCGTTCTCCGCGTCAGCGACGGCATCGACTGAAGCTGCGAGAATCTTTTTTCCCTCCATGAAACTCCCCCTCCTCTTGTCCGCCTCTTCCATCGTTGCCTTAACTAGTAAGATTGCCCTTGTGTTTCAGATCTCTACAGAGTATGATATCTTGCTTGCAGAGAAGAAATTTTCACACTTTATGCTGCACCGGAGGCTCAACAGGCAAATGAAAAGATCTGAATCCATCCGTAATATCGCAATTATAGCCCACATTGACCACGGGAAGACAACCCTCATAGATTCTATCTTCACCGCTGCCCGTGCATTTCAGGGGCACGGACAGATCGAGGAGCGGTTCATGGACAGCAATGAGCTTGAGCGGGAGAAGGGCATCACCATCCGCGCCAAGCACTGCACCGTGGAGTGGAAGGGCTACCGAATCAATATCATCGACACCCCGGGACATGCTGACTTTTCCGGCGAGGTGGAGCGGATTCTCTCCACTGTCGACTCCGTCCTCCTTCTCGTGGACGCCGGAGAGGGGCCCATGCCCCAGACCAGGTACGTCCTCTCCCATGCCCTGAAGATGGGGCTGAAACCCATCGTCTATATCAACAAGGTGGACCGCAAGGAGGCCGATCCTCTCATGGCCCTCAACGCCACCTTCGATCTTTTCTTTGAACTCGGCGCCACGGACGAGCAGGCTGAATTCCCCGTTCTCTACGGATCGGGCCTCACCGGCTGGGCCGTCAACGAGCTTGAAGAGATCGATGGAGGAGAAGCCAAGGGGATGGACGCCCTCTTCGAGGCCATCATCGAACACGTGGACCCTCCTCTGGCAGATGAGGAGTCCCCCTTTCTCATGCAGGTCAGCACCCTCGCATGGAATGAATACACAGGCCAGATGGGGTGCGGCAAAATCCTGTCGGGAACCCTGCAGAAGGGTGAGGACTTCCTCCGCACAGGCACGAAGTGGGAGGACCCGACGGACCGGGAAAACGAAAATTTCGTCATCACCGGGACCGAGGTAACGAAAGCCGTCAATATCTACGTGACCCAGGGGCTTGACCGCCTCGAGGTCGAAGAGGCCGCAGCGGGGGATATTGTCTGGATCTCCGGGCCGAAGGAGATCGGCATCGGAGACACCTTTTCCTCTCCCGAACTGGAGGGGTTCCCACTGCCCCCCCTCGGCATAGAAGAACCCACCGTCTCCATGTTCTTTCTCGTGAACAACGGGCCCTTCTCAGGAAAAGAGGGCCAGGCGATCACTCTGCGGCAGCTGAAAGACCGCCTCACTCGCGAACTCCACGTGAACGTCTCCCTCCGGATGGAGGACCTCGGCCGCCCCGACGGAGTGAAGGTGTCGGGACGGGGTGAGCTTCAGCTCGCCATTCTCATCGAGGAGATGCGCCGCGAGGGAATGGAGCTGTGTGTCTCCAAGCCTGAGGTCATCACCGAGATCAGGGGCGAACAGCTTCATGAGCCCATTGAAGAGCTCGTGGTGGACATCCCCGAGGAATATCAGGGGGTCGTCTTTGAAAAACTCTCCCGGCGCAAGGCTCGGGTCAGTGAGATCCAGAACCTTCGAACCGGCCTCATGCGCATTTTCTTCACGGTGCCCACGAGAGGGCTGATCGGCTACAGAGGCGAATTTCTCACCGATACCCGGGGGCTCGGGATCATGTCCTCCCGGTTCAGCGGATACGCCCCCTGGGCAGGAGAGATCATTCCCCGCAACAGAGGTGCCCTGGTGAGCCTCGATTCCGGAGAGGCTACGGGGTACCAGCTCGAAAACCTTCAGGAGCGGGGCACCCTCTTCATCGCCCCCATGGACAGAGTATACGCAGGGATGATCATAGGCGAAAATTCCCGTCCCGGGGATATGCCCTGCAACCCCACAAAAAAGAAGCAGGCCACAAACTACCGTGCCTCCACGAAGGATTTCACCACCAAGCTGGACGTTCCGCGGAAGATGACGCTGGAAAAAGCCCTCGAGTGGATCGCCGAGGATGAACTGGTGGAGATCACCCCGAAATCGATCCGACTCCGGAAGCACATTCTTGACGACGGAGAGCGGCGGAAGGCTGCGAAAAAAATTCCGATGTAAAAAAGCTCAATGCACAACGCCTCTCCCTCAATTCCCTTGGAGGAGAGGCGTTTTTTATTTTTCTCTTCCGTTCAGAGGGGCGATGAGAGAGACTACTGTCCCCCTCCCTGGTTCGCTTGTGATGGAAAGCTCGCCGCGGATCATCTGCGCCCGGGCCTCCATGTTCACCAGCCCCCAGGATCCCCTGGCGGGCGCCTCTTGCCGCTCCCTCTCCACGTCGAACCCGACTCCATCATCCGCCACCTTCGCGCGAAGCACGTCTTTTCCGATGCTCACCACGATACGAACTTTACGGGCATGGCCACTCCCCACGGCGTTCATGACCGCCTGCTGGATAATTTTGAAGACAGCTGTTCGCAGGGGAAGGGTCAGGGTATCGGAACGTCCCTCTACGGCATATCGGACTTCGGTGCCTTTGACGTTTCCCGACTGAGAGGCAAGCCGACTCAGGGCGACATCCAGCCCCTCCTTCAGTCCTGAAGGGTTGAGCTGAAAGAGGAAGGAGCGGAAGTCCGATAATGCTCCGGCAAGGTTCTCTCTGCTGCGGGCCATCTCCTGGCGGGCTTTTTCGAAATCGTTCCTCATGAGGTATTCGTTGGCCAGGTCCATCATGAGGCCGGTGGCGGAAAAGGTCTGAATCGGGCCGTCGTGGAGCTCCCGCGCCAAAGAGATACTCTCCCGCTCGGCCAGGCGGAGCCCTGCAAAGATATCATCTCCCCGAGGTGAAAGAGCCTCAGAGGAATCCTCTGAAAGGTCGGAGCTCAGCATGTTGAGGGCTATCCGGAAACGGTTGCCCATCTCCTCGCTCCGGGTGATCATCTTTTCACTCCGGCGCTCTTCCCGGGCCAGCTCCTCTCGATGGCCGGAGAGGAACTTCTCCCGCTCTTCGCAGGCCCCTCGGGCCTTCATCAGAGCCATGGCCTTTTCGTAGGCTTCCTTCTCAGCCTGTTCGTTCCCTGTACGGCTGGCGGCGAGAAGCTCAAGACGGGAGTTTCCGTACTCCCTCTCTGCTCTGTCGACGGAGGCGATTGCAGCTTCTATCTCTTTTTGGAGAACCTCCCTGCGGGAGCGGATTTCATCGAGGCGCTGCCGTTCATCCTCCCGGAGGGCTGAAATGCTGTCGATGCTGAACTGAAGGGATTCGCTTACCTTATCCTGTATTTCCTTGAGCCGAAGGGCAATATTCTCAGCAGGCAATTTGCAACCCTCCATCCTGCGCAGATAGGCATATTTTCCAGATCATTGTAACTTTTAATCCTGCTGATGGCAATTAAAGACACCTTTAACTTTCTGGAAAACAGGATAGAATAGAAGGATCTTTTCCTTCTGGAGGAATGTCCATTGATCGCCTATCGATGAGGTACCAGGAGGGTGCAAATTGAAATAACCGAAAAGGAGGAAATACCCATGGCAGACGTGACAATTTTCGGAGCCGGCAGCTGGGGGACCGCCCTTGCCGCCTCGGCTGTACGGTCGGGATGCTCCGTTCTTCTCTGGTGCCGCCGGCCAGAACAGGCCCGGGCTATCAACGCCTCTTCGCGCAACCCGGACTACCTTTCCTCCGTCGCCCTTCCCGCCGGGGTAACCGCCACAAATGACCCTGAGGAGGGGGTGCTTTTCTCCTCCTACTGGATCCTCGCCCTTCCCACTCAATCCCTGCGCGCCTTTCTTCCCCGCCTCTCCCCCTGGTGCACCGCCAGGACGGAGATCTGCAACGTGGCAAAGGGGATCGAGATCTCCACGGGGAAGCGGATAAGTGAGATGACGGCCGAACTTCTTCCCAAGGGGCAATATTCCGTCCTCTCGGGACCAAGCTTTGCACGGGAGGTGGCGGAAGGTCTTCCCACGGCGGTGACCGTTGCATCCCTGAACAGAGGATCGGCCCTCTTCTGGCAGTCCCGACTGAACACATCCCGGCTGCGTATCTACACCTCTTCGGACGTGGCCGGCACGGAAGTGGGCGGGGCCGTGAAAAACGTCATGGCCATCGCCTCGGGGATGGCCTCGGCTCTCTCCCTCGGCGACAACGCCCGGGCGGCCCTCGTGAGCCGCGGCCTGGCGGAGATCATGCGGCTCGGCCATCTTCTCGGCGCTCACCCCCTCACCCTGGCGGGGCTTGCGGGGATGGGGGACCTCGTCCTCACCTGCTACAGCAGCCAATCCCGCAACTTCCGCCTTGGAGAGGCCCTCGGCCGGGGTCTCACCCTCGAGGAGGCGAGGACGGAGATCGGCGAGGTGGCAGAGGGTGCCTTCACCGTGCGGGCAGTGGTGGAGATGGGACGGGAGCTCGGAGTTGACCTTCCGATTTCCGAGGGAGTCTACCGGCTCCTCTATGAAGGAGCCTCAGCGAAGGAAGAACTCGAAAAGCTCATGGCCCGGGACCCCAAACCGGAGTACTCCCCCGGGCTCCTCTGGGAGCCTTCCGGTTGTTCCAGAGGCGAAAGTAGGGTATAATCCGAACTATTGAACTCAGTTTGAACTTTTTTCCGAGGAGGAATGTCATATGGCAAAGGCAGTAGTGGACAAGGAGACTTGCATTGGTTGTGAAGCGTGCGTAGGCACATGCCCCGTAGAGGCGATCTCCATGAACGACGGCAAGGCCGAAGTTGAGGCGGAAACCTGCATCGAATGCGGCAGCTGTGTTCCCGTGTGCCCCGTCGACGCCATCACCCAGTAGCTTCCGGCGTCAGCAATTGAATTGACAGGGCCCCTTTCGACCTCAATCGGAAGGGGCTGTTGTTTTCCCTCCTACGCTGTATAATTATTACTTGAAAATTCAATGCAAGGAGGATCCCCATGTCTCGAAAAAACCTCCTCTCGAATGCCTCCTCAGATAAAGAGCTTCCGGCCCTTCGGATTCTCTCCGTTATCACGGCTGGCTGGTTTTTCGCCTCCGGTGCGGCGGACGTTTTTATGGGTTTTGTGCTTCTGGCGATACTGGACTTTTTTTTCGCCTTTCTCTTTCTTTTTTTCAGGTGGCGGATGGAAAACCTTTCTCTCTCTGCAATCCGGGGATTTCTCCCCCCCCTCCTCCTCTTTATGAACCTTCTTCCCCTCGGAGCCTCATATCTTGAAGTACATCTCGAAATTCTTCTGCTGCGCCACATAGTGACTCTGCTCGGGTCTGGAATCTATATGGAGTTCCGGCCGCGAGACGTTTTTTTCACCTATATGGGGATCAACGCCTTCGCCTTCGGAGGAGCGTTCTTCCTCGCCGGAGATCTCCAGGGTGAGATGATCAACCTCGCCATCTGCTATTTCTTCATCCTCTCCTCAATGCTTTTTTTCTCCCTGCTCCAGAGGAAAAAAACCCTGGAGATCGCCTCCCTCTTTCACTCCCAGAGAGAGGCAAAGGCCCTTGCTTTCAAGGACCCTCTCACTGGGCTCTTCAACCGGCGGTACTTCGACGAATGTCTTTCCGGTATACTGGGTGAAGAAAAGGACCTCACCCTCTTCCTGGTGGATATGGATGATTTCAAGGCGATTAACGATACACGAGGGCATCCCGAAGGCGACCAGGCACTGAAGAACATGGCCGCAGCCATAGAACGGGTTATCCGAAAGGGGGATATGGCCGCCCGGATCGGAGGGGACGAGTTCGCCATCATCCTCCCCGAATGTCCCGAGAAGAACGGCCGTGTCATCGCGCAAAACCTCTGCCGAAAGGCGGGGCTCTGCACACCTCCTCTCTCAATCTCCATCGGAATAGTTTACGTCGCGAGAGGAACAAATCCTGCGGAGGCCTTCGCCAGGGCAGACCAGGCCCTCTACGCCGCAAAGGCCGCCGGCAAGGGGCGGGTCATGGCAAGCCCGGCTGTGGCCGCTGCAACGGCAGGCTGAGGGAGGCACGCACTCCCTCGAAGTCAGGAAGGAGATCTATGGACAGGCTCGTCGTCTCGCTGATCATAATCAACATCGCTATCTACTCGTACTCAAACGCCTTCTTCTTTCTGGCACCCTATCTCGCTACCCGGGGATATTCCGCCGCATCGGCGGGCATCCTCGTGGGAGCCTTCTATGCCGCCACCACCGCCGTCCGCCCTCTCGGAGGGTGGATCACCGAACATGCGGGTGTCCGCCGGAGCATGATTTTTTCCGCCCTTCTCTGCCTTGGCTGCGCTCTGGCCCTGCAGCTCTATGAAGGGCCCTTTCTCTGGTTCGTCGGAATACGGGTCGTCATGGGGGTGGGTTTCAGTATCTTCATGGTCGCCCTCACCACCTATCAGGCTCTGTCGGTGGAGGAGTCAAAGCGGGGGCTCGCCTTCGTCCTCGTCTCCGTGGGAAGCCTCGTCCCCATGTTCACTGTGGTGCCCCTTACGGACTACTTCGTCCGGAACGACCTCGGACAATTCTATTATCTTCTCCCCATCGGTGCCGCTGCCATCTCTCTCTATCTCGCTCTCCGCCTTCGCCCTGCAAAATACGCCTACCCCTCCACTGACGGATCTCCCATGAAATGGGGGAGCTACGGCGATCTCTTCCGGGATACTCCAGCGGCCAAAATTATTTTCTCCTGCTTCTTCTTCGGCCTCTGCGACTCCTCCATCGTCTTCGTGGGGAACGTCTTTCTCGAACGGAATCTCGTTCCCTCCTGGTTCATATTCTCTCTTGGAGGAGGAGCGCTCCTTGTCCGCATCGCAGGCCGCAATTTTTTCAACCGCTACAGCCGAACCGCCCTCGCCGGCCCGTCCTTTCTTCTCATGGCCCTCTGCCTTCTCGGAGTCTCAGGGGCGGAAAGCTCCTCATCCCTCGTGGTCTGGGGGTTTTTCTACGGCCTCGGTATGGGCTTCGCCTACCCCGCCCACCTCGCCTTCACGGCCGACCTCGCCGCCCCGCCCCTTCGGGCCAAGGCGTCGGCCCTTGTGCATTTTTCCATGGACCTGAGCTGGTTTCTTCTGCCCCTCTACATGGGGTTCGGGTCCTCCCTCTTCGGCACCCAGACCGCCTTCCGTCTTTTCGCTCTCCTCTGCATCGTCACGGCGGGTATGGTGACATGGATGTGGCTTCCCCAAGGAAAGTTCTCCGGCAGAAAGAAAGAAGTTTCGTAATTCGAGGCAAACGAAGAGGCCGGAGAAATACTTCCTCCGGCCTTCCGCTCTTCTTGCGAAGCTACTGCATTTTTCGTATCCGTACGTCGATTTCGCTGTCTTTCAGGAGATCCTTCAGCAGGGACGGATCGGTCTCTCCGTAGTGGTAGGGGTAGAGCACTTTCGGACGAAATGCCCGGGCTGCGTCGGCCACCATCTCAGGGGTCATGGTGTAGGGCAGATTCATGGGAAGAAAGGCCACATCGATATTTTCCAGGGCCTTCATCTCGGGGGTGTTCTCCGTGTCTCCGGCCACGTAGAAGCGCGTATCGCCGAAGTTGAGAATGTAGCCGTTATGCTCCCCCCTAGGATGGAAGGGCTGTCCCTTCTCCCGTTCATGAAGAATGTTGTAGGCCGGAACGGCCTCAATTTTCACACCCAACAGCTCCGTCGTTTCGCCGTTCTTCAGCACCGTGCCCCGGCCGAGGATTTTTTCGCTCGCCCCGTTCAGGACAATCTCCGTATGGGGGGTCTCTATGGCGTCGATGGCAGCAAGGTCGAGGTGGTCGTAGTGCTCGTGGGTTATCAGGACGGCGTCGGCCTTCGGAAGTAACTCGTAGTCGGCCACCTCGCTGAAGGGATCCACATGGAAGACCTGTCCTTTGTGAAAGAACATGAGCGTTCCGTGGCCGAGAAAGGTGACCTTCACCTCTCCCGCAGAGGTGGAAAAAGAATCCTCCTCGAAGGGCTGCGCCGCTTCGGCGGAAGAAGCCGAGAAGAGGTCGAAAAGTGCAGTAAGGGAACGGAAGACCTGCCTCATAGTTTTTGCCTCCTTTTCAAATCATTGATGCACTCGCAGGAGTGCCTTCAAAAAGCTAAAAAAAGTTTCAAAGACAATCAATATGGCTTTGAACATTCCTGACAGAGCTTCATTAAAGGATACCATAACTCCGCAAAAACATATAATTTTGTCTATAGATTTTTCTCGCTCTTCTGGTTCAGAATCCAGAATGGCACCGCTCTCTCCTTCAACTGGATATAGACCTCCCTCTCCGGGAAGAGTACCATTGCGGAAGAAAGACAAAATACACTGAAGGAGGTAGCGATCATGACTCGAATATCCCGTTATATAGCGGGGCTTTTTCTGCCCGTCGTTGCGGCAATACTGCTTTTTCCCCTCTCCGCCAGCGGCGAAGAGGTGCTGAGGGCTTATACCATCTGGTCTGAGAGGTACGCCTCGGAGGTTTTTTCTGCCTTCACCAGAGAGACGGGCATTCCTGTGAAGTACCTCCGCTTCTCCTCGGGAGAGGTGCTGGCCCGGATCATCGCCGAGAAGGAGAATCCTCAGGTGGACGTCTTCTTCGGCGGCATCGCCGACGCCTTTGTCGCGGGGAAGAAAGAGGGCGTTTTCGAACCCTACGTTCCGAAGGGGGCGGAGGACATCCCCGACCGTTATCGGGACAAGGAGGGATACTGGACAGGGGTGGCCATGGACCCGATCTGCTTTCTCTTCAACGCCTCTTTCTTGAAAAAACACGAGATGAAGACCCCCGACTCCTGGGCCGATCTTCTGAACCCGGCCTTCAAAAACGGCCTGCTCATGGCCGACGCCCGGACCTCGGGCACTGCCGTCTCCCGCCTCTTCAGCCTTGTGCTCGCTCTGGGAGAGGATGAGTCCTTCGCCTACCAGCAGAAGCTCGACGAGAATGTTCAGCAGTATACCGAGAGCGGCGCCGGTGGAGCCCTTCCCATCGCCAGAGGACAGGCCGCCGGAGGAATCTTCTTTATCGTGGACGCCCTGGAGATTCAGCAGAAGGGGTACGATGTGGTCATAAGCTATCCAAAGGAAGGGGTCGCCTACGGAGTGGAGGCCATGGGGCTGATTCGGGGAGCGAAAAGCCCCGCCACGGCAAAGAAGTTTCTCGACTGGGCTGCGGGCCCCGGAATGCAGCGGATCTATGAGGAGAAGAAGATTAACCTCATTCCGACCCATCCTGAAGTTCCCCCAGCGAACCCCGCCCTCGACATGAAGGACGTCCATCTCCTCGACCTGGATATTGAATGGTCCGGCGAAAACCGGAAGCGCCTCGTGGAACGATGGGTGAAAGAAATACTCCACTAGAAAAACAACTCCCGTCTTTTTGGGGAGGGCAGATCTTTGAGGGGACGATCTGGCTGCTTCTCGGCCTCTTCGTCCTCTATCCATTGTTTCGTCTTCTCCTCCTCGTGTTCTCCGGCGAAGGCGGCCCGGCTCTCGGCAACCTCCTCCGCCCCTTCACGGACAGCTACACCCGAAGGGCCCTGGTCAACAGCCTGACCCTCGCCCTGTCAGTGGGAACTCTCGGAACTGCTCTCGGCTTTCTCTTCGCCTGGGGGGTCACCCGGATTCCCCTCCCCCGGGGCGGGCGGACTTTCTTCTCCTCCGTCACCGTCCTCGCCTTCGTCTCTCCTCCCTTCACGGGGAGCATCGCCCTGACTCTCGTCCTCGGACCGGGGGGCATTCTTCCCGAACTTCTCCACCTCTCTAATTTCTCGATCTACGGCTTTCCCGGAACCCTTCTGGCCGAGACCCTCACCTATTTCCCTCTGGCCTTCCTCACCCTCAGGGGGGTCCTCGGGGCCCTGGATCCCTCTCTCGAGGATGCCGCCCGGAGCCTTGGCTCATCCGAAGGGAGGGTCTTCTGCACGGTGACCCTGCCCCTGTGCATACCCGGGCTGGCAGCCTCCTTTCTGCTGCTCTTCGCCGAGTCCCTTGCGGATTTCGCTACCCCCCTCATCATGGGCGGAAAGTCCTTTCCCGTCCTGCCCACGGAGATCTACCTTCAGATCACCGGAATGTACGATCTGCGGGGCGGAGCTGCCATGGCCTTCGTCCTTCTGCTGCCGGCCCTGGGGGTTTTTCTTCTGCAGAGGCATCGGACGAATGGGCGAAGCTACGTGACCGTCACCGGAAGAGAAACTTCACCCTCCCGGAGAGTACTTCCCTCCCGGAGGGTGAAGTGGGCGGTCCTTGGAGTCATATCCTTCGTGACCCTCTTCATCTTCCTGCTCTACGGCACGATCCTGCTCAGCTCCTTCGTGAAGGTCTGGGGGGTGGACAACAGCTTCACCCTCGACAACTACCGGTTCGTCTTCACCACGGGGCTGAACTCCATCACCGACTCCCTGCTCATCGCCCTGACCGCCACGTTCTTCGGCACCCTCCTGGCCCTCTCCGTCGCCCTCCTGGCTTCGGAAAGAAAGGGAAAAAGAGGCGGGGCGCTCGAGTTCGTCTCGCTGCTGAACTACGTCCTTCCGGGGACAGTCCTCGGAATAGCCTATCTCGTGGCCTTCAACTCCGGCCCTATCGTCCTCACGGGAACCATGACCATTCTCGTGGCCCTCTGCGTCTTCCGGTACGACGCAGCGGGGATCCGGGCCATCCTGGCATCCCTGCGGCAGATCGATCCATCTCTGGAGGAGGCCTCCCTCGGGCTGGGAGCCTCCCGGCTGACCACGGTCCGCAGGGTCACCCTCCCCCTCATCCTTCCCGCGGTCAAGACGGGAATGCGCTACCTCTTCACCGTCTCCCTCACGGCCATCAGCGCGGTCATCTTCCTCGTGTCTGTGGACTGGAGCCTCGTGACCGTCCGAATTCTTCAGGCTATGACCGAGCTGCTCTTCGCAGAAGCGGCGGCCTTCTCCGTTGTGCTCATCCTCATCGTCTTCATCGCCATCGGCGGAATCAACCTGTTCTTCCGGCTGCTCTTCCCCTCCGGACAGAAGGCAGCCGGAGGAGATGCCCTTTCTCATGGGCAGGTGGAATAGGGGTTAGCGCACTGCTTCATTGGATCCAGCCATCCTTTCATCACTGCTCCGCCGGGGACAGCATACTCCACAAGAGCCCACTGCCCCTCTCCTCCCAGAAGGGCGACTTCGTCATCCCGGAAGATGTCCCCTAAAGAGGGAGCATCCTCTTCGGGACGGCAGCGAAGGGCGGTCACGGAATCGGGAGCATAGTTACGGAGGCTCACCCCGAGCATTTTGCCGAAGATCCACCCTTTTTTTCCGTCATGGAGGATCACTGAGAGCCAGCCCTTTTTGTGGCCGGTCACTTTCACGGTGATGATATCGGAGTTTTCAGGCCGATGGGGGAGGACGGCGATCACGGTGCCTCCCGGAGCGTCCCGGACGTTCGTTCCCTTCGGATCGGGGTCGATGATATAGGCGCTGAAATCGCATTTCCCCTCGACGGGGGAATAGAGGGACCTGTCCTCCTTATAGGGCTCCTTGCTCTCTGGAGCTTTCTCCGACGGAGGAATTTCTTTTTTTTCGCCGATCTCGCTGATCTCCATTCCGCTGTTGCGCATGTCCTCCAGCAGAGTCTCCAGGTTCGACAACCTTTCTTTGTCCATCTGCAGACCGAAATGCGCTCGAACCTCCTCCTTTTCTGCGCCGCCGTACAGCAGGGAGAGCAGGGCAATGTTTCCATCCCGGTACTTCTTCCAGGCAGACAGGGCATCCGCAGAGATTTTCTCCCCCTTCTCTCCGAGCTTCTTTCCGAGGAGTGTGGAAAGATATTCCATTTTAAATGTCATGTCCCCGTATTCCTTCATTGTCTTTTTCGAAAGGTCCCCGGGCAGAGAGAAGGACTTCTTCTTCACCCCCTTCAGAAGCTGGTCCAGCTCAAGGGTTCTTCGCCGGACGACCTCCATGTGGGCAATAGCGTCGTTCAGAAGCCACATAGTTCCTCCGTCAAGGACGGTGTAAATGGTGGAGTAGACTTCACTGTTGAGGGCAAATTCACTATCTCTCAGGGGGATCCACGCTCTCTGGGCGGTGCGGAGAGCATTCTGCCCCTCCTTGGAAAGAGTGCCCATCAGCTCCTTATAGAGTCTGTTCAGCTCCCGGTCCCACTTTTCCATCCCTTTCGTGGTGCATTCCATCATCCCATGGGTGGAAGGAGATTTATCGACGCAGCGGTTTATCTCCGCGTCGATAGGATGAATCGCCTCGGGGGCCTCTCGAAGGCTGAGGAACTTTCCGTAGATCCACCCCTCGCCGAACTTCGCCGAGGTCACCCGGTACCAGGGGAACTCCTCCCCTCCGTCGAACTTCGCAATCACACGGAGTTCTCCGGCCTCGTCCTTTGAGGGGAGTTGACCCACGATCTTCCCTTTTGTGGAGGGCTTCTCCCGGAGATTGACGGCAGTACCCGTCAAAGAGCCTGACAGGGGCGGTTCGTATTTTTCCTCCCCCTTCGAGGCGGAAAGTGCTCCCGAAAGAGCGAATAGAAGAAGCACCGCAAGAACCACCCTTTTGCCTGCTATTGTTCCCTTCATATCCATCCTCCCTTCTTTCTTTCAGACAGCTGCACTCCCTTTTCATGATGAGAGCGGGAGTAAAAAAGCCGTCCTTTTCTCTTCAGGACGGCTTTTGCTGGAGCTTTTCTTCTACTTCGTAGAACCTAGAACCTCTTCTTGGCTGCCGGTTCTTCCTGTTCGACGTCAGCGTCCTCAGAGTCCTCGGACTCTTCTTCTTCTTCCTCTTCTTCGGGGGCGAGCTCAGCCCATCGGGCTGCGAAAACGTCCATCTGCTCGACCTCCTTCGGATCGGGAGCGGTCGTGTAGACTGAGAAGTCTGCCCGGTCCGCGGCTGCTGCCTGGATATTCAGGGAGTCGATCTCGGCAGTGAACTTCAGCCCCTCAAGGACCCAGGGAAGCATTTCTGCTATCTCCATCTCCACCAGCAGAGGTGCGATAGGTCCGTCGGGGTTCATAAGGGAAAGAAGGGTCGAGCGGACGGCGGCCATGTCCAGATTGAAGAATGCGTAGAGATCCTTCCGCTCGTAGAGGGTTTTCATGCTGGCGGACAGTTCGGGAGCGAAGGTGAGGCCTTCCGGGTTCAGCAGGCCGAAAACAATCGTTCCATCACGGATCCCCATGACGAAGTCCCCGGGGTCTTTCATAGCATACAGTGCGGTCCAGCCCGGAAAAGTCAGGGGTTCAAAGCCCATTTCGCTGTCCTTCGCCGCCATTTCCAAAATGGGAAGGAGGAGGGCCACATCCTCTTTCTTTCCGGAGAGGTAGAAATATCCTCCCGGCAGGGAGGTTCCGAAGGCCCGGGTCTGCCCTCCGAGGACGACGCCCACCGTTTTCAGGATGGAAATAAGGGCGTCGTCATCGATGCCGAACTGCTGCGCGGCATCGAGAAGCGCCACGACCTCGACGGCATCCTCATCCCCGGCAGCGGCAGAATCCCGCAGTGCCTGGATATGGCTTTTCTTGAAAAAGGATTGGCCGATGGCGGAGAACCAGGGTTTTCCTCCTCCGATGAGCAGCAAATCCTCCATGGGAATGGGATGGGCGGCTCCGTCCGGCTCGGCAACGCCGAAGACCTTCGCGAAGTTACTGAAGATGGAGAGGTCAAACCCTCTGTCGGTCAGTTCATATCCGACTTCAGCCCTCAGAGGCTCCACGGGAGCCTTCAGGGCACCCATGGAATCGGCCTGGATCTCGGCTGCCACCATGCCGTTGTCGTGGAAGCGGAAAAAACTTCCCTGGGGGAGAGAACGGGTGACCTTCATTCGCTTCGATTCGTTCTGCAGAGCATCCCGGGCTGCGGAGAGATCCTCGGGGGAAAGGCCGAAGAGGATCATGTCCTTCTCGACGGTGAGCAGGAAGAGAGCCATTCCGTCGGCGACCACCGCATAATTCGATCCCTGATCGGGGACGAGGAGCAGCATTCCGGGAATCGGGCTGTCCACCAGGGCTTCAAAGTCTCCCTCTTCACCCTTGCCCTCCGCAAGTTTGGCGAGGAGCTGTTTTTTGCCCTCCGTGAAGGTTGCCGCCCCCTGAAGGGAGTAGCCCTTCTCCGTCTGCCCTGCTGCGAGGGAGAGGGAGGTCACGGGAAGGTTGCCGAGCCAGCCGCCGAACATCTCCATCTCGGGAGCGTAGGCCGCTGCTGAGCGGTAGAGGTAGGACGAAACGGCCCTCTGGAGAACAGCATTCGGTTGGTCAAGATGGATCACGCCGTAGAGATCGTTATCCGACCAGGGCGAAAGCGCATCGAGAGTGCCCGCACTCGCGGGCAGCACCAGAAACAGTGTGAGGAACAGGAACAGAAATACTGTAGAAAATCTTTTTTTCATTAGAACCCCTCCTTGGAAAAAATTCCGATTTCCGGACGGACCGGATTCATCCATTATTACAGAAACGCCCTGAATGTCACGCTTTTCCCAGCTTCTCCGCCAATTCGCTTCGCCCGTTCACATTCATCTTCCGGTAGACGTGGCGGATATGGGACTTCAGCGTGTTGTTGGCGATGGAACAGAGGGAGAGGATTTCCTCCCTTTTCCTGCCTTCAATCAGCAGCAGGGCAATTTCTGTCTCTTTTTTCGTCAAAGAGAAGGGTTCAAGGCACAGCCGGACGCGCATCTCCGCTTTCGTCAGAGCTTTTTTTTCCGCCATTGCTGTCACTCCCCCCTTGTGAGGAAGGGTATCCTATTTCGAAATTTGTATCTTCTTTTCGAAGAGATCGGTCTGCTCCTTCGGAAACTGGTCCGCCTTCACGTAGATGTATTGGAGACTGGGAAGATCCTTATAGATGGAAACGTCGGCAATCCCCTCCGTCTTCTGAAGGTTAAGCCTCTTCAGCTTCTTAAGACCAGCAATCCCCTCGGGATTTATCACCTTCGTGCCCTGCAGAAGGAGGGCTTCCAGCTTTTCGAGTCCGCTGAAGGTCGCGAGGTCGATGGTAGTACCCGAGACGTTGTCAAGGACGATTATCGTCAGGCCGGGGCACTTCGCCAGAGGGGCTATGTCGTCGATTTTTTCCGACAGCATATGGACTTCCTTCAGCTTGGGCATGGACTCGACGTACTTCACGGTATCGAGCTTTGAAAGTCCTGCCCGGAGGACTTCAAGATTCACGAGTTTCGCAAGGGGTGAATAATCTTCGAATTTCGTGGCGTAAATCCAGATTTCCTTCAGGCCCGTGAGATTTCCCACGGGGGTCATGTCCTTGGCGGGGATCGAGTAGAGGCTCAGCTTCGTCAGGTTCTTCAGCCCCGCGATGGGGGAGAGATCTTCGACTTTCGTCATGTACAGGTCGAGATCCTCGAGGGCTTCAAGTCCGGCGAGGACGGAGATGTCGGTGATGGGCGCGCTGTAGAGGCCCAGCTTTTTCAGCTTCGCCTTCCCCTTGAGGGGGGTTATATCCGTGATGTTCTTCGGCTGCATGAAGAACATCAGTTCCTCCAGGTCGTTCATCCCCTCGAGGAAAGCGAGGTCGGGGTACTCCATCTGCCGGATGTGCAGTTTTTTCATGTTGACGAGAGTGCTGAGAGGTGCCAGGGTGGTCACTCCCTTGAGACGCTCCACCTTCAGATAGGTGAGATTGGCGAGAGAGGAAAGGGGAGTGAGATCCGTCACGCCGTCGCCAGAATCGATCTCCAGGCCCGTGAGCACATCCGCCAGGGGCGGAAGTTTCGCGAGATCCTCGTCCTTTATGCCGCGGCCGAGGCGGAGGGGTTTGCCCTTTTTGATGGCCTCGTCTTCCCGTACCATGGCAACAAATTCGTCCGTTATGCCGTCGGTGAGCTTGGGGCCCATGGAGCTTTTGGAGTATTCCGGTTCAGCCGCCCAGGCCGACGCCGCAACGAGTAAAAAACACGCCATCACCAGAAACAGTATTCCCGTTTTTCTTCTTCCCATAATAATTACCTCTCTTTCCTATTTTCGGAGGAGGGCCATAGCGACTCCCCCAATTATGAGCTCAATTCCGATGGAGAGAAACATCATCACCTTATCCCGCTCTGATGCGATGACTTCGTCGTCGGTCTTTTTCGAAGTGAAAGAGACTCGCCGAGGTACCGTGCATAAGGGATCATCTACCACATCCTTCTGTTTAGAATTTCAAAAATCGAGAATGATGCCAAGGTATTTTTTTCGTTTCTATTTTTGCATGATCTTTACAGTTTCTTCAATTTTTCCGACCCATATGTTTGATCATATCAAAAATCTTTCCCTTTGCAAGCCTAGCTCCCTTCCCTGAAGCCACCATCAGTCTAAACCCACGGAAGCCTTTTGTCCTCACCCCTGGGGGGCGAAAAAGGGGTGGGTTTTCCCACCCCTGTATGGGGGTGAGGTTCACCACCCCTGGCTTGAAGTGTCTGATAGAGGGGGTTAAGGGGAGAATGCCTGCAAAATCTCTTTTTTCAGCTCGGTGCGGTTGGCTATTTCCATTTTCCGGTAGATATTGCGGAGGTGATATTTCAGGGTATTCCTGGCGATGAAGAGAGAGGAACAGATTGAGCTGTCGTTGTTTCCCTTGAGGAGCAGAAGGGCGATCTCCGTCTCCTGCCGGGTGAGATTATAGGGCAGAAGACGCATGCGGCAGGTCATCTCCTCCTCCATTTCGTCCTTCTGAGCAGAGAGAGCCATTTCCTCATCGGAGGTTTTTATTTCCCCTTCCCCTCGCACTCCGGATGAAGTGCCCCCACTCCATTGAAGGAGAAGGCCATGGCCATCCCACAGGGTGATGAGAAGAAGGAGAAAGAGGAGGGTGAGAAACATGAGGGTGATGAGGGAGGATTTCCCCGGCCAGAAGCCGGTATTCCCCCTCAGAAGCAGGTGCAGATGAGAGCCGGCGCTTGCCAGCACTATCAGAAAAAGCCCCCCGTTGATGACGGAGGTTCGTCTCCTTCCGGCATGGGAGGCGAAGAAGAAGAGGAGAAGCCAGGCATAGAGGTCGAGAAAGGCCAGCCCCCCCTCGAGGAAAAGTCGAGAAATATACCGAAAGGGAGAGAAGGAAAAGAGAAAGAGAGAAAAGGCGAGAAAGGGAAAGGCTCCCCTGTAGAAGTTTGAAAGGTTCGCCCTCGGATAGTATCGGAAAATCGTCGCGACACCGACGGCTGAAAAAATCCCTATCCAATCCGCCAGTTGGTCCGCCTGCGGGAAAGGAGAAGGGAAAAGATCGGGAAATATGCTCATGAGAAGACCGTTCGCCCCGTAAAAGCAGAAGAGGAAAAGACCCACTCTCCAGAGGGGCATTTCCGCAGAATCGTCGGAGGCGGAAAATTCCTTATCCGGTTCTTCCCTGTCGAGGAAAAAGAGAAGAGAGGCGGTAAGGAGGGGGGCGGCCGCAAGGAAAAAGAAGGGGTTCAGAGGTGAGGACAGGAAGATCATAAGCGCCGCAGCAAGGGGAGATAGGCCGAAGATCAGGGCTACATCCTCTGACTGAAGTGTACTGAGCAGTTCGCTCCACTGCCCGATGAGAAGTGCTGAACCTGAAGCGGAGAGCAGCAGCCCCGCCGCTGCGGACGGAAGATCGAGAACCTGGGGAAGAAAGGGTTTTATGCCCGAAAATATGGGGAGGGCCAGCATCATACCCGCCCCGGTAATCAGAAGAACTCTCCGGGAAGGGAAAAGAAGATTTTCCCAGGCGGACCACGCTCTGACGAAATAGGTCAGAGCGTGCACAGCAAGAAAGAAGACGATGAAATCCGTTCTTCCGCCCCCTGTCCCTGTCGAAGGGGAAAAGAGAAAGGGAGCGAGAAAGACGGACTGCATCCACGCAAAGAGAAGGCCGAGACCGAGGGAGAGCTTTCCAATATGATAGAATTTCATTCCAAGACCTCAAAGAGCGACATTTGTTTTCAAGTAATCTTTACTTTTATTTTAAAACTATATCATCTCTTCTATTTCCCGTCACCCTCGAAGGTATGGTATACTTTCCATGGGAGAAATATTTTTATTTTATTCAGGGAGGAAAGATCATGACCGTCAAAAATGCAATGACAACAGAGTTTCTCCGTTCCGCCTACGGTGGAGAGAGCATGGCTCATATGCGCTATCTTGGCTGGGCCGACAAGGCCGACAAAGAGGGTTTTCCCAAAATAGCACGCCTCTTCCGCGCCGTTGCCTACGCCGAGCAGGTCCACGCCACCAACCATTTCGTCGTCCTGAACGGAGACGTGGCTGACTGCGCGCTGACCGCTGGAGCGGTCTTCGGAATGAAGACCACCGCTGAGAACCTTGTTGGGGCTATTGCCGGTGAAGAACACGAAATCGACCAGATGTACCCGGTCTATTACGAGACGGCTAAGCTCCAGGGGGAAAAGGACGCCATGCGCTCCTTCAACTACGCCCTTCAGGCGGAGAAGCAGCACGCAGAATTCTTCCGCCAGGCCAGGGCGAGCGCTCTTGAGGGCAAAGACCTCGAGTTCGAATCCGTCCATATCTGCCCGATCTGCGGCCACACCATCGCAGACGAGGCCCCGGATAAGTGCCCCGTCTGCGCCGCGCCGAAGGATAAATACGTCCGATTCTAAGCCCCTTCAGCAGATAGTAAGAGAAAGACACAACAAGGGGTAGGGCATAAATTCCTGATCCTCGCCTTATAGCTTGTCCTCCACCCCCTCTTCAGGATATAC
>CAYZZX010000016.1:0-27814 GCA_964483085.1 uncultured Synergistaceae bacterium
CTTCTTCAGGAGAACAGCTCGCCATCTCCGCATAGATCAAAAAAGACGCCCGATCGGGCGTCTTTTTTGATCTATGCTATTAATTTTTATTCAATTACGATTTTTTCCTTCAGTTTTCCAAATTTATTACAGGTTGCTTCCACTTCCACCACCGTCCCCTTTGCAAGATCGCCCGCCGCGTATGTTGCGACCGCCTCGGTCTTCTCCTTCTGTTCGGAGGGTGTAATGGAATCAATCTTTTTTCCGTCGATGAAGAGGACGAACTCATTGATGTAATGGGTTTTTCCGTCACTGACCCGATGGGAGGCCGTTATGGTGAGGACGCCTCCGTCTCTTTCATAGACTATTGCGAGCTCCGACGGCGGATGGGACCACCCCGCACTGGCCACAGTAAAAAGAGCACACACCGCCAGAAAGAGAGCAAGATATGTTTTTTTCAATCGTATCACTCACCTTTCCTTGATTTGTAGAGCATATCTATTATACCATCCAGGAAAGTAATGAATAAAACTCCCCTTTTCTAAAATAAATTCAATGATCTTAAGAAGACATGCACATACTTACTGCTAAATTCCAACACACAGGGGAAGAAATATTCCTCATCAGCATAAAACTGAAGAGCAAAAAGATTAAATCACACAATTTGGCATTTTCGGGTTGTGCGAATTCTTCTTCTATGGTAGGGTAAAAGCACAAAGTAAAATTACTTCCTCTTATTTACCTTTTTTTGTGAATTTGTTCTCTTCGCTCTGTATTTGATTCACGCTGGACTCATAGACCCATGTTCGTCACGGCGCACTCAGGGGAGGTGTAATCCATGAATACAGCCACGATGGTATGGCTGGGGATCATGGCGGTGATTGGTGTTGTCATGATCGTCTTCAAGATGAAGAGAAATGAGAACAATAAGGCATAAGCCCATTACGCTGCAGCCGTTCCCTCGGGGACGGTTTTTTTGTTGATTTCTTCGCCTGAAAACCGGACGAAGGGGAGCCTCTCTTTTCTGCTGAAAAGAGAGGCTCCCCTTTGCTTTTTATACTCCCTGCTCCGTAAAGACGGCCGCGATCATCTCCCGGGCCTCCTGCTGAAGAAGGGCCAAGTGCTCCTCCCCCAGAAAGCTCTCGGCGTAGATCTTGTAGACCTCTTCGGTACCGGACGGCCGGGCGGCGAACCACCCGTTCTCCGCTGCGACCTTCAGCCCGCCGATGGGCGCTCCGTTGCCGGGGGCCCGGGTGATTTTTGATTCGATGGGCTCCCCGGCAAGGGTGTCAGCTGAAACCGCCTCGGGAGACAGGTTCTTCAGCACCTTCTTCTGTTCGATCGTAGCGCGGGCATCGATCCGGGCGTAGTACGGAATGCCGAGAGTGTCGGTAAGCCTGTCATAACGCTTCCCCGGATGCTCTCCCGTGACGGCGAGAATCTCCGCGGCCAGCAGATCCATGATGAACCCGTCCTTGTCGGTAGTCCAAACCGTTCCGTTTTTTCGCAGGAAAGATGCCCCTGCGCTCTCCTCTCCTCCGAAGCCCAGCGATCCGTCGAGAAGCCCCTCGACAAACCATTTGAACCCCACGGGCACCTCCACGCACTTCCGCCCCACAGAGCGGGCGACCCGGTCGAGCAGGGAAGTGGAGACGAGCGTCTTGCCCACAGCCGCGGAGGAACTCCAGCCGGGCCGGTGGGTGAAGAGATATTCCACGGCTGCCGCGAGGTAGGCGTTGGGTGCGAGCAGCCCCCGGTCTGGAACGACGATGCCGTGGCGGTCGAAATCCGTATCGTTGCCGAAGGCGATGTCGTAGGAATCCTTCATCTCCACAAGGCTTGCCATGGCCCAGGGGGAAGAGCAGTCCATCCGGATCTTTCCGTCCCAGTCGACGGACATGAAGGAGAAGGTGGGGTCGACCCGAGGGTTCACTACCGTCAGATTCAGACCGTACCGTTCTGCGACGGCATCCCAGTAGTTCACCCCGGCTCCTCCCATGGGGTCGGCGCCGATGGAAATCTGCGAGCGGGCAATGGCCTCCATGTCCACTACGGAAACAAGATCTTTCACGTAGGGGGTAATGAAATCGTACCTTCGGATAGAGGGTGCTTTCAGAGCTTTTTCAAAGGAGAGGCGCTTGACTTTTTCCGGACCGCTCCGCAGGATTTCATTTGCCCGTCTCTGGATCGCCTCCGTCATCTCAGGGTCGGCCGGTCCGCCGGCGGGGGGATTGTATTTGAAACCTCCATCCTCGGGAGGGTTGTGGGAGGGAGTGATGACCACGCCGTCGGCCGTCCCTCCTCTGCCGCTGGCGTTCCAGGTGAGAATCCCGTGAGAGATGACCGGAGTGGGAGTGTAGCCGAGATTATCGGATATGCGGGTCTCCACCCCGGCCGCGGCAAAGACCTCGAGGACAGTGCGAAAAGCCGGTTCGGAGAGGGCATGGGTGTCAATGCCCAGAAAGAGCGGGCCGTCGATTCCCGCCTCTTTGCGATACTCGACGATTGCGGCGCAGACAGCAATAATGTGCTCCTCATTAAAAGACCCCTTCAGAGAGGACCCCCGGTGTCCGGAGGTGCCGAAGGAGATCCCCTGAAGAGGGTCCTCCCGGTCCGGCTTCCGGGTGTAATATTCAGAGACGAGCCGGGGAATATCCGCAAGCATGGAGTAGGGGGGGCGCTTTCCTGCGAGTGGGGAGATATTCATGACCTGCCTCCTAAAATTCCCGGTACTGGTCCGGCCGGAAGGGGTATTCGATGTACTCAGAGGCCTTCTTGGCGAAATCCGGATCGAAGAGAAGGGCGAGAAGCCAGAGGGAGAGATCGATTCCCGAGCTGACTCCTCCGGCGGTGAGGATGTTGCCGTCCTTCACAACCCGATGCTGCACCACCTTTACTCCCTCTAAAGAGTCAAGTTCGTCGAAAAAGAGGTGATGGGTGGTGGCTCTTCGGTTCTTCAGCAGTCCCGCCTTTGCGGCCAGAAAAGCGCCGGTGCAGACCGTGCCGAGAAAGCGTACACTTTCGTACTGCCTCTGGATGAAGGAGATCACACCCTTGTCCTCCGAGGCAGCCCGCCGTCCTGACCCTCCGGGAAGGATGAGCAGGTCGAGAGGCCCGGTCATCTCAAGATTTGCGGAGGGGAGAAAACGGAGCCCGTTCGCCCCTTCGATCTGTCCTTCCTCCCGGGCGATCAGCTTCACTTCAATGCTTCCGGGAACAAGAGTATTTGCGGCGGACAGGGTCTCGAAGGGGCCGACGAAGTCGAGCTCCTCCACCTGGGGAAAAACGAAAATACCCGCTTGTATCATTTTCACCACACCTTTCAGAGAAGAGCTTCATTCTGCCATTGTACAATAAAAATTCGAACGGCTCCTTTATCCTTGATCCACAGAAACAATCACCCGCAACACCCCCCAGACCTGCGGAACTGGGGTCCTTCCCTCTTTTCAGCAGAACCGGTACCCTTGGGGAGTATAAATACTGATGTGCTGTCTTCTGAATAAATGCTATCGTCGCTGAACCAAATAAAAGGAGCGTGAGAAATCATGGGGTACTGGAAAAAAATCCGCTACGGCATCATGATCGGTTTTCTTCTGTTTTTGACCTGGGTGGGGTACCGCCACCAGGTCCTCGGAGGCGGACCTGCAGGAGTGCCGCCGGTGGACGCCCTCTGCCCCCTGGGAGGGCTCGAGAGCCTCTACACCTTCCTTCGCTCCGGCACGTGGCTTCGCCGCACAGCCCCGAGCGCCATGGTGCTCTTCGCCTCGGTGGCGGCCATCACGCTGCTTTTCGGACGGATTTTCTGCGGATGGATATGCCCCCTCGGAACGATCGGCGAGCTGACCGCCCGGGGAGCCCGCAAACTGGGCATCAGGGCCCGGGAACTCCCTCCGTCGGTTGACCGCTCTCTGAAGGGGCTCAAGTACGTCATCCTCGCCGTCATTCTCTATTTCACCTGGACACTGGGGACCCTCGCCTGGCGGCCCTGGGACCCCTGGGTCTCGTGGATGCACCTCAGCGCCGGGTGGGAGGAGATAGTTTCCTCCCCCTGGGGGTACGTTGTGCTTTTTCTGCTGGTCATCGGGGCGGGCGTCTTCATCGAGCGTTTCTGGTGCCGCTATCTCTGCCCTCTCGGCGCGGCCCTGGGCATTTTGCAGAAATTCAGCCTGACCAAGGTTACGAGAAATAAGGAGACGTGCATCACCTGCGGGAAATGCGACAAGGCCTGTCCCATGGGAATTGAGCCTCTGACGGTTGAACGGGTGACCGATGCCGACTGCATCGCCTGCGGTCGATGCATTGAGGCCTGCCCTGTGGAGAAGACCCTCTTCTTCTCCTTCGGACGAAAAAAAGTTCTCTCCGCCCTCGCGGTTGGGCTGCTGGGAGTGGGGCTCTTCTTTGCCGCCTACGGAACAGCCCGGCTGACGGGGTACTGGCAGACCTTTGCGCCCCAGTCGGTTGAATCCCTGAAGGACCCGGTGGAAGGGGTCTTCGGCTGGATGACCATTGAGCAGACAGCCTCCCAGGTCAAGCTGGCGCCGTCACAGGTCCTCGAGATCGCCGGGCTGCCCGCCGATTCCCCTCTGGATGTCGCCCTCAAGAAAATGGAGGGGGTGAACGACGAGGAGCTGAAGGAGAAGCTCCGGGTCTGGTTCGCCGCCCGTCCAACTCCTCCTGCGGGGAGCGTTCCGGCAAACCCCGACGAGATCAAGGGGAGTCTCACCCTCGACGACGTCGCCGCCGGGTACGGCCTGGCAGGGCCGGATATCCTCGCGAAGGCCGGGTGGCCCGCGGATACTGCGGGGAATATTCCTCTGAAGGACGTGGCAAAAACCATCGGCCGGGAGACGTCGGACATCCGCGCGGCTGTGAAGGAGCTTCTGCAGGGAAAGTAAAAGGGATCTTCGGAGAGGAGCTTCTTTCGAATAAAGAGACAGGGGAGGACGGCCTATTGTATCGCCGTCCTCCCCTGTCTCTTCAGCCTTATTTCTTCAGGTCGAAGACGGCGACCACGGGGACGTGGTCCGACGGGCGTTCCCATCCACGGAGAGTCCGGTCGGCGTAGCAGTCCACCGCCGCCTTTTCGAGGGCAGGGGTCACGAGGATATGGTCAATCCTCCACCCGATGTTCCGCTCGAGGGAGTTCTTCACCCGGTAGTCGAAGTAGGAGAACTCACCGGCATCGGGGCGGAATTTACGGAAGAGATCGGTGAACCCCCAGCTTTTCACGTCCTCGAAACGGGCCTGGATGTCCGGGGCAAAGCAGGGGTGATCCCGCTTCCGCTCCGGGCTCGTCACGTCCATGTCCGTGGGGGCCACGTTCATGTCCCCCACCCAGACGACTTTCTCCTCCTGCAGATATTCCCGGTAAAAGAGGGCCTTCATCCTCTCAAAAAATCGGTGTTTATAGACGTAGTCGGCGTGGTCGATCGACTTTCCCTGAGGGATATAGGTGTTCACGATGCAGAAGTCGCCGATGCGCGCCCGGAGCAGCCGGGTCTCCCCCTGGGGCTCTTCCCCGTCGCCGAAGCCGATGGCATACCCGTCCAGGGAGGCCTTCGTGAGGATGGCGACTCCGTTGTAGGATTTCTCCCCCTTGTAGAGTGAGCGGTACCCCAGAGCGGTGAAGGCTTCTTCGGGAAAACTGTCGTCCTGCACCTTTGTCTCCTGCAGACAGAGCACGTCCACGGAGTTCTCTCCGAGCCAGCGTTCGAGATGGGGCATGCGGCTCCGTACGGAATTTACATTAAATGTCGCAACGGTGCATCTGTTCATGACGGTTCTCTCCTTCAGTCCATATAGTCTTCCCGGCGGATCAGGCCGGTGATATTTTCACCCCGGAAAAATGCCCGGACGTTCGCTGCCGCTGCGGCTGTCGCCCTGTCCATGGCGCCTTCGCAGCGGTTAGAGTTGTGAGGGGAACCGGCCACGTTGGCCAGTTCAAGGAAGGGGTAGTCCGACTCGAAGCCTCCGCCTCCCCAGGTTGGCTCCTTCCACCAGACGTCCAGCCCCGCCCGGAAGTCGGGGTTCTCCTTCAGGTGCCGGTAGAGATCCTCCTCCACGGCAAGAGGAGCCCGGGCCACATTGAGGAGGATAGCATCCTTCTTCATCATCTCAAGCTCTTTTCTGCCGATAATGCCCCGAGTATGGCGGTTCAGGGGGAGGGAGAGGAGCAGCACGTCCGTATCGGGCAGCACTTTGGGCAGATCGGAGAGGGTTCCGGCGAAGTCCACGGCGTCGGTTGTCTTTCCGCTCGTATTGAGGACGCGGATCTTCATGCCGAAGCACCGGGCGAGCTCCGCCGTCTTTCTGCCGATGCCGCCGTAGCCGGCAACGGTCATAACTTTATCCCTCAGGCAGGAGAGGGTGTAGGACTGGCGGGAAAATTTCCCTGCGGCGAGATCGTTATGAAGGGGGATGATCCGCCGCGTCAGGGCCAGCAGAAGCCCCATGGTGTGTTCGGCGATCTGGGGGGACCATCCTCCGGCGTTGCAGGAGATGGTCATCTTTTCGGGAAGTTTCCCGAAGGGGAGAAAGTCGAGCCCCGCCGAGATGGACTGGAAGAAGTCGAGATCCACCAGGAGAGGATACTCTTCCTCCCGGACCTCCTTGTTGAAAAAGAAGGAGAGCAGAGCGTTGGCCGATGAAAATGCTTCCTTCCGTTTGTCTTCGGATACATCCTCCAGGTAGAGGATCTTCCCCTCGCCCTCAAGGGCGCTCTCCACTTCCTTTCTCCGGGAGGCGGGGGCGGAACAGGTCACAAGAAGCGTATTTTTCATTCAAACTCTTCTCCTTTCTGGTCTTTCACTTCCTGATATTGTACCCTAAGAGGCAGACGGAACCAATCATAAGGAGGGAACTCCATGAACAACAAAATCTACCTTGTCCGCCACGGACGGCCCGAGCTGCCGGACAGAAATACCCGCTTTCTCGGGCGGTCAGACCTCCCTCTGTCGGAAGAAGGCCGGGAGCAGGCGGAGAAGCTGAAGAACGTCTTCGATAATCTTCCTCTGAAAGAAGTTTACACAAGCGGCCTCAAAAGGGCAGACGAGACGGCCTCAATCATCGCAGGACACCGGAACATCCCCTTCACAACCGTTCCGGCCCTTCAGGAGATCGCCTTTGGAAAATGGGAGCTTCTCAGCATGGACGAAATACGCCTCAAGGACCCCGATGCCTACGAGGCCAGAGGGCGGGATTTCGCCCACTTCCGCCCCGAGGGAGGAGAAAACTTCCTTGAGGTCCAGCAGCGGGCCTGGCCGGCTTTTCTCTCTCTGGCGAACGGTCAAAGGGGAAATATCCTCGTGGCCGCCCACTCGGGGGTCTTCAAAGTTCTTCTTCTGACGCTCCTCGAGCTGCCCTGGAAGAAGCTCATCACCCTCCGGCAGGATTATTGCGGCGTTCATGTCCTTCAACGATCCGGCGGAGAACTCTCGGTGGAAAAGCTGAACTGGTCCCCCCGGCTTGAGGCGTAGCAAAAAGAGACAAAACCGCCGCCGGAAAGGGGATGCCCAGGTGCTTCAGGGGCCCTCTTCCGGCGGCGGAAGTACATCATATCTTATCTGAAGGGGACGGAGAGCTCACCCGCCCCTGTAAAAGCTGTGAACGAAGCTCCCGTCAGTCCTCGTACTTGAAGGAGACCTTCACCTTTGCACGATAAAGATTGACCTTATCGTCCTCCATGACCATGTCAAGAAGGCAGACTTCGGCAACCCGAATGTCCCTCAGGGTCCTCGACGCTCTTTCCACCGCGTTGGCGGCGGCCTTCTCCCAGGATTCATTGCTCGTTCCCACAAGTTCGATGATTTTGTAGACACTGTCCATTTTACTCGTCTCCCTTCGTGATTCCACCCATGCGAACGGGCGGGGTTTCTTCTTTCAGGAATAGAATAACCATACTCCATTTTTGAATAGTCCGTCAAGGGGGAGGGAGAACAATCTCTTCTTCATTCCTGAGAGAAAGAAACATCGCGTCCCTCCGGTGACGAAGGGACGCGATGGTATGTATGGTTCAGAAAATCATCTTCTAGTCGAGAAAATCCTTGAGCTTCTTGCTTCTGCTCGGATGGCGCAGCTTCCGGAGAGCCTTCGCCTCGATCTGGCGGATGCGCTCCCTCGTGACGCCGAAGCGTTTCCCGACCTCTTCGAGGGTGTACGACCTGCCGTCCTCAAGGCCGAAGCGGTAGTGCAGCACCTCCCGCTCCCGCTCCGAAAGGGCATCGAGCATCTCGTCGATCTGTTCGTGAAGAAGGTGCCCCGCGGCTGCCTCCTCGGGGCTGGGAAGGTCCCGGTCCTCGATGAAGTCGCCGAGTTGGCTGTCCTCCTCCTCGCCGATGGGGGTCTCAAGAGAGACGGGGAGCTGGGCAATACGGCGGATCTCCTCCACCTTGGAGGGCTCGATCTCCATCTCCCGGGCGATCTCCTCGTCCGTGGGCTCCCGCCCGAGGCGCTGAACGAGCTGGCGGGAGATCCGCACCATTTTATTGATCGTCTCCACCATGTGCACGGGCACCCGGATCGTCCGCGCCTGGTCGGCGATGGCCCGGGTGATGGCCTGGCGAATCCACCAGGTGGCGTAGGTGCTGAACTTGAATCCCTTCCGGTAGTCGAACTTCTCCACCGCCCGGATGAGGCCGAGGTTTCCCTCCTGAATAAGGTCGAGGAAGAGCATTCCCCTGCCGATGTATTTTTTCGCGATGCTCACCACGAGGCGAAGGTTCGCGTCAACGATCTTCTTCTTGGACAGCTCGTCTCCGGCCTCAACCCCCTTGGCCAGCTCCACTTCCTCGGCCGCGGTAAGAAGAGCGACCTTGCCGATCTCCCGAAGGTACATTCGGACAGGATCCGTGAGAGGAATATCATCAAGCTTGCCGAGCTCCATATCGGAGGCGGGCTGGCGGACAACCTCTTCGTCGGGTTTCTCCTGTACGGGTGCAGACTCCCTCGCGTCATCCTCCACGACCTCGATTCCCCTTTCCATCAGGATTGAGACGACATCGTCGAGAATATCAGAGCTCCACTTCTCAAGGGGAATATGCCGTTCCACATCCTTCTGGGTGACGAACCCCTTGTTTTTTCCCTCGGTGATGAGCTCTTCAACACTGGCGAGATAGTCGCTTCCTTCGTCCCGGGACTGATCCTCTTTTTTGGCGTCCTTCTCCTCGAGAGGATCCTTCTCGGCGAGCGGGTCCTTGCCCTCGAGGATTTCCCTCGAGTTTAAAACTTCTTTTTCGCTCAGAACATCCTTCTCGTTCAAAATGTCGTTATCCATGGAGATCCCGTCCCCTTCTCAAAGCACAAAATCCAGCCAACGAATATGGCGGAGTATTTTCTGTGGATAAACATTATACCATTAAATAGACATCCGAAGGCCGAAGAGGAGGGGGAGGGGGATTTCCGGCGACGGGCCCACCCACTTCCGCGTCTCCTCAAACTCCATTTCATAGAGCAGGCGGCTGATCTCCAGATGCACCGGGTCATCCGTTTCGTAGGGGATGAAGAACCGGCGGTAGCCGAATGTCTCCGCGAAGAAGGGGAGGTTCGCCTGGAGAGGCCCCCGCTTCTCCAGGGCCATCGCCAGGGCAGCAAGAAAGTCGTCCTCTGAGAAGAAGGGGTCGCCGCTCACGAGGACGATGGCCTTGAAGGTCTCCCGGAGGATATCACGGTCCCACAGGCTGCAGAAGGAGATCCCCGCCTCCACCCCCTCATGGCCGGAGACCAGAGAGGAAAGAAATTCCTCCATGAAGGGAGAATAGCCGAAGATCATTGTGAACCCAAGCTTGAACTCTCCCCCCTGTCCGGGGATGAACATACTCTCCCGAAGAAGGTTGCCCGTCGAGCCGCTCTGAATACTCGTCAGACAGAGAAATTCGCTGTTCAGACGCAGGGAGAGGGAGGCGATCCTGCGGAGAATACCGCTGTGATGGGCATTCACAGACACAGGGATATAATCCACTCCGAAGGGAAACCAAGAGGGGATTTTCATATTCATGGTCGAATTCCAGTAGGGGAGGGCTGTCACTTCCGGCCCTCCGGGTTCAGCCGCAAGAGTCCGGCGAACCCCGGAAGAGACCTGTTGCAATCTTTCCGCCCGGCAGCGGCAAAGAGGTTCCGGGGAAAGTTCATCATAGTCTCCTCCTTCTGTGTATGGCTCGGCAAAGTATACCCCAGGCTCGGGGGGTCCACAAGGGCCTTTTCTTTCTGCTATACTTTTGATCATTCATGCCAAATTTGAAAGGGGAAAGGAGGGAAAACCATGCCTGATCCGCAGGCCCTCGGAACGGGCCGTGTCGGCGGTCTTCTGCTCCGCCTTTCTCTTCCGGCGGCCATCGGAATGCTCGTGCAGGCCTCCTATACTCTCGTGGACGCCTTCTTCGTCGGCTGGGGGGTGGGGCCGGAGGGCATCGCCGCCATCACCATGGCCTTCCCCCTTCAGATGATCATCATGGCCATGGCCCAGGCTCCCGGAGTCGGAGGGGCGTCCCTCATCTCCCGTTCTCTCGGCGCAGGTCGGAGAAAACGGGCCGAGCGGACCGTGGGCACCCTCTTTTTCCTGGTTCTCGCGGCGGGAGTCCTCCTTGCTCTGGCGGGGATCCGGTGGGCCCCCCTCCTTCTGCGGCTCATGGGAACCAGTCCGGCCCTTCTGCCCCTCGCCATTGACTATACGGGGGTGCTCTTCTACGGAGCACCCTTCTTCGCCTTTTCCATCGCTGCGAACAACTTCGTCCGGGCCGAGGGAAACGCCTCCTTCGCCATGATGACCATGATCATCTCTGCGGGGGTCAACACGCTCCTCGACCCCATCTTCATCTTCGCCTTCGGCTGGGGCATCAAGGGGGCGGCCCTCGCCACCGTAGTCAGCCAGGGGGCCACCGCCCTCTGGCTCGGATGGTACTACCTTGCCGGAAGCAGCGTGGTGGCCTTCCGCTGGAAGCACTTCCGCCTCCGAAGCAGCATCCTTCGGGAGAGTCTCTCCGTCGGAGCAGCCGCCTCCGCCCGCCAGGGAGCGGCCAGCCTCTCTCTTCTGGTGGTCAACGGCTCCCTCGCCGCCGCGGGGGGGAACTACGCCGTGGCCGCCTACGGAATCGTGAACCGGCTGCTCCTCTTCGCCGTGATGCCCGTCTTCGGCGTCGTCCAGGGGCTGCTCCCCCTGGTGGGGTTTAATTACGGAGCGAAGCAGTTCTGCAGGGTCTCTGCGGCCATGCGCCTTTCCATCGCCCTATCCACCCTTCTCTGCACCGCCGGAGCGGGGGTGCTCTTCTTCGCTCCTGAAAAGCTCGTCGGCCTCTTCACCTCGGCGCCGGAGGTCCTCCGCCACGGACGGAACGCCGCGCGGATGCTCGCCCTGGGAATGCCCGTGGTGGGATTCCAGGTCATGGCCTCGGGCCTCTTTCAGGGCATCGGGAAGGCCCGCCCCTCCTTTGTCCTCTCCCTTCTGCGGCAGGTGCTCCTTCTCATCCCCCTCGTGCTGGTTCTCGCGCCCCTCCGGGGGGTTTCAGGAGTATGGTTAGCCTTTCCCCTCTCAGACTTCGCTGCCGCCCTCCTCACCTTCATGCTCTACCGCAAAGAAATGGGACGCCTCCGCGATTTCTGCGAAGACGCCCCTTCCGGTCCGGCCGATACTGCCTAAAGCTTCATGACCGACGCGAGCAGCCAGGCGTGGGAGAGGGGGTACTGCTCCGCTCCTCTGCCGAAGGCTTCGGCGATGCGCCGTGCAAGGGCGATATAGTCCTTCCTTCCGGGAAGGGCGGCGAGCCTGAGGGCGTTCGCCAGCATTACGGCGTTGCCCGACGGAATGGCTCCGTCGTAGGCCTCCTTCCGCCGGAGGAAGAGGTGAGGATCATCCCCCCGGGAGGTAAAGAACCCTCCCTTCTTTTCGTCTTCGAAATTCCGCCGGGCTGCATCCAGAAGAACTCCGGCATTTTCGCTGTACCCTGACTTTTCCGTGGCGGCCCCCAATTCGAGCAGCCCCCAGGCAAGAAAGGCGTAGTCATCGAGAAACCCCGGAATGGAGGCATCCTTTCCGCGATAGCGGTGCAGCAGCCCCCCCTCCTTGTCCCGCAGCTTTGTATCAATGAAGCGGGCCGCCTTCTGGGCCGCGGCGATCCACTCGGGGCGGGAGAAGACCGCGCCTGCCCGGGCCAGAGCGGCGATCATCAGGCCGTTCCAGTCGGTGAGGATCTTGTCGTCCAGCAGCGGTGGAGTGCGCTTCTTCCGGGCCTCGAGGAGCCGGGCGCGGCACGAGGCGAGCACGGCGGCGAGCTTCGGAAGTTCAAGGGAAAATTTCGATGCGGCCTCCTTGAGGGACATGTCGAGATACAGGACATTGTCACCGAGAATGCGGCCGGTGACCTCGTTGCGGAAGTTCCCCCCCTTCCGTGCGCCGTAGACGCTCAGGAAGACCCCCGCCTCGTCTGAAGGCAGAAGAGAGCGGATCTCCTCCTCCGACCAGAGGTAGTACTTCCCCTCCACCCCTTCGCTGTCGGCGTCGAAGGCGGAGTAGAACCCTCCCTCAGGGGAGGTCATCTCTCCCAGGACAAAGCCGGCGATGTCGTCGGCGAAGTTCTCGTAGAGGGGTTTTTTCTCCCGGCTCTGAAACTCGGCAGCTCCGTAGAGCAGCAGCGCCTGATCGTAGAGCATCTTCTCGAAGTGGGGGATATTCCACTGGCGGTCCGTGGCGTACCGGGCGAATCCTCCGCCGAGATGGTCGTGGATTCCCCCCTTCCACATCCCCTCCATGGTCTTGTCCACCATGGCAAAAGCCTTCTCCTCACCCATGCGCTGACCGTAGGCGGAGAGAAAGAGGAGCCACGACGCCATGGGGAACTTGGGTTCGCTGGAAAATCCCCCCCACTCGGCGTCGAAGGAGGACTGCATCTCCCGGTAGGCGGCGTTGATCACCGCGGAGCCGGGGATGGAGCCGGGTTGAGGGTTCGCCGCATTCCGAAGTTTTTCAGCGATGCTCTCGGCGGACTGCTCTACCTGTTCTCTCTGAGTCTTCCAGAGCCATTTCACCCTCGGAACAAGGTCCACAAGGCCCGGACGGCCCGCGCTTCCTCTCTTTGGAAGATAGGTCGCGGCGAAAAAGGGCAGCCCTTCAGGGGTGAGCATCACGTTCAGAGGCCATCCGCCGTTTCCGTTCATCATCTGGCAGACCGCCATGAAGGCGCCGTCGATGTCGGGGCGTTCCTCCCGGTCCACCTTCACGGAGACGCAGCAGTCGTTCAGAAGGGATGCCACCTCGTCGTCGTTGAAGGACTCGTTCTCCATCACGTGGCACCAGTGACAGGTGGCGTAGCCGATGGAGACGAAGAGGGGGCGGTCCTCCTTCCGGGCTTTCTCGAAGGCCTCGTCCCCCCAGGGGTACCAGTTCACCGGGTTTGAGACATGCTGCAGCAGGTAGGGGGATTTTTCCCCTGCCAGCCGATTGAGTTTATTTTCGGATTTCATTGAGGTTCCTCCTTCTCTGAAAGAGGGTACTTTTTTTCTTATTTTGCGGCCGGAGCTCTTGCTTCCGGAAGAGGCTCTTCCTGTCCACCGTCGAGAAGGGGAAGAAACTCCTCGAGGGAGTCGATCACCCGCCATGCACCTTCGGCGAGAAGATGCTCCCGAAGGGCATTTCCCGTAGTGAGCCCCAGGGCGCGCACTCCCGCATCCCGGGCGGCACGAATGTCGTCAAGGGTATCCCCCACGTAGAGGGTGGATGAGCTGTCGCAGCCGAGATCTGCCATACACTTCAGAATCATGTCCGGCGCCGGTTTTCCCAGGGGCACGTCTCCCATCCCCACCACGGCGGAGAAGTATTTCTCAAGCCCCGTGGCCTTCAGAGGGTGGACGGGCTGCTGGCGGTTCGAGGCGACTCCGAGAACAATTCCCCGAAGTCTCAGTGCGTCGAGAAGCGGCACGGTGCCGGGGAAGGGGTGAATTCCCGCGAATTCATCGGCGAGAAAAAACGCCCGAAAATCGGTGAGCCACTCCTCCTCGAAGCTCCCCCAGACCTTCACCCATGACTCCCGGATGGGAAGGCCGATCACTGTCATTACCTGATCCCTCGTCACTGAAGGAAGCCCCCGCATGGCGGCCAGCTTGTTCATAGTGTCCTGGATGGCGTAGCTCGAGTCAACGAGGGTCATATCAAAGTCAAAAATTACGGTACGGAACATGAAATTCCTCCTTCACTAGTCGTTCAGTGCACCGATGGTATCCCGGGCGGAAAAAAATGAAAAGGACCGCCCGGAAAGCCTCATCTGCGGAAACTGGATGGGGCTCTCCACGGCAACAATAAGCGCAATGCGGCCAAAGAGACCTCTTCCGTCTGCAGATTCAGGGAGGCGGTGCGGCCCCTGAAAACGGTTCTTGCTCTAGACCTGTTCCAGTATTTTCAGGTTTTCCTTTAGCACTCTTTCAGGCAGAAGGTCCTTCAAGGCTTTTCTGTAGTGCTCGATCTCAACCCCCGGGAGAAGCTTCTCCCGGGCCAGAACTGCCAGAAGGGCGACGTTCTGCATCCGGGGGTCCGGTACGGCTGTGGTCACAGCAAGGCACTGCACTTCAAGCCTGGCGCAGCATTCCTCCACGTCGTCGGGGTGGAGCGCCTTCTCTTTTCCGAGGCGCACCGAGAGGGGCTGCCAGGAGGCGTCGTAGTAGATCAGCGTTCCACCGGGGCGGGCCCAGGCCTCGGCGGCCCGGTAGGCTTCCGTCCGTTCGAGGGCCAGAACCAGCGAAGCGCTGCCCCGGCGGAAGAGCGGGGTCGTCACGGGGGAACCAATCCGGACGAAGGACTCCACCATTCCGCCCCGCTGGGCGAGGCCGTGGGTGTCCACGCCGCAGGCCACGTGTCCGGCGTAGTCAGCGGCCCGCAGGACCGCTTCGCTCAGCAGGCCGATCCCCTGGCCGCCCACTCCGGCCATATAGATGTCGAACCGTTTCATTTCGCTCCCTCCTTCCGGTCTTTCTTCACCGAGATGGCTTTGGTCGGGCAGGTCTGGATGCACGACCCGTCGCCGATGCAGAGATCCGGAGAGACAAAGACGCTGCCGTCCTCGTTTCTCTGAAAGGAAGGACAGCCGAAGGATTCAACGCAGACGTGAAGGCGGTCGCACTTTTCCTGCACGATCTCCACGAATTTCGGCGCGTAGTCGGGTTTTCGCTGCTGCTCCCGGGTGTACTTGAGCATGCAGGGGTGCCGGGCGATGACCACGGAGAACCCCTCTTCTGACAGGGCCTCCTTCACCATAGAGGCGAGCTGTTTCTGGCTGTAGGTGTCCGTCTCCCGGATGCTCTTCACTCCGAGCCCCTCGAGGACCGACCCTATGGAGATGGCCTCGGCGAGGCCCCGGGCGTTCCGCCCCGCTCCGGGGTGGTCCTGGTGGCCCGTCATGGCGGTGGTGCCGTTCTCCATGATGATGAGCGTCACGTTGTGGTTGTTGAAGACGGCGTTGACGATCCCCGGCAGCCCGGCGTGAAAGAAGGTGGAGTCGCCGAGAAAGGCGACGACCTTGCGGCTGTCATTGAAGAGGGAGAGCCCCGATGCGGTGCCGGTGGAGTGTCCCATGGAGAGGAGCACCTCCCCCATAGTGTAGGGGGGAAGGTATCCGAGGGTATGGCAGCCGATGTCGGCCACGGTGATGTCCTCTTTTGCCAGGGCCTGTTTGATGGCGTGAAAGGCCGAGCGGTGGCCGCACCCCGGGCACATCTGGGGCGGCCGGGGCAGGAGGGATGACTCCCGCCGGGCACCCCCCGGAACGAGGCCGGGCCAGGTCTTCTCCAGCACCTCCGCTACCTTGTCGGGGGTGTATTCGCCGATCCAGTCGTCCGTATCGCCTTTGCCGAGGATGGAGGTGTCTATGGCGAGATCGAAGGCCAGGGCCTTGATCTCCCGCTCGAGAAAATCGTCGAGTTCTTCGAGGATTTTGACTTCGGAATGGTCGCCGAGAAATTCGGCGATGGCAGTGCGGGGCAGGGGGTGCACTATTCCGAGACGGAGGATGTCGGGGATCTTGTCCACCCCTTCCAGCACGTCGAGCAGGGAGCGGTAGGGAAGGCCCGCCGTGATGATCCCCCGGGTCGGGTCGGTCCCCTTCCGCAGCTCCCAGAAGGAGGGGGTGTCGGTCTCGCCCGCGACCTCGGCAAGCCTTCCGAGGGCGCGCCGCTTCATCTCAAGGGCCGCAGCCGTCAGGGGAACGGAGGGTCCGCCCGTTGAGTCGAAGGCCGGAGGCCCCTTGGGGAACTCTCCGGTCCAGCTTCCGAAGACGACCTTTTCTTTTCCGTGGCAGACGTGGGTGGTCATTCTCACGATCACGGGCATCTTCTTCCGCCGGGAGAGGTCCATGGCGTCGAGGTAGGCCCTATAGGCCTCCGCCGGTGACGAGGGCTCAAAGACGGGGATATAGGCCATTCGGGCGAAATGGCGGTTGTCCTGTTCGTTCTGGGAGGAGTTCGCCCCCGGGTCATCCCCGACCACGGCGACCAGCCCTCCCGTCAGTTCGAGAAGGGAGAGCTGGACGAAGGAGTCAGCGGCCACGTTGAGGCCGACGCTCTTGAAGAAGACGCATGCGGGCCGTCCGTTCAGGGACGCTCCGCAGGCCACCTCCGTTGCGACTTTTTCGTTTGTGGAAAATTCAAAGTAGAAGGGGCGCTTTTCTCCCGGAATGGAGAGCAGGGCTGCGGCGATCTCGGGAGTGGGCGATCCGGGGTAGGAGGTGATCACCTCCGTGCCCGATTCGATCATGGCCCGGGCCAGCGCCGTATTGCCGAGGACGATCTCCGAAAAGGGCCCCCGGTTCAGCAGCATATCGCCGAGTTTTTTCATTCCCCATTCCTCCTTTTTTAACTATTCGGGAAGGACTGTGCGGGAGATGAGGACATCCCTTCCACGGAATACGAACTGCTCAAGAAGCACAATATCGTCCTTGAACTTCATGGACTTCGGAACATAGAGGACAATGGAATTCGTCGCGTCGTTCAGGGGAGCATACCGGTCCATATTCTTGGGAGCGCCGCTCTCGACGAGAGCGGAGGGTTCTTCTCCTCAGGTGTTCCGGTAGAGCCCCCAGTCAAGGGTGAAGACCGTGCCAAGGGGTTCGAGTTTCTCCTTCACTCCTTCGCCGAACTGGATGCTCAGATCGGCCGCCAGAACGGGAAGGGCGAAGAGGACGACAAGGGCTGCCGCCATCAGGGTTTTCAAAAAGAGAGATCTTTTCATATCATTTTTCCTCCTCTCACATCTTTTGGTCCGGTAAAATTGTACCACGGAAGAGAATAATTGTATGCTACACTATTACTGATTTGAGCTCATCCAAGGGAGGTCCCTCTGCTGGAACTTCACACCTATCGCAACCCCGGAGAACTGGCCCCCCTTCTCCGGAAAGAAGCGAATCTCTTTCCCGAAACTGTCTTTCTCGTCCCCTCCGCCCGGGACAAATCCACCCTGTCCGACATGCTCTTTCCCTCCGACAGAGCCGATCTTGCCTCTCTCGGCCGGAAGGGGAATAAAATATGGATATGGGAGGACCTCTACCGGTCCCTTCTTGAAGCCTGCCCTCCTGAGAAAGTGCGGGTGCAGATCGACCCGCCCGACCACTGGCTTCTCGTCCGCCTTCTCGTTGCCCGCCTCCGGGAGGAGGCTGAGGCCGAGCTCCCTCCCGGCACAGCCTCCCCCGCCTTCATTGAGATGGCCGGTGAGGCCCTGCGGGAGCTGCTACGGGAAGACATCCCCCGGCAGGAGCTGGCTGCCTCTCTGGGGTGCGCCGGATGCCCGACGGAAGGCGGCTGCTCCCGCCTGTCGGAGGAGAGCGGCATCCTCTGCCGTCTGTACGGCGACTACCTCGAACTTCTCGAGCAGGAGGGGCTCGCCGACAGCGCCCAGATCCCCTCTCTGGGTTCGGAGCTGATCCGCAAAAACCGCCGGCAGGCACTCCCCTGGGCCCGGCAGCTCAGGCTCTGCGCCGTGGGCTTTCTGAGCTTCACCTCGGGGCAGCTTCGTTTTCTTAAAACCCTGGCCGACATCGGAGCAGAACTCTTCTTCCGGGTTCCCCGGTGCGGCGAGGGGGACTTTTATACCGCCCTTCAGCAGTTCCCTGAAGGGGTTGTGACCGATTCCGGCTCGAAGAACCCGGGGCTGGCTCTCTCCCTTGCCGCCGGAGACCGGAGGCTTTCGACAGACACCCTGGCCCGTGAGCTCTTTTTCTGGTCAGCAGGGGAGGGTTTTCTTTCCCGGACAGGTCAAATGCCCTTTCCCGGATGGAGCGCCGTCACCGTCTGCGGAGACGCCCCGGACATCGATTCCGTCATGGAAAGTTTTTCCCGGTACGGCCTTCCCTTTTCCCTTCGAGAGGGGATGGCCGTGGCCGACTCCCTTCTCTGGAAGACCGCCCTCCGGGTCCGGGACCTGGCCTTCGAGGGGTGGCCCGCCCGGGAGACCGCCGACTTCCTCTCCGGCCTCCTCTTCGCCCCCTTCTCCTTTCCCCGCCGCGACTTCGCCCTTCGCCTCCCCTCGGGGCGGGAGCAGTGGCTCCGCTTTCTCGGACAGTTTCCCCCCTTGTCGGGATTACGGGGGTTCGAGCGGGCCCTCCGCTTCACCGACGCAGTATCGAAGGGCGGGCGACCCGAGGAGCTCCTCGCCGCCCTGAAGGCCCTCGCCCCCGACCGGGACGAACTCAAGGAACTGCTGAAAGAGGCGGCAAACTCCCCCGCCCTCGATAGCGAGATCCGCAAGCTCACCCTGACGATCATGGAGACGGAACAGAAGGAGTCCTTTCTGCGGGACCTCCGCCGCGACCTCGGCGAGGCGGGCAGAGCCCATCTCTCCCCCGAGGACTCCATGGCCTTCCTCGCCCGATGGGCGGAGAGCAACAGAACGTGGATCCCCCCCGTCACGGAGCCCTCCATCGCCCTCTATCCGGGAACGCCTCCGGTCCTCTTCTCCTCCCCCGTGTGGATCTTCGCGGGAGTGACGGCGAAGACATGGCCGGGACAGGTCCGGGAGTCCCCCCTCCTCAGCGACGAAAAGAAGGAGGCCCTCCATGCCAGCCCTCTGCTCGGCCTCGGAAGAAGCCACCTCCCCCTCGTGAGCGAAAAGAGGAGTCAGCGGGAAGCCCTCTTCCGCCGTCTCACCGCCTGCGCCCGGGAGCTGTGCGTCTTTCTCCGGCCCCTCAGCGACGAGAGCGGCCGGACCCTCGCCCCCTCCCCCTTTCTCGAAGGGGCGACCCGCACTCCCCGGCCGTGGCTTCTTCCTCTGGACGAAAAGAGCCTCGAACGCTCTCTTGGAGAGATCCTTCCCGGGCCTGAAGAGCCCCTCGCGGAAGGGGTGGAAATTTCATCCCTGCCCTCCTTTCCGAGAGGACGATTCCGGGGAGATCCGGCCCTTATTCCCCTTCCCGTTCCGGAGCAGACCTTCTCTCTGAGCGGCCTGGACGACTACGACTCCTGCCCCTTCATGTACTACATGAGCCGCCTGCGCCATCTCGAATCCCCCCGGGAGGAGCTGTACCGGGCGGACCTCGCGGGGAGCGCCCTCCACGCTCTCTGGGAACGGGTCTGGCGGGAGCGTCTCGCTTCGGACAGGCCCCTTCCGGAACTCGTGAGGGAGCTGTACCCCGAGGTCCTCTCGTCAGCCTACACCCGCCTGAACGCCGACCCCCGGCTGCGGCGGACCAGGGATGACCTTCTTGAAAAAGCCCTTCGCCTTGCCGCCCTTCAGGAGCAAATGGAAGAGAGGGGGCTCGGCGAGACCCGAAAAGAACAGCTCCGGGAATTTTCCCTTCCGGAATACCGCATCGGGGAGCTGACCTTCCGGGGGCGGTGCGACCGGATGGAGGTCCTCACGGACGGGCGGGTCGTCCTCTTCGACTACAAGGCCGGGCAATCCTTCCGGTTCACCAAATCCCTGCAGCTCGCCGCCTACGGACTGACCCTGGCGGAGGAACGGGCGGCTGCGGTCTATCTCTGCCTCGGAGACGGAAAAGAAACAGGGGCCCGGGGGGACGAAAAGCTCCCCTGGCTCTCCGTGCGGGGGGAGCTTCCCTCCCTTGAGGACCGCGCCCGGGAGGTCATGGAGCAGGCGGCTCACTCCTTCGCCACGGGGCTCTTTCCTCCCCGGTACGACTCCCCCTCCTGCCGCTGGTGCACCTGCAGCACCCTCTGCCGGAGGCTCGAGGGAAGCGGAAGGGAAGACGAAAGAGAGGAGGAGACCGATGACGGAAATGAATGACCTTCTTCTGGAAAGGTTCAAAGAACATATCCGGTCCACCGACGCCCTGCTCCCCGCCCAGGCGGAGGCGGTCTTCTCCGACGCGCCCCTCACCCTGGCCGGAGCGGGAGCGGGGACGGGAAAGACCCACACCCTCGCCTGGCGCTTTCTCCGGGCCCTTCTGCGCCCCGGCGTCCGCCCCCGGGACATACTGACCCTCACCTTCACTGAGAAGGCCGCCTCGGAGATGTCCGAGCGGATCAACGCCCTCTTCGCGAAAGTCCGCCCCGTCCTCGACCCGGAGAACCGCCTCCTGACCACCGTGGCCGAGGAGCTGCAGGAGGCGCCCATCTCCACCATTCACGCCTTTTCTCTGAATATTCTGAGAGAAAAGGCCCTCTTTCTTCCCTCGGGGCTCTCCGCCCGGCCCATCACCCCTCCGGAGGAGGAGCTCTTCAGCCGGCGGGTCCGGGATGCCCTCGATACTCTCGATTTCGACTGGTTCCGGCGCAACCTTCCTCCGGGCAGAACACCTGAAGAGCTTCTGGGGGAGGGGGCGGCCGACCTTCCCGCCGTGCTGAACGCCTACTCCCCCGCCGGAGTGACGGACTTCGCCTTCGCCCTCTCGAATCTCCTCGAAAGCCGGGGAGAAACCCCCGACACCCTCCTGGAAAGCGCCGGAAGCAAGGCCTTTGCCCCCCTGATTGAAGAACGGCTGAAGGCCATCGCCCTCCCCTCCGCCCGGGAAAAGTGCACCCTGTGGCTGAAGGAGATCCTCCCCTTCCTCCCCCCCGTCCTTCCCGGCTCGGGGGCCTTCAATGAACGCCTCGAGGGCTTCCGGAACCGCTGGGCCGGCAGAACCCCTTCAGAGGAGGAAAACTTTTCCCTCGCCTTCGCGAGCGACCTTCACGCCTCCCTGCTGAAAAACCTCTCGGGGACGGGAAAGAGCAAGTCCGCCCTTCTTCTGGCAAAGCTGCTGGGAGAACGCCTCAAGGACCACCGGGAGGGGAACGCCCCCCTCTGGACCGCCCTCTCCTTTCTCGAAAAGGGCCTCACTGACAAGGACTTCCGCCTGCGGACGGCCCTCCTCCGCACGGCATCCCTCCTGTGGCTCGCCTTCCGGGAATTCCGCCGCCGTCGGGGCCTCGTGACCTTCGACGACATGATCCGCCTTGCGGGAGAGCTGACCGCTCCCTCGGCGGAGCAGGGAACGCCCCTGCGGATATACCGGGAAATTCTCGTGGACGAATTTCAGGACACAAACGCCCTCCAGGACCGCCTGATCCGCTCCGTGGCGGGGCCGGAGAGCCGAATTTTCCTCGTGGGAGACCTCAAGCAGTCCATCTATAGATTCCGCCACGCTGACCCCACCCTCTTCGGCGAGCTCCTGAAAAAACAGGAGGAGGGAACGCGGTATATCCCCCTGCAGACGAACTTCCGCACCCGCCCGGCCCTCCTCGACGGAGTGAACGGCATCTTCCGCCGGGTGTGGCGGGACGGCATCTCCCCCTCCCTCGGACAGGCCTACGAGGACCTTCTCTTTCCCGAAAATACAGAGCTGGCCTCCTTCCGAGAGCAGACATCCCTCCCGGCCCTGCTGACCCTGATCCGGTGCACGGAAGAGGACGAAAAGGCCCTCGATGCGCGAAGAGGGGCCGCCGACCTCCTCGGACAGGCCCTGCTCAACCTCCGGGGGCAGCCCGTCTGGGACAGCGGACTCAAGGCCATGCGCCCCGCCGAGTGGCGGGACATGACCATCCTCGTGCCGGGCCGCTCCTCCTTCGCGGCCCTCGAGGATACCCTCTCCCCCCGGTACGGCATCCCCGTGGCCTTCGAACGGGGAAAACAGTATTTCAGCCGGGGGGAGATCGGAGACCTCCGGGCGGCCCTCCAGACCATCGCCTTCCCCGGCGACCGCCACGCCCTCCTCTCCTTTCTCGCCACCCCCTTTTCGGGGCTCTCCCTCGAACAGCTTGCCCCCCTCTTCGCCCCCGATGAGCCCCTCCTCGGCGACCTCTATCCGGAGGCGGCGGAGCGAATCGAGGACCTCCGGAGAAGGGCCCGCTACGGCGGACTCTACTCCGCCCTCGCGGAACTGCTGAAAGATCAGTCCGTTCTGCTCTTCTGGCCCTCCTGGCGGCGGCGGAACGTGCTGTCCAATCTCTGGAAGGGGCTCGATCTGGTGCGGGAATACGAGGAGGTCTTCGGCAACGACCCCGCAGGGTGCGCCGCCTACTTCGCCCGGATGGCCTCCCGGCCGTCCGGCGGCGAGGAGGGTACCCCCCTCGGCGAGGAAGAGGACGTGGTGCGGGTCATGACGGTCCACAGCGCCAAGGGGCTCGAATTCCCCATCGTCGCCCTCGTGGACCTGAACAACAGTCGGGGCAGGGGGTGGGGAAAGTCCCTCGTCCCCTCCCTTCTCCTCGGCGCGGGAGCGTCGAGATACCCCTCCGAATGGGGGGGCGAGGAGTCTGAAACGGGCAAACTCGCCGCCTTTCTCGAACAGGCCGAGGAGGGGGAGGAGTGGGAGCGTCTCTTCTACGTGGGGTGCACCCGAGCCCGGGACTGCCTGATCCTCTCCTCCCGCTGCGGTGAAAAGGAGGGCGTTCCCGAACCGGCGAAGGGGTCGTGGCTCTCCCTTCTGGACGAATCCTCCCTCGCCTTCTCTACAGGGGGAGAAGACAGGGAGGATGGTCTCCCCCTGCCTGAAAGGGACGAGCCGGAGAAAGAAGACCGCCCCGGAGAAAGGGGACCGAGAGTTCCTCCCCCTTCCCTCGACGCCCTCTCCCTCGAGCGGCTCAGCGCCACGTCCTTCTCCCTCTTTCAATGGTGCCCCGCCGCCTGGCGGATGAAGTACCGCCAGGGGGTGGACCTGGTCTGGGAGCTTCCCTCGTCGGAGGAGCAGGGCGGAGCGGACCTCGGCTCCCTCGCCCACTGGTTCCTCGCCCGATGGAATTTTCAACCTGACGGGCTGGAATATCTCCGCTCTTCCCGCTGTCCGCACACCCTCCCCCCCTCCCTCCGGGCGATCTGGAGGGAGGAGAAAGCCCGGCTCGCCCTCCTTGGGTGGCTCGAAGGGCTCGCCCGCCTTCCCGCGGGGAAAGCCCTGGCGGAACGAGCTGCCGGGAACAGCCTGAGAAGGGAACTCCCCTTCCGCTTCCGCAGAGCCGACGGCCCGCTGCTCACGGGGAGCATCGACGTCCTCTGGGAGGAAGAGAAGACAATCTGCATCCGGGACTACAAGATCACCGCCCGGGACGAAAGCGCTCCGGAGAGCGCCCCCTCCTGGGAAGCCCTCTACAGCTCCCAGCTCCTCTTCTACGGCTACGCAGCCTCTCTGGCCTGGCCGGGAAAGGACGTGGACATGCGGCTGATTCATCTGAGGGAGGGAACGGAAGGAGACCCCGTGGAAGGGGGCTCGTCATGGAATAAAATGGAGGAGGAACTGCGGAGGGTCGCCCGGCAGGCAGTCTCCGGACCCTTCCCCCCCGCGGCGGAGCGCTGCCCCGTCTGCTTCTACCGCTTCGACTGCCCCTTCAGGCAAAAATAAGCCCTCCCGGAGCGGGCGGCCGCTACAGGTGCGTCCAGCTCTTGAACCCCTTCCCCACTACCTCCGCGGCGTCGGTCACGGACATGAAGGCCCCCGGGTCGTTCTCCGCAAGGTACTTCTTCAGCACCATCACCTGCCGGGGCTCGAGCAGAGTCAGCAGAACCGGGCGGTCCTGCTTCGAGAATCCCCCCGTGGCGCACAGGCGGGTGGTCCCCCGCCGCAGCGTTGTGTTGATGAAGTCAGAGACCAGGTCGGGGATCAAGGTGATGAGCAGGACCTGCTTTCTCCGGTCGAAGGTTCGAAGAGTGTTGTCCACCACGATGCCGAAGACGTAGAGAGCCACCGCGCCGTAGATGGTGGCGTCGAGGCCCACAACGAAAAATGAGAGAGCGAGGATTCCCATATTGATGAAGATGGAGAACCGCCCCAGCTCGATGCCGTACCGCCTTCTCAGGGCCATGCCGGGGATGTCGAGCCCTCCCGTGGAGGCCCCCACACGGAAGACGATTCCTGCCCCCAGCCCCCTCACCACTCCTGAGACCATGGCCGCCATGAACTTATCGCCGATGACCGGAACGGGCACGTATTCGAAGAGCTTCAGGAGCAGAGAGAAGAGCACCACAGCCCAGGCGGTCCACAGAACGAATCGGGGAGAAAGCTCCCTCCACGCCCAGGCCATGAGCAGAGTATTGAGGATGAGGATCACCCAGGCGGGAGAAATATTGAACACATAGTTCGACAGTACCGCCAGCCCTGAAACCCCGAGGTCGGGAAAACGGTTCGGCAGCACGAAGAGCACCACCGCCAGAGCCTGAATGGTCACCCCCGCCGTCACGGCGAGAAAAGACCTCCATTCCGCCCGCACCTCCTCCATAAAACGAAGAATCTGCCGCTTCATTCCGCGGCCGAGCCTTGTCAGAAACATCAAGCCTTCCCCTCTCTCTTTTCTCAGCGCAAAACCGGATTACTACAGGGTTTTCGCCTTTTTCCAAGCTGTACTTTTCGGGCCTTTTTTGGTATAATAAATCGGTTGTAGAGGCATGAAACGGAGTGAAAACATGTTTATTCCCCTTGAAGGACAGGGCATTGTCTCCATACTGAAGGTTGTCGCCCTCATACGCCACGGGGCAGAGACAGCCGTATATCTCAAAGACGGAACACTTCTTGCGACGGGCTTCCGGCCCGAGACGCTTCGTAAAAGATACAACGCTTTCCGTAAAGAGGCAAGGGCTGCCGCCCGGCCTCTCCGGATGCGAATGGGAGGATAATAACATATGTCGACAAGCGCTGCAGTACGTCAATACACGGCACAGGATATCCAGGTTCTTGAAGGTCTCCAGGCGGTTCGAAAACGCCCGAGCATGTACATCGGCGACACGGGCTCCCGGGGGCTTCATCATCTGGTCCATGAAGTTGTGGACAACTCCGTGGACGAGGCCATCGGCGGGTACTGCTCCCGCATTCTCGTGACTATCCATGAGGACGAAAGCATCTCCGTGGAGGACAACGGCCGGGGCATCCCCACCGACCCCCACCCCTCCAACGGACGCCCCGCCTCGGAGGTCGTCCTCACAACCCTCCACGCGGGGGGCAAATTCGATAATCAGGCCTACAAGGTCAGCGGCGGCCTTCACGGCGTGGGCGTATCTGCGGTGAACGCCCTCTCCGAATGGCTCGAGATCACCATTCAGCGAAACGGCGAATCCCGCACCCAGCGGTTCGAACGGGGAATGCCCGTGACGGAGCTTTCCGACCCTCTTCCCACAAAGGAGACGGGAACAAAGATCCATTTTCTCGCCGACGCCACTATATTTGAAGAGGTAAAATTCACCGCCGAAGTACTGAGCGCCCGCCTCCGGGAGATGGCCTTTCTGAACCCCGGCCTGGCCATCTGCCTCGACGACCGGCGGGACGGCAAGATCAAGGACTTCTGCTACGAGGGGGGCATGCGCTCCTTCATCGAATACCTCAACCGGGGAAAGTCGACTCTCTTTTCCGACCCCATCACCATCTCGGGAGAGAAGGAAGGCGTCACCGTGGATATCGGCCTTCAGTACAACGACAGCTATCTCGAGCGGGTCTTCGGCTTCGCCAACCTCATCCACACCATGGAGGGGGGCACCCACGTCTCCGGCCTCCGCACGGCCCTCACCCGGGCGGTGAACGAAGCGGCCCGGCGAAGCAAGCAGCTCAAGGAGAAGGACGATAACCTCGGCGGAGACGACCTCAAGGAAGGGCTCACCTGCGTGATCTCCGTCAAACTCGCAAACCCCCAGTTCGAGGGGCAGACGAAGACAAAACTCGGCAACAGCGACGTGAAGGGGATCGTCGACTCCGTCGTCTACGAAGGCCTCCTCGCCTGGTTCGAAGAGCACCCCCAGATCGTGAAGGTCATAGTAGAAAAGGCGATCAAGGCCCGCCAGGCCCGGGAAGCGGCCAAACGGGCCCGGGAGCTCGTGCGAAAGACCGCCATGACCGGCATGGGGCTGCCGGGAAAACTGGCGGACTGCTCGGGCAGAAACCCCGAAAACTGCGAGGTCTACATCGTCGAAGGAGAATCCGCCGGCGGCAGCGCCAAACAGGGACGGGACCGCAGCTTTCAGGCCATCCTTCCACTGAGAGGAAAGATCCTCAACGTGGAGAAGGCCCGACTCGACAAAATACTCGCCAATAACGAAATCCGCACCATGATCCAGACTCTCGGAGCGGGGATCGGCGATGACTTCGATACGTCCAAGCTCAGATACCATAAGGTCATCATCATGACCGACGCCGACGTAGATGGAGCCCACATCAGCACCCTGCTGCTCACATTCTTCTACCGGCATATGCCCGCCCTCATCGAAAACGGGTACCTCTACCTGGCCCAGCCCCCCCTCTACCGGGTACAGAAGGGAAAGACCGTCACCTATTGCTATGCCGAGAAGGAGCTTCGGGCCATCCTTGACGCCGCAGCCGACCCCTCGAAGGTCTCCGTACAGCGGTACAAGGGGTTGGGAGAGATGAACCCCTCCCAGCTCTGGGAGACCACCATGGACCCAGCAAACCGCACCCTCAAGCGGGTGGAGATCGACGATATCATGGAAGTGGACGAGTACTTCAGCATCCTCATGGGCGACAAGGTCGAACCACGGCGGGATTTCATCACCGCCCACGCCCACGAGGTGCGAAACCTCGACATCTGAACGCTTTTTACGAAGGGCGCGCACAGGGCGGTACGGAAGAGCTCTTCCGTACCGCCCTTTTTTGTCCTTGCAGTTATAATAGTGAGAAGAGACAGAATAAAGGAGGGGTTATCATGCAGACATACGGCCCGAAAAAAACTAAGTCCGAGAAGAAATCTCTGCTCGCCCGGCAGATTAGCCTGATCTTCTTCACGATCTTCGCCTGCGTCACCATAGTGCTTCTGGCCATCGCCCTCGACCTCGCGATCAACAATGAAAAAACCTGGGCTGACTCACTCTTCGTGAAATGGATTATCGAGCGTCGGCAGAGTATGAACTTTTAAGCAGTAAACCCTGCGGTACACCGATGTATACCTTTATTTACATGCCGACTTCACGTGAAATGTAATGCTTTTTTGTTTTTAATGAACTCTTGAGAGTTTTTTTAACGATACTTCATATAAAAACACAATATTTCAAACAACATAGCATTCAAGAGCTTCTGCGAGATATACCCTCATTTTTCACAATATTCCCCCCTAACTATCTTCATACACTTCTTGACATTAAGAATATTAAGTGTGATCATGTCCGTGGAGACCATTTCGCTCAACAAACGCCTGAATTATCTGAAATCCGCTCTCCGCCTTCACTTATTTCCTCCAATTTTTTCCCCTGCGGGCAGAGAGAGCTATCTAAAATCGCTTTGCTCTGTTTTTTCATTCGGACGCGCCTTTTTTTCAAGGCGATGCTGTTGTTTTAGTGCCCATAATTCCGCCGTACCTTTGAGGTGCGGGGGAAAATTCAACCAGGGGATTCAAAAGGGGGAATTTTTACGTGGATATACTGAGCAACATGAAGACCCGGGGGAAAATCCTGCTTCTTTCAGCCGTGATGGGCGTTCTTATCGTCGTTGTGGGGTACACGGGCTACCAT
>CAYZZX010000017.1:0-25528 GCA_964483085.1 uncultured Synergistaceae bacterium
TGCCAGATTGTATTTATTCTGGTCATAATGGACTTTTATATTTTTATATTCTTCGTAGATCCTACAGGAAAATACCTCTCATGCGGACGGCGTCGGCCACTCTCTTAATCGCGGCCATGAAGGCTGCCCGGCGCATTTTGACATTGTTCTCTTTCGCATAGGTCCAGACTGTTTCGAAGTTGTCCTTCATGATCCTGATGAGGCGATCGTTGTACTCCTCTATGGCCCAGAAGAACCCGCCGAGGTTCTGGCACCACTCGAAGTAGGAGCCGATCACTCCGCCGGAGTTTGCGAGGAAATCGGGAACGATGAGGATTCCCTTTCCATCGAGGATGGCGTCTCCTTCAGGGGTGATGGGGCCGTTCGCGGCCTCAACGATGTACTTCGCTCTGACCTTGTCAGCATTCTCTCCGTTGATGACCCCTTCAAGGGCCGCTGGAATGAGAATGTCGCACTCGGCATAGAGCACTTCGGGAAGATCGAGCTTCTCGCACCCTTCGCAGGTGAATCCTTCAAGAAGACGTTTGGGATGGTTGGTCACGTGATCAAAGGCTTTGGGGATATCGAGGCCGCCCGGAGCAAAATAGGTCCCGGTGATGTCGCTGATAGCCACGACTTTCGAACCGGCATTGACCATGGTGACTGCGGCGTAGGAGCCCACGTTGCCGAACCCCTGGATAGCGATCTTCGCGCCCTCAGGGCTCTTTCCGAGGTTTCTGAGGAGTTCAAGCGCACAGGTGGCGACGCCGTACCCCGTCGCTGCGGTGCGGCCCTTGGAACCCCACATGGGAATGGGCTTACCCGTTAAAACGGCAGGCTCAAGCTGGTTCTTCATCTTGCTGATAGTGTCCATGAACCAGACCATCTCCTGACCGCTCGTGCCAACGTCGGGGGCGGGCACGTCAGTCATGGGGCCGATGACGGGAGCCATGCGGGCTGCCCAGGTGCGGGCGATCTTTTCCTTTTCCTTCTTCGAAAGCTCGAGGGGGTCGCAGGATACGCCGCCCTTTCCGCCGCCGTAGGGAATTCCTGCGAGGGCGCATTTCCAGGTCATCATCATGCCGAGAGCCTCGCACTCGTCGAGGTTCACTTCAGGATGAAAGCGGACGCCGCCCTTTCCGGGGCCGACTGCGGATGAATGAAGCACCCTGTAGCCGTCGAATACCCTGATGGAGCCGTCATCCATTTCAACGGGAATGGAGACGCATGTCCGCCGCTCGGAATGGCTGAGAATGTCAATGAGTCCGTCTTCGAGCCCCATCTCCTCAGCTGCTCCGTAGAAATTCTTCAACGCGGTGTCGAGAAGCACATTAGAGGAAGTACGCCGTACTACTGCCATTAAAGACACCTCCTGTATAATAACGGCTTATGCCGTTTTAGACCGTGAATATCATAACACTCTTTATTAAAAGTAGAAAGGATGAAAGAAAAAAATCACAAAATAGTTCTAAATACCCAAGACAAAGGCCAACAATTTGCCTTCTCCATCCTGCACTGCCTGCCAGACGACTTCTTTACTTTGCGTATGACTGAGATCCTCTCGCTTCCGGAAAATCTTCTCCGGATGTGCCCTTTTACTTCATGCGGGGAGTTTCCACCCCCGTTTTCTGAGGAGAGACTCCATATCCTCGGCGGGAGGGGCTGTTATCTCCCAGCCCGAGAGATCCGCGAGCTCCCCCTCCATCTCTCCGAAACGAATGGAATAGCTGTGAAGCTGGGGGCGGCGTATGCCTCTTCGTCTCCATTTCCCGTTGATTTCCTCCGTGCCGTAGCGAATATCGCCGAGAATCGGGTGACCGATGGAGGCCATATGCACCCGGGCCTGGTGAGATCGTCCCGTCACGAGGTCGATCTCCACGAAGGAGATGTCCCCTCCGGCGGCAAGAAGACGGTATCGGGTGAGGGCTTCCTTTCCGGCTTCATCCACCCGTACGGTGTTGGAAGCGGAATCTTTCAGCAGCGGTACGGCAATTTCTCCCTGCCGTTCGGGAACCCCCGCCACAATGGCGAGATAGGTTTTCCGCACCGCTCTTCGCCGGAAGGCATCCTGCAGAATTCGCAGGGTTACCCCCGAGAGGGCGACGAGAATGACTCCCGTGGTGTTGCGGTCGAGCCTGTGAACCGCGTAGGCCCGCTCCTCCTCTCCGGCGAGGCGGAGCATGTACTTCACCCGGTCGAGGACGTTGTCCTGATCCTTCCGGTCCGGCTGGACGAGGAGATTGACGGGCTTGCTCACCGCCCAGAGCCGGGGGTCTTCGAAGAGAAGGGGCAGGGTCCGCCGGAAGGCAAACTCTCCGGCGCTCTCCTTCGGGCTTTCCCAGGGGACATAAAGCTCCTGCCCTCCTGTCACCCGAAGGTCGCATTTCGCTTTTTTTCCATCGAGGCGCACCGAGCCAGTGCGGATTCCCTTCATTATGACGCTGAGAGGAAGCCCCGGCCACACGGACCGAATGACCTTGTCGAGCCGCCGGCCGTCGTCCGACGGGGAGATGGTGATTTTACAGGCCATCGGTTTCTTCCCGTCTCCAGAACCGTCTCTGGGTGGAGGGGTTATAGTCTGAAATCTCCCGCCCTTCCTCCATCTGGTCCGTAGCGTTCTTCCAGCAGAAGAGGCGAAAATCCAGTTCGTCCGCGGCGCTCACAATCATGGCCTCGGGAGTCGCCGGCAGAACAGGCGATCCGTACTCCCTGCATCCGTGATGGCTGACGAGGATGTGCCCGATGGCAAGGGTAAGCCCCTCGTCCAATCCGAACTCCCCTGCGAGGGTGGAAAAGGTGGTGTATCCGAGGACGATATGATCGATGACCGTCCCCTTCACGGTCATCTTGAGCCCCGGGGGGATTTCATAGGACTCCATCTTTCCGATGTCGTGCAGCAGTGCGCCCCCTATTGCAAGGGGGAGATTCACGTCCATCCCGGTTTCGCTGTAGGTACGGGCGAGAGAGCGGGCAGTCCTCGCCACAGCGACAGTGTGCTCGAGCAGCCCACCGACGTAGGCGTGATGATGAGATACCGCCGCCGGACAGCTGCGGAAGATCTCCCACAACCCCTTGTCGAAAAAGACGAAGGAGAGGAAATCCTCCACTGGCCCGCTGCATTCCGAAAGAAGGTCACGAAATTCCCCCTCAAGGCGTGCCTCCGGTATGGGGGACCGCTGCACATATTCATGGGGAGGATATTTTTGCTGATTGACCAGATAGACTCCGTTGAAATTGTACTGGGTCTGTCCTCGAAACTCCGTTACCTGCCCCAGAAGAGCGAGGGTTTTTCCCTCCAGATCACGAAAGATCTCCAATTCCAGAGGATCGGCTACAAGCACTGGTTTTTCTCCTCTGTAATCCCACCACTGAGCATTCGACCAGACTTTCCCCTCCAGGGTTCCCTCCCGGTCCATGATGGCAATATCCCAGTAGTTCTTTCCGTTTTTATCCTTCCGAAGGGAGGTCCTTGATACCACCGAGAAGAGGGTGAACTTCCCGTCCCGCTCCAGAGAGCGGATCTCCCCGGTGGTCATTATCTTCTTTTCTTCCACACCATCACCTCATACATTTCTAAATATTTCATGCGCCGTATTTGTCCAACCGCTGAGCGTTGGCGAGCATGAGCCCGAGGAGTTTGCTTCCCGGCATACGCCCTGCCGCGCCGACGCGGCACTCTCTTTCGCTGAAGGTCTTCGCGTCCCCTGACCGGACGAACGGGCTCGAGAGAAGGAAGGGGGACGGATGCCAGGAGTGGGCGCTCATGGTGCTCGGCGTGCTGTGGTCCCCCGTCACGGCGAGCACGTCGGGAGAGAGGGCAAGCAGTCGGGGCAGAAGGCCGTCTACGGTCTCCACCACTTCTCGCTTGCCGGAAAAATCGCCGTCCTCTCCCCGGCTGTCCGTGTATTTCACATGGATATAGAAAAAGTCATAGTTCTTCCACTCCCGCTCCACAGTGTCGAAAAGTTCTTCCAGAGTCTCTCCCGCTTCCGCTACATCCATGCCCACGAGGCGGGCGAGCCCCTTGTACATCGGGTACGTGGCGACGGCCAGAGGGCGAATGCCGTAGAGGTCAGGAAGAAGTGGAATATCAGGAGGAGCGGAAAATCCCCGGAGAAGGCAGCTGTTCGCTTCCTTCTCATCCTTAAGGATCTCCGATGCTTTTTTAATAAACGTGTTGACTATATTCGCGGTTCTCTCCCCTTCAGGGCTCTTTGCCTCAGCCCAGCGCATGAGGACCCCCTCCTGCTGAGGGTCGGCGTCGGCGACCTGTTCAGAAAGCCCCTCTCCCGAGAAGACGACGACAAAACGATGTTCCTTTCCCGGATAGAGCTTCACCGAGACTCCGTCAACTTCATTTATGTTTTCTGCCAGTTTCTGCACGAGAAGAACGCTTTTCTCCGTAGCGATCCTTCCCGCTCTGCGGTCCACGATGATATCCGAGCTGTTTTTCGTACAGAAATTGCCTCTGGCGGAGATATCCCCCTTCCCCACTTCAGCTCCGACGCCGATGGCCTCGAGGATGCCCCGGCCGATGGAGCACTCGAGGGGGTCGTAACCGAAGAGGGAGAGATGCCCGGGGCCGCTTCCCGGCGTTATCCCCACATCCACTATATCAAGCAGGCCGAGTTCGCTGACATGAGCGAGTTTATCGAAATTGGGCTTGACCGCCGCCTCGAGTTCCGTCATCCCCTCTGCTCCGGGAAGACCGCCCAGGCCATCCAGTACGAGAAGCGCCATTTTGGTGTCGTTTTCCCGTGTGAGGCTCTTCAAAAGATCTCTTCTATTCATGAAACCCTTCACCTCCGCAAAGATTGGTAGAAATTTCTTGTCTTTTCCGGAAAACTTCCTTTATTTTATGCTATCATTTTCCCAAAGGGTCCATACAATATCGTAAGGGGGTCTTCCACGGTGAAATTTTCCGAACGAGTTCTCGCAATGCAATCCTCACCAGTACGGCGTCTTCTGCCCTACGCTGAAAAAGCGAAGGCAAAGGGAAAAAAGATTTATCCGCTGAACATCGGCCAGCCGGACATTAAAACTCCAGCGTCTTTTCTCGAATCGATTCGCAATTTCTCGCAGGATGTCATAGCCTATGCAACTTCCCAGGGGAACAACGACCTCAGGGATGCCATGAGCAACTACTACAAAGAGTTCGAGATCCCCTTCGACCGGGAGGACATCATCGTCACCAACGGCGGCAGCGAAGCCCTTCTCTTTGCCTTCATGGCCATCTGTGATCCCGACGACGAAATTCTCATCCCTGAACCATTCTACGCCAATTATAACGCCTTTGCAGGGTGCGTGAACGTGAAAGTGGTCCCCATCACCACCAAAGCGGAAGAAGGCTTTCATCTTCCTCAGAAGGAAGAGATCGAAGCCCTTCTCACACCGAAGACCAAAGGAATCCTCTTGTCAAATCCCGGCAACCCTACGGGAACGATCTATACTGTCGAGGAAATGGACATGCTCGCCGACCTTGCAAAAAAGCATAATCTGTATATCATCGCCGACGAAGTCTACCGTGAATTCGTCTACGACGGACTGAAGTACAAGAGCTTCGGCCATATGCCCGAGATCGCCGACCGGGTCATCATCGTCGACTCCGTCTCAAAACGCTATAGCGCCTGCGGCGCCCGCATCGGCTGCATCGCCTGTAAAAACAAGGACTTCATGGCCCAGGTTCTCAAGATCGCCCAGGGGCGGCTGTGCGTTCCCACCCTTGAGCAGGTCGGAGCGACCGCCCTCTACAGCACGCCCAAGTCCTACCTTGAAGAGGTGAATAAAGAGTACCAGTCCCGCAGAAACACACTGTACCAGGCTCTCAAGAAGATGCCGGGAGTAGTCTGCGCCGAGCCCAAGGGAGCCTTCTACGTGATGGTGAAACTCCCCGTGGATGACGCCGAGAAGTTCATTATCTGGATGCTCGAGGAATTCGACGTGAACGGCGAGACCGTCATGGCCTCCGCAGGCGAGGGGTTCTATGCCACTCCCGGGCTCGGAAAGCAGGAGTTCCGCCTTGCCTATGTCCTGAACAACGAGGATCTCGTGAAGGCCATGGATATTCTGAAGGCAGGCCTCGAGGCCTATCCCGGACGGATCGAATCCGCCGTCGCCCAGTAGCTTCTTCCGCCGCTTTTACGCCCTTCCCGGTATACCGGGAAGGGCTTTTTGTGTTAGCATTACGTAAGGATACACTTCACACCTTATAGTAAAAACAGACCACGAAAGGAAGATTTTTGAATGCTCAAAGTCAGAGAAGGCATGCCCAAGGATTCGGGGCGGGGAGTAGCCCGGATGGATCCTGAGGACATGACCCGTCTCGGTTTTTCCGAAGGCCAGATTATCGACATTGAGGGGAAGGGTGTCACGCCGGCCCGTCTCCTTTCCTGCGATTCCGACATGGGCGAGGGAGGAGCCAAGGGCTTCCTTCAGATGGATGGCGTCCTTCGGGACAACGCTCAGGTGGGCCTCGATGACCGTATCACCATACGGAAGGCGGACCACCACTTCGCGGGGAGCATCACTCTGCGCCCCCTCACCTCCACGACCCTGCTCGAAAAGGAGCGGGATGCCGTCTATATCCGCTCTCTTCTCGAAGGCATGCCGGTACGGAAGAACAACCGGGTCCGGACGAATCTCTTCGGCAGCCGGACCTGCGATTTTCGTGTGTTGGACACGACCCCCGACGGGACCGTGATCATCAGCAAATCCACCTATGTGAACGTGGAAAAACAGGTAGACGGAGAAAAGAAAGCCCGGATAACCTATGAGGACATTGGCGGCCTCGGCCCCCAGATACAGCGGATCCGGGAGATGATCGAGCTCCCCCTCCGATTTCCCCAGGTCTTCGACCGCCTCGGCGTCCAGCCTCCAAAGGGGGTGCTTCTCTACGGCCCGCCGGGCACGGGAAAGACGGTCATCGCACGGGCAGTCGCCGCAGAGACGGACGTCTATTTCACTCACATCTCAGGCCCGGAGATTATCGGCAAGTTCTACGGAGAGAGCGAGGAGCGCCTGCGGAACGTCTTCGAGGACGCCCAGTCCCACGCTCCCTCAATCATCTTCATCGACGAGATCGACGCCATCGCTCCGAAACGGGAGGAGATGGGAGGAGAAAAACAGGTTGAACGCCGGGTCGTCGCCCAGCTCCTCGCCCTCATGGACGGCCTTGAGTCCCGGGGGCAGATCGTGGTCATCGGGGCGACGAACATCCCCAACACCCTCGACCCGGCTCTGCGCCGCCCCGGGCGCTTTGACCGGGAGATCTCCATCCCCATCCCCGACCGCACTGGACGGAGAGAAATACTGACGATCCATACCAGAGGAATGCCTCTGGCGGCGGATGTCGACCTGAAGCGCCTCGCCGAGATGACCCACGGCTATGTGGGCGCGGATCTCGAGGCCCTGGGCAAGGAAGCGGCCATGGCGAGCCTCAGAGAGCTTCTGCCCGAGATCGACATGGAGATGGAGGACATTCCCTACGACCGGCTCCTCGCCATGGACGTCAACATGAGCCACTTCCTCGAGGCCTTCAAGGAGGTGGAGCCCTCGGCCATCCGGGAGGTCTTCGTCGAGGTTCCCGACGTCACCTGGCGTGACATAGGCGGTCTCGAGGACATCAAAGAAGAGCTGCGGGACGCTGTGCAGTGGCCTCTGCAGCACGGAGGGATCTTTGATAAATATGACATCACGCCCCCCAAGGGGATTATGCTCCACGGCGTCTCCGGAACGGGAAAAACTCTTCTCGCCAAGGCCCTGGCCCGAGAGAGCGGCGTCAATTTCATCTCCGTGAAAGGGCCCTCCCTCATGTCGAAATACGTGGGCGAGAGCGAACGGGCGATCCGGGATGTCTTCCGAACGGCGAAGCAGGCTTCTCCGTCAATCCTCTACTTCGACGAGATCGAGTCCCTCGTCCCCGTCCGGGGAAAGGAGAGCGGCAGTGGCGCAAGCTTCACCGAGCGGGTGATCAGCCAGTTCCTGGCCGAGATGAGCGGCATCGAGGAGCTGAAGGGGGTCGTAGTCCTCGCCACGACGAACCGCATCGACCTCGTGGACCCGTCCCTTCTGTCGGGAGGACGGTTTGATCTCATCCTTGAGCTGCCCCGGCCCGACGCCGCCGCACGGGAGAAGATCTTCGAGATTCACCTGCGGAAAAAACCTCTCTCCTCGGAGGTCAGAATCGCCACCCTCGCCCGCCTGACCGACGGCCGGACCGGCGGAGACATCGCCTTCGTCTGCCGGAAGGCCGCCATGCTCGCCGTACGGGATTATCTGAAATCTCAGGACAACGGAGAGTTCATCCTCGAGTGGAGGCACTTCGAGTCCGCCCTCAGCGAGATGCGTGGCCAGCCCGCCGTCTGCCCGCCCGAAAAAACCCGATAGAAGCCCCTCCTCATTCAATGATGAGCAGTAAAGCACCCCCGAAGTTGGATGTACATCCAACTTCGGGGGTGCTTTACTGTGTCGAAGCAGAGAACCAAGGGTCAAATACAGGGAGTTCTCATGATTCAGAAAGGAATCCCGACGTAAGGGGCGACTCCTCGACCTGGTAGAAAGAGTAAAGTAACAACGCGCCTATAAAACAGGACGTACAGAACAAGAAAAGTTTGTGGCCGCTCTATCTTTTATTTATCTGCTCTAATATAGAATTCATTCGCTCGTACGTTATCGATCCATCTCCGAAGTTTATAGCAGCCCGGAGGGGCATAACCTTTACCATATTTTCAACCATTTTCTCCATAATTGCCTGTTCGGCCGCGCTCCCCGCCTGAGGATTTTCCTCCTTGAAAAGTGCTGCAGCCGAATCCCACAGGGGCTGGCAGGCTGCCATTGCCTCGGGATCCTCCATGACATCGGCAAAATTAGAGTTGATTGTATAAACCACAGGCAGCGCAACCGTTGACTCTACTACAACTGTCTTTGTACACAGGATATCTCTGGAGGATCGCCCGATAAGGATATCGAACTCTCCTGTTTCCACATGCCAATCGCTTATTTCTGTATTATAGTAAGCAAAAGCACGTTTTCCCAGAGTAAAGGATACCGTTTTAGTTTCTCCGGGATGTAACGCCACCTTTTCAAATCCCTTGAGTTCTTTCACAGGGCGAATAACCGAACTCTCCCGGTCACCCACATATAACTGTACAACTTCTTTTCCTGCAACCTTTCCAGTGTTGGTTACATCTACTTTCACTGTCAAAATATCCGTATCCTTCATAACATCGGCACTGATTTTCATGTTGGAGAAATCAAAGGTTGTATAGCTCAATCCGTGACCAAAGGGGAAGAGCACGTCGAGCTTCTTCTTGTCATAGTACCGGTAGCCGACGAATATCCCTTCCCGGTATTCTACAATGTCTTTTTCACCGAAGTAAAAGAGATAAGACGGGTTATCTTCCAGCCTGATGGAAAATGTTTCCGCCAACTTACCGCTCGGGTTGACATCACCAAATAAGACATCTACTGTAGCCTCTCCTACGCTCTCTCCTCCGAGGTATACCTCAAGTATGCCCTTTACATCCTGTACCCAGGGCATTTCCACAGGAGATCCGTTATGGAGTACGACCACCGTATCAGGCTGTACTGCTGCGACTTCTCGAATTAATCTGTTCTGGCACTCCGGAAGGGACATATGACTCCTGTCATATCCTTCGGACTCGAATATGTCCGGGAGACCTGCAAAAATGACGGCTACCTTTGCTCGTTTTGCAGCTTCAACCGCTTCTCTGATTAACACTTCGTCTGCTCTGTCTTCTTCTGCGCCATACCCCTTTGCGTAGGTGATGTTCGGGGCACCCTTCATAGTTTCCAAGGCGCTTGTAATTTTAAAACTATTAATATGGGAGCTTCCGCCCCCCTGGAATCTGGGTTTTTCTGCAAACTCACCGATAAATACAATATCGTCTTCTTTTTTAAGGGGGAGAATTCCATCGTTTTTCAAAAGAACTATGCATTCCGAAAGGATTTTTCTCGCTAACTGATGATGCTTTTCTTTGTCATAGGTTGCGTTCGTTTTTTTATTTTTAATATATCTATTGTGAACAGTGAGGATTCTTTCTACAGTTTGATCCAGGATCTTTTCGTCGAGAGTTCCGTTCTTTACTGCCTCTACAATCCGTTCATCATTGCCTCTGGAGGAGGATGGCATTTCAAGAGCAACACCGGCTTTAAGGGCTTCAACCCGGTCTGCTACGGCTCCCCAGTCACTCACGACATATCCGTCAAATCCCCACTCACCTCGTAAGATATCCGTTAAGTACCGTGGGCTTTCTGATGCAAAAATCCCATTCACTTTATTATATGAGCACATGACAGTCCAGGGTTTCGCCTTTACGACTGCTCCCTCAAAGGCAGCCAGATATATTTCTCTCAGTGTTCTTTCATCTATTTCTGAACTGGAAGACATTCGCCTATGCTCCTGATTATTCGCTAAAAAATGCTTCAGGCTTGTTCCGATATTTTTACTCTGTACTCCCCTGATATACTCTGTTGCCATTTCCGTAGCTTGATAAGGATCTTCACTGAGGAATTCAAAATTCCTGCCGCAAAGGGGAGAACGCTTGATATTCACTCCAGGCCCAAGGATAATACCGACCTCTTCAGCCTGGCATTCATCTCCCAGCGCCTCTCCCATTTCCCGAATTAAGTTTCTGTCAAATGAAGCCGCTATAGCAGATGCAGTGGGAAAACAAATCGCCTCAACACTTCCGGATACTCCAAGATGATCTCCTCCGGCAGCCTGCTTGCGAAGCCCATGGGGTCCATCGCTTAACATGATCCCCTGTACATTCAGACGTTCAACATCCTTTGTGAACCAGAAATTCCTTCCGGAACACAATCCTGCTTTTTCTTCCAGCGTCATCTGGGAAATAACTTCTTTAACATCCACTGATAGGCTCCCCTTTTAAAAACTTTATTTTTGCCTGCTGTCCATCCTCCATCGGGAGGTTTTTTTCACTTTATTCCTTTTACTTTCCTCCGTCGTCAACGGGGAGAGGTTCTTCTCTCTCGTCCGTATCGGGAACTTCTTCCATTTCCTCATCTTCCGCCGGGAGGACGGTGAGAGCCTTGTCCGCGCTGGGAGGAGGTGCACCGTAGAGAGCCCGGTAGACGGCGAGGTTCGCCATGACCTTTTGAACGTAGTCGTTCGTCTCTTCGTAGGCTACCGCCTCGATCCATTCGTCCAGAGGGAGGTCCTTTCTTCCGTCGAGCCAGCGGCGAGCGGAGCCCCCTCCGGCGTTGTAGGCCGCCACGGCATGTTCGGGCCGGGAAAAGGACTTCAGTAGTCGGGCGATGTGGGCTGTGCCCATGGTTATGTTGTCCTCCGGGGCGTAGAGGGAGTATTTCTTCATTCCAAGGCTCTTCGCCTCCCCCGCCGCCGTACCGGGCATGAGCTGCATCAATCCCGCGGCTCCGGCCCAGCTCGTGACCGTGGGGTTGAAGGCGCTCTCCTGGCGCATGATTGCCCATACAAGGTTGTCCTCCACGGAAAAACGCTCAGCGGAACGCTTCACGATCTCCCGGAAGGGACGGGGGTAGAGAAACTCCAGGGCTTCCCTGTAGAAGACCGGGCCTGCGGAGATCTCCCGGGAGAGCTTTCCGGCAAGGGCGTAGATGCCGAGGCTGTCATCCTGCCAGGCGGCAATCTTGGCGGCCCTGTAGAGGGAGGGCGGATCCCCCCGGAGGATGAGCTTTCTTCTGGCGTGGCTCACGAACCCCCAACGCTCCAGCTCGATGGGCTGAAGGCCCGTCAGAGAGGGAGGGCCTCCCGGAACAAGAGGAAGAGGCTTTTCCGCAGTCAGGCGGGCATAGACCGAGAGCGGGAACTCCTTGCTCAGAGTCTGCAGGCGAGCATTTTGTTCCTTCACCCTGCCGAGTTTTTCATAGGCTCTGGCCTCCCAGTAGAGGACTCTGGCGCGCCAGGAACGGGGCATTTCAGGGGAGACGCTCCTCTCCCAATTCTTCACCGCTCCGAGGGCGTTTCCTTCCTGCCAGCTCTTCCAGCCCCGGTTCCACAGGATTCTCGTAGCGTGGATCGAGTCGGGAGCTGCGGCGATCACTTTTTCCTCAAGATCAGTTCGTTCTTTACCCGATGCGTGGGTGGACAGAGAATACCATGCCCGGGCCCGGTAGATTCCCTCCCGCGATTCGGCCACTTCGCGAAGTACCCGGAGAGCCCGTTCTTTCTGCGCCTTCGTGGCGAGAATGGAGATGCGGCGGATAGACGATTCGGCGTAGTCACTGCCTGTTCGGGCAAGGGGACTCCAGAGTTCGAGGGCCTCGCTGTACTTCTTCTTCCGGTAGAGGGAGTAGGCCCTGTAGTACCGAGCCTTTCGACCGTTGCGGGAATCGAGGGGGACACCCTCGAGAAGAGAGATCGCGCGGTCGAACTGTCCCCGGAGATAGGCTCCGTATCCGAGGGCAAAGCGCACATTCGTCTTTTCCTTCTGGCCGGAGGCCTCGAGGGCCTTGAGAGCAGCGACGTGTCTCGGACTGATGGTCAGCAGATTCAGGGCATAGGCGGTCTTGTCTCCGGGAAGCTTGAGCAGCATGTTCAGCGCGGTGGTCTGCTGCTGGACGTTTTGCGCCTCCTTGTACATCCTCACGAGGTGTTTTTTCTTTTCTTTTTCATCCTTTTCATCCGTGAGGCGGTAGAGGGCGTAGGCGACATAATAGGCCACATCGGGAGGAGCGGCGGGAAGAAATTCCGACGCCAGAGCCGCGGCCTGATCCTTTCTGTTCGTCCTCTCGAGGGCGAGAATGGAGAGCAGGGTTCCGTAGGGCCGTACCTCTTCAGGCCAGAAGGGAGAACTTTTTTTCAAAAGAACCTCAGCCTCTTTCCACCGGTTCTGAAGCCAGAGGGCATTCGCAGCGAGGGATTCCTCCCTGGGAGTGAGCTTTGTTCCGGGATCGGCGAGAAGTTTATCGATTTCTTTCCAGTTCTTCCCTTCGAAGAGCGCATCCATAGTCCCCCCCCATCCCGCAGAGGGATAGAGGATCATTGCCAGGAGGGTGAAAAGAAGGAGATGCCCCATGATCCGTTTATTCTTCATCTTTGACGCCCCTTTCTTACATTCAATCCTCCCATTGTAGAGGATCACCGACAAAAGGAGCCCGTAGAATTCATTAGATTTTACCGGCTGACCCGATTTCTTCCGCTCCGCTTTGCCCGATAGAGGGCATCATCGGCACTGGTGAGAACAGTGTCGATGGTTTCGCACACGGCAGGGACCTCGCAGAGACCGAGACTGGCGGAGATAAAAAAGGGAGACTGGTCCTCCTTCGATTCGCAGGGTAAAAAGGACTGCTCAATAATGGCGGATCGGACTCTCTCGCAGATTGCGTCGGCATCGCTCCCGGAGAGCCCGGGAAAGATCAGAAGAAATTCCTCTCCACCGTAGCGGCCTATAGAATCATAAGGGCGGACGGCCGATTTCATCCTCCGGGCAGTTTCTCTGAGGACCCGGTCGCCGATTACATGCCCGTAGGTATCGTTCACTTCCTTGAAGTGGTCGATATCAAGTAGAACAATACTCAGGGGAACGCCCGTTCTCCACGAACGGCTCAGCTCGCATTCAAGACGCTCGATCACAGCTCCCCTGTTCAGAAGCCCGGTCAGGTCATCGTACAAAGCGGCGGTGCGGAGCTGCTCCTGCAGATGAAGAATGCGCTCACCCACCCGGAGACGCATCTGGAGTTCCTGAGAATCGAAGGGTTTCGTCAGATAATCGTCCGCTCCGGCTTTGAGTCCCTCCACAACGTACTCTTTTTCCTCCTTGATGGTGAGAATGATGATGTACTGATAGGGTTTGTCGTTGCCCTCTCTTTCTTCCCGGAGGGAAGCGCAGATCTCCGGTCCGCTCATCCCCGGAAGCATCCAGTCGAGGATAGCGAGAAGGGGCGGATCTTCTCCGTTGAGCAGCTTGAACGCTTCATTTCCGTCGCGAACTGCAAGAACCGTGTATCCCCATTTTTCAAGCAGGGATTCAAGCATAAAAAAAGACGTCTTGTCGTCTTCAGCAATCAGGATCTTCATTGGTTCCCCCTTCTTGTTCATCCAAGTTCTTCACCGGTAATCCCATAGCTCTATCCATCTCCGCTGCAAAACGCTCCTTCGCTCCGCGAAGTTCCGCCAGGGGCCTTTCTGCTGCCTCCCGGTCACCCCGGAGTGCCGCCTTTTCGATTTCATCCGAAAGGAGCATCATCTCCCGGGCCTCCACGTTGGCTGAAGCCCCTCGCAGAAGATGGGCCTTCGTGATAATTTCCTCAGTCTTGAGATCCTTTGTGGCCCCTTCGAGTTCATGGAGAATCTTCTCTGAATCGGAGAGAAAAAGATGCAGGGCCTTGCAGCAGAGCTCTTCATCCTGTCCCATCCTTTCAAGCAAAACTTCTCTCCGGAAAACCGCCCGCTCCTGCGGCTCCTCTTCCCCGGTTTTTGCGGGAGGAGGGGCTTCCTCACTGCTGAAAATACTGCATAACAGGTCTCTGAGAGCCTCCGGAAGGATAGGTTTTGCGATATACCCCTCCATTCCCGCTTCGAGATATCGCTCTCTGTCGGAAGGAAGGATATTCGCCGTCATGGCGGCTACCGGCACCTGAGGGTTGAGCGCCGGAGAAGAGGGCCCCCTCAGGCGGCGCACTGTCTCGACGCCATCCATGACGGGCATCTGAATATCCATGAGGACAAGGTCGTATCTGCCGGCGGCGAGCTTTTCAAGGGCCTCGGCACCGTTTTCCGCCGTCTCCACCGAGAATACTCCGAGCTTCTTGAGCATGGACAGCGCCACGAGCCTGCTTGTGGCGTTGTCATCCACTACAAGGACGGAGAGGTCCTCCTTCCACCGGTCGCACTTTCCGATGTCCTCTTTGTTCTGAGAGGCTTTCGCCGGAAGGGCAATTTTTTTCAGCGGAAGAGTAAAGGTAAAGGTAGCCCCCTTCCCCTCGGCACTCTCAAAGGATATTGTACCCCCCATCCCCTCGACAAGGCGCTTCGAGATGACGAGGCCGAGCCCCGTACCGCCGTATTTCCTGGTGGTAGAGGCGTCTCCCTGAACAAAGGGCTGAAAGAGCTCCGCCCCTTTTTCCGAAGAGATGCCGATGCCTGTATCCCGAACGTTCACGGACAGCAGAATGCTTTCCGCACCTTCCTCCAGAATTCTTCCGTCGACGAAGATCCCTCCCCTGCGTGTGAATTTCAGCCCATTTCCGATGAGATTTCCGAGCACCTGGCGCAGCCGGTGTGAATCTCCCGACACCTTTTCAGGGACCGCTCCTTCAAGGATCATAGCAAAGTCAAGTTCCTTTTGTTTCGCCCGGGGAGAAAAGCTTTCACCGACGCTCTCCCAGACTTCCCGAAGGCTGAAGGGTGCATCCTCGAAGGAGAGCTTTCCCGCCTCCATCTTGGAGAAATCGAGGAGATCGCTGACAAGACGGAGAAGAGAGGCGGATTCGTCCCTGAGGATTTTGATCATGCTCCGCTGACGGGCGGTTATCTCTGTATCGTCCAAAAGGGCGGCCATACCAAGAATTCCGTTCAGAGGCGTGCGGATCTCGTGGCTGACATTTGCCAGAAAGAGGTCCCTCGCCCGCATGGCCGTGGCGAGATTCCGCTCCGACTCCTCAAGACCTCGCACCTTATGACTGAGTTCGCTGTTGAGATTCTGTACGAGGGAATAGAGCTCGGCATTCTGAAGAATTCCCGCGAGGGAGCTGAAAAGCACGGTGAGAAAGGCAAAGGAGAGATCGAGTATCCCCGACTCGTCCTCTCCCAGCAACCCCATGAAGATGCCCATAGTTCTGTTCTGGGTGATGATCGAATGAAGGAGGATCTTGTTTTTTCCATCGGAAGCCGTGACGATGACGGGGCGGTTGCGGTCTATTGTCCAGGCGAAGGTGCGGTCCTCCACGAGGAGTGCCATCTCCTTTTCGAAAAAGGGCAGATCATAGGAAGGGTCGGTGAAGGAGGGAAAATACTCCAGGCCGTCGGAAGAGAAGAGAAAAAAGGCCAGGGCGTTGAAATGAACGAAATTTCGGATTTTTTCAGCGCACTCCTTGAGAAGGTTTTCTTCAGAGAAATCGTCGTCCACAGCCACGGAGAATCCGAGAGCTTCCACGGCTGAATCGAGTATACCCTTGGCCGTTTCTCGCTCCCTCGTGAGCACGGTAATTCTTTCATTCAGAGCGTCCATGTTTTTTCGCCTGTTCATGAGGGCCTCACGCGACCAGGAAGATGTTCATGATTTCCTGAAGCTGCCGTTCCGCCTGAACCAGCACGGACTCCACATCTCCGGGGGCAAGGGAGATGTAGTCGAGTATGGCGGGGTCGAGAGGAGCGCTGTAGAGGGATCCGCTTGTTCCGAAGCGCATTGCATTCGCCAGAAAGTCCCCTCCGTGAACGAAGGCCGCCTCTTCAGGAGCCCGTTCGTCAAGGGGAGCATGGTGGTAGTCGCACAGGCGGCGTATGCTTTCGGGGATGTTCCATTCTTCAAGCAGTACCTTGCCCACAGCGGCATGATCGAAGCCGAAGACCCTCTTCTCGGCCTGCCAGAGGGGGATCCTTTCAAAGAGGGAGAGTTCGAGGGCGTAGGTCATCTCGGCGGGGGATTTGCTGTAGAGGATGATTCTGCCGATATCATGAAGAAGACCGGCAAGGAAAAAACGCTCCTCACTGCGCACCCTTTTACTGTAGGCCAGCAGGCGAGAAAACACCCCGCAGGCGACGGAGTGTTTCCAGTAGGATTTCATGTCCACATACTCCGGAGAGACGTGTTCGAAGACGGTCATGGTGGAGACGGCAAGGGCGAGGGAGGTCAGTTCATTTGAGCCCACGATGGCGATTGCCCTCGGTATTGAGAGTATGGGCTGTGGAAAGGCGTAAAAGGAGCTGTTCACCAGCCGGAGAAGCCGGGCGGTGAGGCTCGGATCTTTGCTCACGACTCTGGCGATGGACGTGGCTGAACTGAGGGGTGAATTGATGACCTCCTGTATCTTGAAATAGATATCGGGAAAGGAGACAAGGCGAACCTGGTTTCTGCCGAGTTCCCGGGCGGAAAAGGTCTTGCCGAAATGGCCCCGTGGAGGGCGGGGAGGAAGGGTGCGGTGAGGAAGGGGGGGCGGAAGAACCCCCGATTCGATATTTTCCGCAAAGCCCCTGGAACAATACTCCCGGACCTCAGAGACGCGACGGTCCTCCCCCTCCGAAGGAGGAAAGTAGGAGGCCACATAGGCCTCGCTCTGCCTCAGCGACTCCTCCCGAAGCAGACTCTTCTCGAGTATATCGGCGTCCTCTTCCCCCTCGATATCGGCCCCGGTGATGCCCCAGACTTTGAACATTCCGATATACTTCTCCTTGAGGACCGCACCCTTGCCGAGAATAACCCGCCCGCCGGGGGTCACGAGGTCTTCCTCGAGGATCATCCCCTCCTGAAGGTTGTTCACGCTCACTCTTCCCATTTCGGGCTCCCCGTCTTTCCGCAGCGGCACCGCCACCTCAGGGACCGTTCATCTTCGGTTATAGCGCAACTGGAACATCGAAGCATTCTCTTCCTCCGCTCATATTTTTTCTATTATACGTATTTTCGCTCTTTCCTGCCTCATTGAAATCAGAGATAATAAATGTGAAAGTTAAAAACAGTAGACATTCTTGACGATAGAGAGGGGGATTCGCTATGAACACGCTTCACAAGATGTCACGCATCCTTCTTTTTCTCCTGCTATTTTCCGTGGCCGGTATCTCTGAAGGGGCCATTGATAATAACGCAGTCAACAGGGCTTGGAAAAGAATCTCCGCCCAGACGGGTATGGAATATAAGGCCGTACTCTTCGAGCAGAAGAAGGAACCGAATGCATGGGTTAAATTCTCGTCGGGAAACCACTCCGTCCATGTCACCACCGGCCTCATGAATATCCTTGACCGGGAGGACGAAATCGCCGGAATCCTCGCCCACGAAGCGGGGCACATCAAGCTTGGACATTATAACAGCTCGGTGGGGCGGAACCTCCTGTGGGGGCTTCTCTTCCGGGCTCTTGAGGGCAACACCGCCGGAGAAATCGCAGGAAGCGTGGGGATCGGCCTCGCCGAATCGGGCTTCAGCAGAGAACAGGAAGTGGAGGCCGACGACTACGGCATCCGGATAGCGGCGGACGCCGGATATTCCCCCTGGGGGCTGGTTCGGGCCATGGAGAAGATGAAGGCCGCAGGATACACTACATCGCCCAGCGGATTTAACTCCCATCCGCCGACAGAGCGCCGGCTTGAGCGCCTTCGAAAAAACGCCTCGGCCATAGCGCCAAGAAATTAGAAGCTCTTAAAAAAACTGAAGAAAAGATTTACAATGAAGGGGTGTGTCGTAGACACACCCCTTCGTGGTATTATTGTAGAGAAATATGTTTCGCTTGTGGCGTAAAATCGGAATAATAAAGCAAGAATATCACAATTCGAGGGAGGCATGGAGAATGAGCGGAATCTGGCAGGATAACTTCAGCTCCATAGCGAAGAATAACCGTCCGTCACCGATCAGGGAGATGCTGGGGTTGATCAAAAAGCCGGGGATGATCTCCTTTGCGGGGGGAATGCCCGCGCCGGAGATTTTTCCCGTGGACAAGTTCTACGAAGGGGCTCACATCCTCAAGGATGACGGGCAGAACCTTCTGCAATACGGAACCACCGATGGGTACCCTCCCCTGAAGGAGTTCCTCGCCTCCTGGACGGCCCCTCGAATGGGCCGGACGGTCTCCAGCCAGGAGATGCTCATCACCACCGGTTCCCAGCAGGCCCTCGACCTCTTCGCGTGGTCTCTCATAGATGAGGGGGACTATGTCATCACCGAAGACCCCACCTATCTCGCGGCCCTGACAGTCTTCTATAATCACGGAGGAAATTTTCTCGGCGTTCCCATGGACCGGGACGGGATGCAGGTGGAGCTTCTCCCCGACATGATCCGCAAGGCCCGAGCCGAAGGGAAGAAGATCAAGTTCATCTACACCATCGTGAACTTCCAGAACCCCGCGGGGAGCACTATGTCCCTCGAACGGAGAAAGCGTCTCGTGGAGATCTCGAAGGAGTTCAACCTCCCCATCTTCGAGGACGACCCCTACGGCTACGTCCGTTTTGACGGCGAACACCTTCCCTCCATCTTCTCCTTCCACGATGAGGGGGGCGTTGTCTACGCCGGCTCTTTCTCTAAGATCCTCTCTCCGGGTACACGGATCGGCTGGGTCACCGGCCCGAAGGAGATCATCCGCAACCTGACGGTCTTCAAACAGTCCACTGACCTCTGCTCGAGCACCATCACTCAGGCCCTCGTGGCCGAGTACTGCATGAAGGGACACCTCGAAGCTCATCTTCCTGTGATCATCGACAACTACAGAATCAAGCGGGACGCCATGGAGAAGAGCTTTGAAAAACACCTCGCCCCCCTTGGCGTCACCTGGGTGAAGCCTGACGGAGGGTTCTTCTACTGGCTTAACTTCCCCGGAGTGGACACGAACAAACTCTTTGAGCGCTCCGTCGCGAAGAACGTGGCCTTCGTTCCGGGCGGCCCCTTCTGCCCCTCCCAGGGAACGGGAATTCATAACGCCCGCCTCTGCTATACTTTCCCCTCTCCCGAGACCATCGAAGAGGGTGTCCGCCGCCTTGCCGAAGCGGTCAACGAACTTGGCATTCCTGCCGTTCAATAACCCTGAGGAGTAAAATGACCCTCAGCCCTCTCTTCTTTCGAAGAGGGGGCTTTCTTTTTCCGGAAAAAAAGGCCTTTACTGTTGTAAAATACAGGGAGGAGCTGAAACTCTACCCCACGCCGAGGAGGAAAGACCATGGAGAGAAAGGACACCCTGCACCCGGAGCATGATATCATCGCCGCCATCGGCACCGCCTGGGGAGAGGCCGGAATTGCCATCGTCCGCCTGTCGGGAGAGGGTTCCCGGGAACTTGCAGGAAAACTTCTCTCCCTCGCTCCACCCCTTACGGCGACCCCCGCCCGTTTTCTGCGCAACGCTCTGCTTCTCGATGATAAGGGCGACCCCATAGACCAGGTCCTTGCCGTATGGTTTGCTCCTCCCAAAAGCTACACCGGTGAGGAGCTCGTGGAGATCCACACCCACGGGGGGACCCTCGTCGCCCGCAAATGCCTCGACCTGCTTCTCTGCGGCGGCGCCCGACTCGCCGAGCCGGGGGAATTCACCCGCCGGGCTTTTCTTTCGGGACGAATCGATCTCACCCAGGCGGAAGCCGTCCTCGGCGTCATCCGGTCCCGAAGCGACGAGGCCCTCCGGGCGGCCGTGCGCACCTTGAGGGGCGAGCTGGCCGAGTTTGCCCGGGACATTTACAATGAGATCCTCGCCCTTTCGGGAACTCTGGAAGCGGCCCTTGACTTTCCCGAGGAGGATCTCCCCTCAGGAGAGGAGAACGAACTGGTTCTCACCATCCAAACGGTGGAACAGACCTTGAGGGACCTTCTCGACCGATGCGCCACGGGGCTTCTTCTTCGGGAGGGAATCCGCGTTGCCATCGTCGGCCGGCCGAACGTGGGAAAATCCTCCCTTCTCAACGCCCTGCTGAAGGAGTCGCGGGCAATTGTCACGGCCATCCCAGGCACCACGAGGGATCTTATCGAAGAGGTCATTACGTGCAGAGGGGTTCCCCTGCGGCTGATAGACACCGCTGGAATGGGCCTTCCAGCCGATGAGGTGGAGGCCATCGGCATATCCCTCGCCGAGGGAGTGTTTCAGGACGCAGACGTGCGGATCTGGGTCGTGGACGGCAGCGTTCCTCTCCACCCGGACGACCTGAAAATGGCGGAACGCCTTCCGGGAAGAGAGCACGTGGTCGCCGTGAACAAGTCGGATCTTCCTTCGGGAGCTGCGGAGGGAGACAGAACAACTGCGGAGTTCGTTGCGGATCTATTGCCTGGAAGTACGGTCCTCTCCATCTCGGCGAAGGAAAACCGGGGAATGGAGATGCTGAAGGACGCCATTCTCACCGCCATCGCCGGAGGGGGCACCCTCGAGGCCGGGCTGAACGCCTCCGCCCGGCAGGTCGGGGAGATACGCTCTGCGGCAGGCTTCCTTAAAGACGCCTCAGAGACCCTCGCGGCCGGGATGGGGCAGGACGTGGCCGCCTCAAGCCTGGGGGAAGCCCGCAGGGCTCTGGAGCGCCTTCTCGGGATCGAAAGCGACGACACCCTGCTGAACTATATCTTCAGTCAGTTCTGTCTGGGAAAATAGCTTCGCCCTCACCCATAAAAACATTGGGCGGCTCTTAAGAGCCGCCCAATGTTTTTGATCATTTTATCTGAAGCTGAGAAGGTATTCGAGGCAGGTCCGGACGGCGTACCCGCTGGCCCCTTTAGAGCAGACGGAGTAGTCGTCCTTGAAGAAGTCCACACCCGCGATGTCAAGGTGCGCCCAGGGAATGCCCTCCTTCACGAACTCCCGAAGGAACTGGGCGGCAAAGATCGCCCCGCCGTACCGCCCCGCCGCGTTCACAAGATCGGCCACGGGAGATTTCAGCGTCTCGGCAATCCGTTCGTCATCGAGGGGCATTCTCCAGAATCGCTCTCCGCGGCGGGCGGCTGCCGAGAGAATATCCGAGGCAAGCTCGTCGGAGGAGGTGAAGAGCCCGGCCATATTCGTTCCAAGGGCGACGACGCACGCTCCCGTCAGGGTCGCCATGTCAATAATTCCATCGGGCGAAAGCTGTGAGGCGTAGCTGAGCACATCGGCAAGGACGAGCCGGCCCTCAGCATCCGTGTTGTCCACCTCCACAGTCTTGCCGTTGTGCATGCGGAGGATGTCGTCGGGGCGGAAGGCCCGCCCTCCGGGCATATTCTCGGCCAGCGCAACGATGCCGTGGACCTCGCAGGGGATCTTCATCTTCGAGGCTCCCCGGAGAATGGCGAAGATATTGCATGCCCCGGATTTGTCCCCCTTCATATTTCGGATGAAATCCCCCGGCTTCAAGTTGAGGCCGCCGCTGTCGAAGGTGATCCCCTTCCCTACGAGCACGATCTTCCGCATGAGCGTTCCCGCGGGCTTCCAGACCATGTGGACCAGGCGAGGAGGCGTGGCGGACCCCATCCCTACGGCGTAGAGGCCGCCCATTCCCTCCGAGGCGATCCGTTTTTCGTTCCATACCTCCACGGAAAAGCCGAAATCTTCTCCCCATTTCAGGGCCAGATCTGCCAAGGTCAAAGGGTTATGCACATTACCCGGTTCGTTTGCCAGATCCCGCGCCCAATTCTGGGCACAGGCCAGCATCTTCCCCTTCCCCAGCCCGGCTTCGTCGCCATCGAGAAGAACCACTTCCTTCGTCTCGGGGAGGCGGTCCTCTTCCTTGACGGTTTTGTACCGGTCGAAGGTATAGCGCCCCAGTTCAGCCCCCTCGGCAACGGCGGAGCTCATCTCCCCGTCCGGCTTTTCGGGAAGGAGAAGGGTGATTCTTTTGATGCCCTCAGCCCGGCAGCGGCGCAGCAATTCAGCCGTGCGCGAACGGACATTGTCCCCGGAATACCCCTTTTTCTCGCCGAGACCAACCAGATAGAGAGAGGAAGCTCCCTCCCCTTCAAGGGGAATTCTGACGATTTTCCCTTTTTTTCCCTTGAAGGACGGATCCTGCATAAGCATCTCGGCCATCCGGCCCGTATTCTTTCCGGGCAGCCGGGAGGGAACAGGCTCATCAGAAAGAAGATAGAGAGCCAGAGCCCCTCTGGAAAGACCTTCTTCGAGGGAAAAGGGTTGAGAGTAAATTTTCATTCGCTGAAACCTCCTGAATTAAATGTGGATGCCTCTTTACCGCCTTCTTCGGTTGACGAACCACACTCCGAGAAAGACAAGAGCCCCTCCTGCGATCATCGAGGGGGTCAGCAGCTCTCCGAGGAAGAGAGCTGATAGGGTAACCGCCACAACCGGGTTCACGTAGAGAAATACTCCTACCTCCGAGGCCTGAAGCTCCCGGAGGGCATCGTACCAGAAAAGATAGGCCGCAGCGGAGCAGAAGACCCCCAAAAAGAGGATGTTCCCCCATCCCGAGGCGGCAATGGAAGGGATTTCCCGATATCCTTCAGTCCAGAAAAAAGGAATTGTCGAGTAAAGCCATCCGAAAAGAAGGACGTACCCCATGGCAAGAGCGGGTTCGCGGTTCTGCAGAGCCTTTCTCGACAGGACGGAAAAAAGCCCCCAGGAGAAAACGCTGAACACCATGAAGATCTCTCCCCGAGCAATACCTCTTCCCGAAAAGGTGGAGAGGCTCCCCTTCGACATGATCACCAGCACGCCAAGGGCGGCCAAAAGAATACCGGCTATCGTTTTCCTGTTCAGCCGTTCGCCGAGGATCAGCGCGCCGAGAAGAGCGATGGCGATTGGGTTCGCTGCGATGATCAGTCCTGACATTCCCGCAGAGAGGCTCTGGAGGGCAGCCCCCTGGATCGAGTTATGAAAAAACACCCCGATAAAACCCAGGGTCGCAAAGATCAGGGTCTCCCGGAGGGAGAGCAGCCGGAGTTTCTTTCGAAGGGCGAGAAAGGTGAAAAGAACGAGCACGGCGATACCGAAGCGGAGCCACAACACCGTGGGAACGGATGCCTGGGATATGGCTACTTTTGTCGAGGGAATGGACCCTCCCCACAGAATCACCGCGAAGAGGGCCTTCAGCCGTGCTGAAGCGGAAGAGCTCATTCTTTTCCGGGGACGTCCCCCTCCAGGCCGTGAGTCATGAGATCGGCAACTCTTCTCGCGAACTCTCCCGGATTTTCAATCTGCCCGCCCCCGGCAAGAAGGGATTGGTCATAGAGAAGCCATCCGTAGTCCTCAAGTTTTTTTCGTCCCTCCCCGTCAGCCGAGGCGAGACGCTGCCCGAGGGCTACGATCAGGGGAGAATCGGAATTAATCTCGAGGATGCGCTTTTCGGTCGGGACCTCTTTGCCCATTGACCGGAGAAGCTGCTCCATGGCCATGGACCCACCCTCTCCGTCATTCACAAGACATGCCGGCGAGGTGGTGAGGCGGTCGGAGAAACGGACTTCCTTGACGACATCCTTCAGGACCTCCCGGAGAAAAGCGGCCGTATCTTCCGGGTGCTCCTGTGCGTTTTCCTGTTTTTCCGTTCCTGCGGGAAGAGCATCCACCCGCTCGAGGGAACGGAACTCCATGGCTCCCCAGGTCGTGAGGGAAGGAGCGAGGACCTCATCCACAGTATCCGTAAGAAGAAGCACATTCTGTCCACTTGAAGTGCATCGTTCAAGAAGAGGGGATGTTCGCAGTGCAGCCTCCTTGCGTCCGGTGAGGTAATAGATCTGTTCCTGCCCTTCCTTCCGCTCCGCCTCATACTCCTTCAGAGAGATGAGTTTGCCGGGATGAGCTGCTGAAGAGAAAAGACAGAGATCGAGAAGGGTATCCCGGTTCTCCGCCTCGCTTCCGTCAAAGGAGACGAGTCCTTCCTTCAGCACCGCGCCGAACTCATTCCAGAAGAGAAGGTATTTTTCCCGATCATCGGCCATCAGTCTCTTGAGTGCATTGAGTGCCCGCCGGACGATCCCCTTTCGGATAATGCGAAGGAGAGGGTCCTCCTGAAGCATCTCCCGTGAGATATTCAGGGGCAGATCTTCAGAATCCACCACTCCTCTAAGGAAGCGAAGCCAGGAGGGGACGATCTCCTTGCAGTCGTTCATGATGAAGACATTCCGGATGTACAGGTTCACTCCCGAGGGGGTCATTCCGAAATGGAGGTCGAAGGGAGCCCGGGACGGGACGAAGAGGACCCCCCGAAACTCCGTTCCACCCTCCACGGAGAAGACGACCCGCAGCAGAGGATTTTCCCAGTCATGGCTGATGTGTTTATAAAACTCGATGTACTCTTCTTCGGAGACGTCTTTCTCGCTCCGGCGCCAGATAGGTTTGCCCGAGTTCAGCTTCTCGTCGGCGATTTCTTCCTTGCCCTCCTCCGTCTTCTTCACCGCCATGACGATAGGATAGGTGACGAAGTCGGAGTACTTCCGGACGATCTCCCGGATCGTCCACTCATCGGTGTACTCCCGGTCGCCCTTAGAAGAGTCGCCGCTTTTCAGATGCAGGAGCACCGTCGTTCCCGGCTCCCTCCGCTCTGCCGGTTCAACGGTATAGGTGCCGTCACCGGAAGAGGAAAACTTCCACCCCTCTTTCTCTCCCAGCCGACGGGTCACCACATCCACACTGTCCGCCACCATGAAGGCAGAATAGAAGCCCACGCCGAACTGCCCGATGAGAGCCTCCGCCCGCACTCCTCCACCGTCGGCCTTCAGAGCCTCGAGGTACTCCCGGGTGCCGGACTTTGCGATGGTGCCGATGTATTCTTTGAGTTCCTCCCGGTTCATTCCGACGCCGTTGTCGGAGATAGAGAGAGTCCTCTCTTTTACATCCGGATCAATTCGTATTTCCGGAGTCCCGAGGGCCTCCGAGGGATCCTGCTCTTCGAGATCTGGATTCGCCGCAAGCTCAATCCGCCGCTTGTCCAGGGCATCGGAAGCGTTGGAGATCAGCTCTCTCAAAAAAATATCCCGGTTTGAGTAGACGGAGT
>CAYZZX010000018.1:0-25062 GCA_964483085.1 uncultured Synergistaceae bacterium
TCCGTCTGTGCAAGGCCTGCGGCGAAATCGTGGACCAGGTATAAGGAGGAGAGTGCGCCATGACCCCTCGTTTTCACGAGAAGTATAAAAGCGAAGTGTCACCCAAGATGATGAAGGAATTTGGCTATAAAAATGTCATGCAGATTCCCCGCATCGAAAAGATTGTACTGAACGTAGGTGTCAGTGAGGCCAAGGTCGATATCAAATACATGGATGTCGCCATGGCGGAACTTACGGCTATAGCAGGACAAAGACCCCTCATGAAGAGGGCCAAGAAGTCGATTGCCGGATTCAAGCTTCGCCAGGATATGCCCGTGGCGGCGACGGTAACCCTGAGGGGAAAGAGAATGTGGGAATTTCTTGACCGTCTCATCTCCCTTGCTCTTCCCGGTATAAAGGACTTTCAGGGAATCTCACAAAAGGGTTTTGACGGACGGGGAAATTACAATCTTGGTCTCCGGGAACAGCTTATCTTTCCCGAGATCAATTACGACAAGGTCATCCGGCCTCGGGGGATGAATGTCACCATTGTCACCTCCGCAAAGTCGGATGAGGAAGCCTCCTCACTTCTACGTGAGATGGGCATGCCGTTCATCCGATAGAAAGGGGGAGACGGAATGGCACGTAAGGCGCTCAAGATCAAGGCGACGCAGCCCCCGAAATTCTCTGTAAGGAAATATAACCGGTGTCCGCTCTGCGGCCGCGTTCACGCATATATGAGACGATTTGAAATGTGCCGCTGCTGCTTCAGGAAACTTGCTCGCGAGGGGAAACTCCCCGGCGTAGTGAAGTCAAGCTGGTAGGCGAGCGGGCCGAAGGGGGTAACGAGGAATGTACGTCACCGATCCGATTGCGGATATGCTCACGCGCATCAGAAATGCAAACAGCGTTTTTCATGAAAGCGTTGATGTGCCTATGAGTAAAATGAAAATGGAAATAGCGAGAATCCTCAAGGAAGCTGGCTATATAAAGAACTTTAAGGTCGTGAACGACCCCAAAAAACCCTACAGCTCGATCCGTATGATTCTTTCCTACGGTCCGAATAGGGAGCGGGTCATTCAGGGGCTTCGCCGAATCAGCAAGCCCGGCAGAAGAATGCAAGTCGGCCATTCCGATCTTCCCAAGGTAATGGGCGGTCTGGGGATCGCAGTGATCTCCACCTCCAAGGGGCTCAAGACGGATACCGAGGCTACTCAGCTCGGCCTTGGCGGCGAAGTTCTCTGCTACGTCTGGTAAGGCGGAGGTGGAATAGATGTCGCGAATTGGACGAAAACCAATTCCGCTGATTGCGGGAATCACCCTTTCAGTGGATAACGGCGCAGTGAATGTGAAGGGACCGAAGGGAGAACTCTCCACACCGACGGTTCCCGGAGTAGATGTCATTGTCGAAAATGACGTCATTATTGTGACCCGCCAGAACGAAGAAAAACAGACGAGAGCCTGGCACGGAATGATGCGTGCCCTTGTCGCGAACATGGTCACCGGCGTAACCGCCGGCTTTAAAAAAGATCTTGAGATCATCGGCGTGGGATACCGCGCCCAGATGCAGGGCAGTAAGCTCGTGCTCAATCTCGGATATTCCAACCCCGTTGAATACGAAGCGCCCGCGGGGGTCGAAGTAACAGTTGAAGCACCGACGAAGTTGTCCGTCAAAGGAATCGACAAGCAGGCAGTCGGTCAGGCCGCGGCCATAATCCGGGGTTTCCGTTCCCCAGAGCCCTATCAGGGCAAGGGAATCCGTTATGCCGGAGAGCACGTTATCCGCAAGGCCGGTAAGACCGGCGCCAAGTAATACGAGGTGAATCGGATGAAAAAGAAGAACAGAAGCTTTATGCGGGAAGTTCGTCACGCCCGTCTCCGTAAAAATGTCTCTGGCACAGCCGAAAAGCCCAGAATGGCCGTGTTTCATAGCCTCAACCATATCTATGTTCAGCTCATCGATGACGAAGCGGGGCACACACTGGTCGCTGCGTCATCCCTTGAACCGGAGATAAAGGGTGGTCTTTCGGGGACGTGTAATCTGGACGCCGCACGGGTCATAGGAAAGGCAGCCGCTGAACGGGCGCTCGCCAAAGGCCTGACGTCGGTGGTATTCGACAGGGGTGGCCACATGTATCACGGAAAAGTGAAGGCCCTTGCGGATTCTGCCCGCGAAGCCGGCCTGAAGTTTTAATGGGGAGGCGCATGGGATGATCAGAAAGAAGTTGGATGCCAAAGGCCTTGAGCTCACCGAAAAGGTCGTTGCGATCAACCGGGTGAGCAAGGTTGTGAAGGGCGGAAAGCGCTTCAAATTCAGCGCTCTTGTTGTGGTCGGCGACGGCAACTCGATTGTGGGAGTTGGAATCGGCAAGGCCAAGGAAATATCGGAAGCGGTCCGCAAAGGTATCGATAAGGCCGGAAAAAACCTGCACGAACTGAAGAGAATCGGAAATACGATTCCCCATCCTATCAACGGAGTCTTCGGTGCAGCCTCGGTTCTTCTCAAACCCGCAGCTCCCGGAACGGGAGTAATCGCCGGTGGTGTCGTGCGGGCCATCATGGAACTCGGGGGAGTAAAGGACGTCGTCACGAAGGTGATCGGACGGACCACCAACCCCATCAATATAGCCTGGGCTACTATGCAGGCTCTTGAAGAGATGAGAACCCCCGACGAAATACTCAAGCTTCGAGGGAAAAAGACCTCCGAAGCTCCCGGAAATTAGGAGGCAGTCCCATGGCAAAACTACGTATCACATGGAAGAGAAGCTCCATTGGCAAACCGGAACGTCAGAAGCGTACCGTCCGGGCCCTTGGGCTGAGAAAGCTTCACCAGACAGTCGAACACGAAGATACTCCCCAGATACGCGGCATGGTCAATCAAGTCAGCCACCTGGTCGAGTGCATCTCCGTGGATGATCAGGGAGGGACGCACCATGAGTTTGCATGACCTTCGCCCTGCGCACGGTGCGAGAAGAAAAAAGAAGCGCCTCGGACAAGGGGTAGGCAGCGGTACAGGAAAGACAGCGGGTAAAGGACAAAAAGGACAGAAATCGAGAAGCGGCGGAGGAGTACGCCCCGGTTTCGAGGGCGGTCAGATGCCCATGATCCGCCGTATTCCGAAGCGAGGCTTCAACAATGCCAAATTCACGAAGATCTTCCAGATCGTCAACCTCGGATCCCTCGAGGCGCGTTTTGAGCAGGGCGCTACTGTGGGCTTCGAAGAACTCTACGCCCACAGACTCGTGAACAAAGACACCGTCCAGGTGAAAATACTTGGGAACGGAGACCTCTCCAAGGCTCTTACGGTTCGGGCCGATGCCTTCAGCGCACAGGCGAAAGCGAAGATCGAAGCAGCGGGTGGGAAGGCCGAGGTGATTTAAGTGCTCGATTCCTTCCGGGATGCCTTCAGACTGCCAGACCTGAAAAGAAGAATTCTCTTCTCCCTCGGGGTGCTTCTTGTCTTTCGCCTGGGGGCCCATGTACCTACGCCCGGCATTGACACTCAAGCCATGTCGCAGCTCTTCGACCAGGGCGGTGTTCTCGGATTTCTTGACATATTTGCGGGCGGTGCCTTGAGGCGGTTCAGCGTGTTTGCCCTCGGCGTCGCTCCCTACATCAATGCGAGTATTGTCATGCAGCTTCTCGTTGTCATCTTCCCCACCCTTGAAAAAATGCAGAAGGAAGGGGAGGACGGCCGGAAAAAAATCGTCCAGTGGACACGCCTGGCAGCGGTCTTCTTCGCCCTCGTCCAGGCCGTTGGCATGACCTTCTGGCTCAGGAGCCTCGGAATATTCAGCGGCCAGCTTTTCGACGGCCTCATCGTCGTCAGCACGGTCACGGCAGGATCAATCGCCGTTATGTGGCTCGGCGAGGAGATCTCCGACCACGGCATCGGAAACGGAATCTCACTGCTCATCTTTGCTGGTATCGTCGCCCGGGTTCCCGAGGCGATTATACAGAGCTGGAGCATGATCCGGCTCGGGGAGATGAACGTGCTTCTTCTGTTCCTTGCCCTCGTTCTCATGGTCGCGGTCATCGCGGGGTGTATCGTCCTTCAAGAGGGGCAGCGCAGGCTTCCCGTCCAGTACGCTAAAAGAGTCGTCGGAAACAAGATCTACGGCGGCCAGAGCACATTCATTCCCTTGAAGGTCAACCAGGCCGGAGTCATCCCCATCATCTTCGCCTCCTCGGTGCTCCTTTTCCCCTACTCCGTGGCGAAGTTTTTCACCGGGAATATCGGTCTTTTCTTTCAGCGGATATTCGCTCCTGGAAGTTTCTTCTATACCATTATCTACGTGGCGATGATCATCTTCTTCTCATATTTTTACACAGCTGTGGTCTTCAACCCCACGGATGTAGCGAATAACATGAAGAAGTACGGCGGCTTCATCCTCGGCATCCGCCCGGGAAAACCGACCTCGGATTTCATCGAAAAGGTTATGAGCCGCATCACCCTGGGAGGGGCGGTATTCCTCGCCGGTGTTGCCCTTGTCCCTAATCTTATGACCCAGTTCATGGGCATATCGAGCTTCTATTTCGGCGGAACGGCCGTTCTCATCGTGGTCGGAGTAGCCCTCGACACGGTTCACCAAATTGAAGGCCAGCTTCTCATGCGGCACTATGAGGGTATTCTCAAGCGCAAGGATAAAGCCGGCGGTTTACTTCGTTTTTAAGGAGATCAAAAAATGCGCATAGTTCTACTCGGATCACCCGGAGCCGGAAAAGGCACCCTCGCAGCGGAAATTGAGAAAAAATATCCCGTGGAACACATCTCCACGGGAGACATCTTCCGTGATAACGTGAAGCACGAAACTCCCCTCGGAAAAAAGGCGCAGCACTACCTTGAGGCGGGGCAGCTCGTGCCGGACGATGTAGTCATCGCCATGATGGAGGAGCGGCTGATAGAACCGGACTGTGCGGGAGGATTCATTCTCGACGGATTTCCCAGAACTGTCCACCAGGCTGAAGCCCTTGAGAAGATGCTCGAAAGGCATTCTCTTCATCTCGATGCGATCGTTCTTCTTGACGTCAGTGAGGAAGTAGTCGTAAAACGCCTCTCCGGAAGGCGGATGTGCCGCTCCTGCGGGGCCATCTACAACGTCGAGTTCCGTCCCTCGGCAGCGGGTGACCGATGCGAAAAATGCGGCGGAGAACTCTATCAGCGGAAGGACGACGAAGAGAGCGTCATCCGGGAGCGCCTGAAAGTCTACTACGAACAGACGCGACCCGTCGTCGCCTACTACGAAGAGAAGAACATGCTGAAACGGCTTCCTTCTCCTCCTCCCACCGGCCAAACTCTCATCGAAGGGCTTGAGCAGGCTGTGGGGGGTACTGAATGATCACACTGAAAAAGGAAGCCGACCTGCTGTATATGAGAAAAGCCGGAAAGATCGTCGCCGATGTCCTTGATATGATCGCAACCATGGTCCGACCGGGGATATCCACAGGGGAGATCGATGAAGCAGCGGAAAAACTCATTCGGGCGGCTGGCGCGACCCCTGCATTCAAGGGGTATCGCGTGCCGGGAATTTCAACGGCCTTTCCGGCAGCCGTATGCGCCTCGATCAACGAAGAGATCGTTCACGGTATTCCTTCGAGAAGCCGTATTCTCGTCGAAGGGGATATCCTCAGCATCGATGTGGGGACGTGCTACTCGGGGTACTATGGCGATGCCGCCTTCACCTACCCGGTCGGCTCTATCAGTTCCGAGCGGCAAAACCTTCTCACCGTCACCCGGCAAAGCCTTGAAAAGGCGATTGAGTGCGCCCGGGCCGGCAATACCCTCGGCGACATTGGACATGCCGTAGAAAGCTGGGTAACTTCCCGCGGCTATGGGCTTGTGCGGGATTATTCAGGCCACGGCATTGGAACGCACCTTCATGAACCCCCTCAGATCCCGAACTACGGCCGCCCGGGCCGGGGGATAACTTTGAAACCCGGAATGACCATCGCCATCGAGCCCATGGTCATGACAGGAAAAGAAGATGTAGTCGTAGGGGACAACGAATGGATAGTGCTCACAGCTGATCGCTCCGATGCGGCTCATTTCGAACGTACGGTTCTCATCAGGGATGGAGAACCTGAGATCCTGACTCCATGGACATGCAGCTGAATGAACACGTCGACAACAGCTTGCGGACAATCGGAAACATAGTCATATCCCGAAAAGGAAAAGATGCCGGAAGATGGTATGTGATCGTCGGGATTTCAGCGGATGGCCGAAGGGTACTTCTTGCAGACGGAAAAAAATTCACCGTCCGCAATCCCAAGGCAAAAAACACGATCCACCTTCAACCGACGGGATGGTCATTTGACGAATTGACGCAGAGCATTCTGACGGAGAAAAAAATGGATGCAGGAAGATTTCAGGCTCTTCTCGCGGGCCTCGATCGAAATGAACAGCAGGAAGGGTGAAGAAACCGTATGGCGAATAAAGACGAAGTTTTAGAAGTGCGCGGAAAAGTGCTCGAACCCCTCCCCAACGCGATGTTCAAGGTGGAGCTTGACAACGGACATAAAATTCTTGCTCATGTGTCGGGGAAAATGCGCCTTCACTTCATCCGCATACTTCCAGGGGACAAGGTGCTTGTTGAAATTTCACCCTATGACCTTGCCCGCGGCCGGATCATCTACAGATACAAATAGAAATATGGTGCGAAGGAAGAGTGCCGTGAATGTTTCTTTTGCGGACGATCTCCTGTATAATAAAACGCTTGAAGCGAAAACGGTATCAACAGAAGCCCATGGCTGCTGTTTTTAGTTTTTTACCAGAGGAGCGTGAAAGGCATGAAAGTGAAACCATCGGTGAAGCCGATGTGCGAGTTCTGCCGGGTTATCCGGCGCAAGGGTGTCGTTCGGATTATCTGCAGCAGAAATCCGCGGCATAAACAGAGACAGGGAGTCAGGAGGTAAGGCTTGATATGGCCCGAATCGCCGGAGTAGACATTCCTCGCGAAAAGCGAGTTGAAATAGCGCTGACCTATATCTTTGGAATAGGTCTTTCCACTTCTCAAAAAATACTTTCCGCCACAACGGTGAATCCCGATACCAGAGTCAAGGATCTCACCGATGAGGAGACCCAGAAGCTCCGCAAGGAGATAGAGGAGCACTACAAAGTGGAGGGCGACCTTCGAAGAGAAGTCTCCATGAGCATCAAACGGCTTATGGATATCGGCTGCTACCGCGGCCAGAGGCACAAACAAGGCCTTCCTGTACGGGGGCAGAAGACGAAGACGAACGCCCGCACCAGAAAAGGCCCACGCCGCACTGTGGCAGGCAAGAAGATGGCTACGAAGTAGCCTTCACTGAAGAGGAAAACGAGGAGGCTGGAATAAGTGGCCAAACGTACGGTTCGAAGAGGTAAGAAGAAGGAAAGAAAAAATATCAGCTATGGGGTCGCCCATATCTATTCCACATTCAATAACACCATTGTATGCGTCAGCGACAAGGGGGGGAACGTTCTTGCCTGGGCTTCCGGCGGAAACGTCGGGTTCAAAGGGACCAGAAAATCAACTCCTTTCGCAGCGCAGATCGCCGCGTCCCAGGTGGCAAAGGCTGTTCAGGAGCACGGTGTCCAGGAGATCGATGTTGTAGTCAAAGGCCCCGGTCCGGGAAGAGAGTCGGCTATCCGCTCACTTCAGGCGGCAGGGCTGCAGGTCAACATGATCAAGGACTCCACTCCCATCCCCCACAACGGATGCCGCCCTCCAAAGCGGCGCCGGGTGTAGTTTCAAGGTATTCAAGGAGGGAAAACATTTCATATGAGCAGATATATAGGACCTTCATGCCGTCAGTGCAGAGCGGAAGGGATCAAACTCTTTCTCAAGGCTGACCGCTGCTATTCGGCAAAATGTCCCATCACGAAAAAAGAGACGGCCGCAAAAACCACACGGATGAAAAGAGGCCGTCCGCGGAACAAGATCAGTGAATACGGCATACGCCTTCGGGAGAAGCAGAAACTTCGCCGGTTTTACGGCATGAACGAAGCCCAGTTCAAGAGAATGTACGAGATTGCCAACAAACTCAAGGGACAGACGGGACACAACTTCCTGCAGCTCCTTGAGCGCAGAATTGACAATGTCGTCTATCGCCTCGGCCTTGCCGGCAGCAGAAAACAGGCCCGACAGCTTATCCTTCACGGCCATTTTCTCGTCAACGGCAAACGGGTGGATATCCCGAGCTTCCTCGTAAGTTCCGGCGACGTCATCGCCGCCTCTGAGAAGGCCCGTTCAATGACGCTCCTCAAGGAGCATGCTGAAGTTGCTGCAGCCCGGACTACTCCCCAGTGGCTCGAGGTGAACTCTGAAAAATTCGAAGGAAAGGTTCTCTCGCTCCCCGGGCGCGATCAGATTGATGCACCCGTGACAGAACAGCTCGTTGTTGAGTTTTATGCCAGATAATGGCGTGAAAGGTGTTGGAAGCCTTGGAACATATACGGCCTGAAATCCGGATCGAGGAAAGCGGCCCAACCTACGGGAAGGTGATCATCGAGCCTCTCGACCGGGGATATGGAGCCACTCTGGGCAATTCGCTCAGGAGGGTTCTTCTCTCCTCGATCAGCGGTGCGGCCATAACTTCAATCCGCATCGACGGAGTGCTGCATGAATTCAGCACCATCCCCGGTGTTCGCGAGGATGTCATCGAAATTCTGCTCAACCTCAAGCATATCCCCGTACGGTCCTTCAGCAGCGAGGTACGGGTCCTTCGCCTCGAGGCGGAGGGCGGCGGACTGGTAACCGCAGGGGATATCCAGGGGGACAGCGAAGTCGAATTCGTTGATCTCGAAGCGCCCATCTGCACCATGGAGGATGGCGCCAGGCTTTCCGTTGACATCTATGTCGAACAGGGGACAGGATACGCTACCATCGAAAGAACCCGCCCGGCCTATCTTCCGGTGGACGCCCTCATGGTGGACGCGATCTTCTCGCCCGTTCTGAAGGTGAACTACGACGTGGAGGCGGCCCGGGTCGGACAGAGAACGGACTATGAACGTCTCGTCATCGAAGTCTGGACAAACGGAGTGCATTCTCCCGAATCGACTGTCCGGGAGGCATCCTCTATCCTCAGAAGCTATTACAATAATTTCGTCGAGGATATGGAGAAGATTCATCCTGAAGGCAGGCTTGAAGCGGAGGCATCTGACGAAACCCCCTCCAGCGAAGAGGACGAAGCAGCGGCGGCGGAAGCCGATCCGAATAATCTTCACTCCCGCCCTGTCCGCGATCTTGAACTGTCCATCCGCAGCGAAAACTGCCTGCTCAGAGGCGGCATCCATACCATAGGCGACCTTTTGAGCAAAACGCGGGAGGACCTTTTAAAAATACGCAACCTGGGAAAAATTTCTCTCCGTGAGATCGAGGAGAAGGTTGAAAAGCTCGGCAGCGATCTCCCGATAGAAAAAAGCGAAGACAAGTCAGCAAAGGAGGACGTAAATCCATGAGACACCGTATGGACAGCAGGACGCTTGGGAGATACGGCAGCCACCGTATGGCTATGCTCTCGAACATGGCGGCCAGCCTGTTCCTTGAAGAAAGCATCAATACGACGATAACGCGGGCCAAGGAGCTTCGCAGGTTCGCGGAGCGGCTGATCACCCGCGCCAAGGGCGGCACCGTGAACGACCGCCGCATGGTACGTAAGAAGATGGCCCATAAAGAGGCGGCAATCAAACTTTTTGCCGATATCGCCCCGAGATACGCCAACCGGCCGGGGGGTTACACTCGAATTGTCAAGACCGGGTTCCGTCACGGAGATGGTACCCAGATGGCGGTCATATCGCTGGTCGACTGATTATGCTCCGCAAAACGGTATGCGAACTCCGGGATGTGTCCTATGCCTATCCCGGAGAGGCGGCCGGAGATTCCTCACCGGTACGGCCTGCTCTGGACAGGGTCAATCTGTCCGTCCGGGAGGGAGAGTGGGTAGCCCTCCTCGGAAGCAACGGTTCAGGAAAATCCACCCTTGCGAAACATCTGAACGCCCTGCTTCTTCCAACGCAGGGCGATTGTTTTGTCTATGGAATGTCAACCCGGAAAAACGAGGACCTCTTCTCCATACGAAGTTCCGTTGCCATGGTCTTTCAGAACCCTGAAAACCAGATCGTGGGCACGGTCGTTGAGGAGGATACGGCCTTCGGGCCTGAAAATCAGGGGATCTCCTCTCAGGAAATACACCAGAGGGTCGATGACGCACTAAAGGCGGTCGGTCTTTTGGAAAAGAGAAAAAAGCCCGTATACACACTCTCTGGAGGAGAGAAGCAGCGCCTGGCCGTTGCCGGAGCTCTTGCCATGGATACTCCATGCCTTGTCCTCGACGAGGCTACGGCAATGCTCGACCCCCAGGGCAGGGCCGATCTCCTCGCTGTTCTGGCGGCCCTCCATAAAAAAGGCAAGACGATCATCTCCATCACCCACCGTCTCGAGGAAATCACTCCCTGCGACAGGGCGATCGTCCTCCTCGCCGGCAGTGTCGCCTGGGATGGAGCCGTCGCTGATCTTTTTCTCACCAACTCGTCTTTCCGTGCATGGGGGCTCGACATCCCTCCTCTGGTATCCCTCTGGGCGGACCTCCGGATGAGGCCCGATAGTAAAATGCCCCCTCTTCCCTCTCTGAATGAAATGGCGGAGGCCCTATGTCCATAGTCGTCGAGGGGCTCTGTCACACCTATCATCCGGGGACACCCCTTGAAACACATGCCTTGAAGGACGCCACCCTTGAAATCACCCCTGGCGGCTGGATATCCGTCGTCGGCCATACTGGCAGCGGAAAATCCACCCTCGCCCAGCATCTCAACGGCCTGATCTACCCGCAGAAGGGAACGGTCTCGGTTGACGGCATGGCAGTGCGGGAGAAGGGCCCCGACCTTCGGGAGATCCGAAGGAAAGTGGGCTTTGTCTTCCAATATCCCGAGCAGCAGCTCTTTGCTGAAACCGTCTTCGAGGAGATAGCCTTCGCCCCGCGCAACTGGGAATTTCCTGAAAGGGAGATCCCCTCCCGGGTGGCTTCAGCCCTGTCCCTTGTGGGACTCGATGAAGCCTATCTGCCAAGAAGCCCCTTCCACCTCTCCGGAGGAGAAAAAAGAAAGGTCGCCATCGCATCGGTGCTCTCAGGAGCACCGGGATATCTCGTGTTGGACGAGCCCACCGCCGGACTTGACTCCTTCTCCCGGAAGGAGCTCGTGATGCTTCTGAAACGTCTTCAGCAGGATGGCATGGGGCTGCTCCTCGTAACCCACGATCTCGACATCGCCCTTCAGGCGAGCGACTCCATCGTCATCCTTGAGAAGGGCGAGCAGGTTCTGTCCGCCTCCCCCCGGGAGGTCATCGACCATCTCCAGGCCCACCCTCTCCCCGGGCTTTTTCTGCCTGACATTCCCGCCCTCTCCGCCATGCTGCGCGCCCGCGGCAGGGATGTTCCCCTCACATGGGAATGGAAAATTCTGAGAAAAGCCCTGATAGGAGACACGGAATGAAGTTTCTTAACCATCTGACCTTTGGCCAGTACATACCGGCCGAATCACCCGTTCACACCCTCGACCCCCGAGCAAAAATCCTCTCGGTCCTCGTGCTGCTCACAGGGATCTTCCTCGTGCGCCATCCGGCGGCGTTTCTCCCCTGGGGACTCCTTCTCGCCGGGCTGACCGCTCTCTCTCGACTGCCCTTCCCGATGGTGCTGCGGTCCGCAAAACCCGTCCTTATTCTTGTTATTTTTACCTCTCTCATCCATATCTTTTTTACAGATGGGCGCCCTCTTCTTGACCTAAAAATCGTGGTGGTGACAAAAGAAGGGGTCACCATGGCGATCTATATGGGGCTGAGGCTTCTTTTCCTCGTCCTCTTCGCGTCATTTCTCACCCTGACGACGAAACCCATGGAGCTGTCAGAGGGCCTCGAGCGTCTCTTTTCACCCCTTGTTCCCCTCGGATTTCCCGCCCACGAACTGGCCATGATGATGACCATCGCCCTGCGGTTCATCCCCACCCTCCTTGACGAGACTGACCGAATCCTCAAGGCTCAGCTTGCCCGGGGGGCCTCCTTCGACAGAGGGGGGATCTGGAAGAGGCTCAAGGCTTTTCTTCCGGTGCTCATTCCGCTGTTCGTCATCGTCTTCGCCCGGGCGGAGGATCTTGCGACCGCCATGGAGTCCCGAAATTACAGAGGAGGCGAGGGGCGAACCAGAATGAACCCCCTTCGCTGGAGGATGGGGGATACGGCGGCCCTCGGCGGAATCCTCCTCTTCGTCGCCCTGCTCTTCTTCGCGGACAGACGTTTTCTGTCATGAGATACGGAGCCCGGATCAGCTATATGGGAACGGCCTACTCCGGATGGCAGCGCCAGGCCTGCGGAGTGGGGGTTCAGCAGAGAGTAGAGGAGAGTTTTGAGTCCATCTTCGGCCGCCGGATTATCGTCACCGCTGCCGGACGCACGGACGCGGGAGTTCACGCCAGAGGGCAGATCATCTCCTTCAATCTTGACAGTGAATGGCGTCCCGACAGACTTCGCCTTGCTTTGAATTCCTATCTGCCCGAAGATATCCGGTTCATGGAGGTGGCCCGGATGCCGGAGGATTTCGATGCCCGAGGGTCCGCCCACTGGCGGGAATACCGGTACCTGATCTGGCACGGCAGTGTCCTTTCCCCCTTCTTCGTGGGGCGGGCGTGGTGGGACAAGTTTTATTGGGATATGGCCGAGGTGCGAAAGGCCTGCGCTCTCTATGAAGGAACCCACGACTACAGGGCTTTCTGCAAGACGGCCGAATGTCCCGACGATTCAGTCCGGACAGTTCTGCGGGCCTCTCTACGAACGAGAAAAAACATGACTATCTTTACAGTTCGGGGAAAATCTTTTCTCACCAACATGGTGCGGGTCATGATCGGCAATCTCCAGGCCGTGGGCCGGGGAAAAATCAGCGCGGAAGAAGTTGCGGGGCTTCTCACTGGGGGAGATCGAAAGCAGTCCTTCCTCACGGCACCCGCCGAAGGCCTCTATTTCTGGAAAGCCGGATACGGAAGCCATTACCCCGCTCTTTGAGGGGTACCCCATTCGCCTGCGAAAGGGTAGAATAGAACAGCTAAATCCGGGAGCGCCCGGAAGAAGGGTTCTTCGTCGTCCAAAGGAGGAAGACTTCGTGTTCGGATCGGATATCGGAATAGACCTTGGAACAGCAACTGTGCTTATTTACGTAAAAAATAAGGGGGTAGTCCTGCGGGAACCCTCCGTTGTGGCGGTAGATCTCGATACCGGAAAAATTCTCGCCGTAGGGTACGAGGCGAAAAACATGGTGGGCAGAACGCCGGGGAGCATAACCTCCGTCCGCCCGCTGCGGGACGGGGTCATCGCCGACTACACAATGACAGAGGCCATGCTCCATCATTTCATGCGAAGAGTGCAGCGGGGGTGGAACCGCTTCTTCCGCAACCGCGTGATGATCTGCGTACCGTCGGGGGCGACGGACGTGGAGCGGCGGGCCGTTCTTGAAGCCGCCGTCGAGGTGGGCGCCAAAGAAGCCTACCTGATCGAAGAGCCAATGGCTGCGGCCATCGGAGCCAACCTCAACGTGGAAGAGCCCCGGGGCAAGATGGTCGTTGACATCGGCGGCGGCACCACAGACATCGCCGTCATCTCCCTCGGTGGAATAGTGGTCTCCCGGTCCCTCCGCATCGGCGGAGACCGCTTCGACGAGGGGATCATGCGGTACCTGCGGAAGCAGTACAGCCTCGCCATCGGCGAGCAGACCGCTGAAAACCTCAAAATCATGATCGGCACCTGCCTTCAGGAGGAAGAGGAGACCGTCATGGTCATCAAGGGGCGAGACCTCGTCCAGGGGCTGCCCCGGCAGATTGAAGTGACGAGCTCGAGCGTCTCCATGGCTATTGGAGAGATGGTGCAGACTCTGATCGACGGAGTGAGAAATGTTCTCGAGCTAACGCCGCCCGAACTCTCTGCCGATATTATAGACAGGGGGATCGTGCTCACCGGTGGAGGCTCGCTCCTGAGGGGCCTACCGGAGCTCATAACCCGTCAGACCGGCATCAACTGCTTTACCGCAGACGACCCGATGGAGTGCGTCGCCCTGGGAACGGGAAAAGCCCTGGCCGAGATCGACAAGCTTCAGGCTCTGGGCAGAAGCGGTATCCTCGTGAACCGGAGAAAGAGTAAAAAAAGAAAGTTTTGATCCCCGCCTCCAAGGCGGGGCAGAGGGACCCGGGGAGGAACTATCTCCCCCGGCCTTCTGGAAAACCGCCAGGGGGGAAGGGAATGAACAAAGGAATCTACGCCGCGGCATCCGCCATGATCGTGCAGGAATCCATGCACGACGTCACGGCAAATAATCTCGCCAACGCCGCTACTTCGGGGTTCCGCAAGAGAATCCCCGTCAACAAATCCTTTCCGGATGTCCTCATCGACCGCATGGAAAAATACTCCGGTGACGGCGGAAGCTCAATTCAGACGTTGCCCTTCCGGCCGGCCTTTCGGGGCGCATACCCCATCGGAGGGCTCAGCCTCGCCAACGTTCTGTCCGAGACATTTCTCTCCACCGAGCAGGGTGCTCTGAACGTGACGGGGAACCCTCTCGACGGTGCCATCGTGGGAGAGGGCTACTTCACCGTCCGGGACGGTGCGGGCAACACCTTCTACACCCGTTCCGGCCATTTTCAGAGAAGCTCCGAGGGGCAGCTCGTCACCCATGACGGCATGACCGTCCTCGGCGATGGCGGCCCTGTGGAGTTCGGCGACGCGTCGTCCCTCTCTCTCGGCCCATCCGGCGAAGTGATCGCCGACGGAGAGATCGTTGACACCCTTTCCGTGGCCATCTTCGGCAACCCCACCTATCTTCGCCAGGTGGGAAAAAGCCTTCTTCAGGCGACGGACGATTCGGGGCCTCCCGTTCCTGTTGAGGGAGGGAACCTGCGGATTGAAAATGAAGCCCTCGAAATGTCCAACGTCAACGTGGTGGAGGAGATGGTCCGCATGGTCGAGGCCAACCGGGCCTACGAAGCGGCTTCAAAAGCAGTGACGACCCACGACGAACTCACAGGAAAACTTGTCGCCTCCTTAGGCAGGACAGGGTAGGGGAAGGAGAAAGAGCATGCTCAGAGCACTGTGGACCAGCGCAAGCGGAATGATCGCCCAGCAGACGAATCTGGATGTGACCACGAACAACCTGGCAAACGTTAACACTTCAGGCTTTAAGAGAAAACGGGCGGACTTTGCCGATCTTCTCTATCAGATAAACCGCGAACCGGGAGCTCCCGTAGAGACAGGGTCGATCGTCCCCACAGGGGTACAGGTCGGCCTTGGAACGAGAGTGGTGGGGACCACCCGCCTCATGGGACAGGGAAATTTACAGATAACGGATCGTCCTCTCGATGTGACCATAGAGGGGGAGGGCTTCTTTCAGGTGCTCCTTCCCAACGGCGACATCGCCTATACACGAGCGGGCGGATGGAATATCGACGGCGAAGGGCAGATCGTCAACGTGGACGGCCTTCTTCTCGAGCCGGCCCTTGTCATACCGGACGACGCCACGGAGATCATGATCAGCCCCGAGGGGCTCCTCTCGGTCCGCATCGCGGGGCAGGAAGAGTCGGAGGAGATCGGCACCATCGAACTTGCCCGCTTCGTGAACCCCGGCGGACTCCGGGCCGTAGGAAAAAACCTCTTCCTCGTCTCTCCGGCGAGCGGCGAGCCCATCATCGGGCTTCCCGGAGAGGAGGGGCTTGGCGAACTCCACCAGGGGATCCTCGAGATGTCCAACGTACAGGTAGTGGAAGAAATGGTGGGGCTCATCATCGCCCAGAGGGCCTATGAAGCCAACTCCAAAGGGGTACAGACCGCGGACGATCTGCTCCGCATCGCCGTCGGGCTGAAGAGATAGGAGCTCTTCGGTGGAACTGAAAAGGATGTCTCTCCGGGGGGCAGGCTTTCTGCCCCTTTTTTGCTTTCTCCTTTTCATCCTGCTTCTTTCTTCTTCCGCCGCCGGAGCCTCCGAGGACATCTCCATCGAGATTCCCGCATCGGTCACCGTCAGCGCCTCTCCCTTTCCTCTTTCCGAAATCGCCAGCCTGTCCGGAGATCCTGACGGAGTCCGTCGGGCGGGGGCTCTCACCCTTACCGTGCCGCAGAAGGGTTTCATCACCCGGGAGGAGATCGTCGAGGCTATGACGAAGGCCGGAATCGGAGGCCTGCGGATCCGCTTTGTCATGCCGCCGGAGGTCACCCTCTCCCTGTCGAACGGCCTGGTCTCACGGATCAAAGCCCTTGCCCAGTGGCCGTGGACAGTGGATGCCGAACCTCTCGGCACCGTTCCGGGCGGAGAGATCATAGCCCCCCTGTCTATTTCGCCGGGAACGGGATCAGTTACGCTCAAATTCGACGACGGAGGAATTGTGAAATCTCTGGCCGTGCGCCTCTCCTGGAGTCAGCCTGCCATGGTTGCGGCCCGCCCTCTTGACCGGGGAACCATCCTGGCCCCCGGCGACATGGTCCTTCAGACTGTCAGGGTCCTCCGCTCTCAGGCCATCGCCTCCGGGCCGGAGGAGGCTGTGGGCAGAGAACTTCAGAAGAGCCTGTCGGCGGGGGACCCCATTCCTCTCAATATTCTGGCCGTGCCGCCGATACTCAAGAGGGGAGATCCCGTCCTCATCGTCTTTCGCAGAAAAGGATTTCTCATAGAGGTCCGGGGCGAAGCCCTCGACGGCGGAGCTGCCGGAGACCTCGTGAGAGTACGAAATCTTCAGAGCAGAACCGTTCTCCGGGGAGTTATCATCGGTCCGGGGCGAGTGGAGGTGCAGTGAAATGAGACGAAAACAGCTGTTTGTTCTCCTTCTGGGAGTTTTACTTCTGGTTTGTTTATCCATTCCCGCGGCTGCCCGATCGTTATGGAACGATTCGAGCAATCTTGTGGCGGACCAGCGCCCCAGAAACGTGGGGGATATCGTCACTGTAGTGGTGGATGAGAAGACGAAGACGAAGGACCAGGGAAAGACAGACGTATCAAAGACAAACAACAGCTCCGTCGCCGACGGTCTCGGTATTCTCGACTTCATCAGAGCCTTCGGGTTCAGCTCGAAGAGCAATATGAAGGGGGACGGCTCCACTGAGCGGACCCACAGCGCCAGGACCCAGATCACCTGCCTCGTCACGGACACTCTGCCGAACGGCAACCTCATCATCGAGGGAACGAGGGATGTGACCACTCAGGAGGAGACCCTTCAGCTCCAGATCGTCGGGGTCATCCGTCCTCAGGACGTGGACAGCTACAACCGCATTCAAAGCGACCGGGTGGCCAACGCCGAGATCGGCATTAAGGGCAGAGGCGCCCTTACCCGCCTTCAGAAGCCCGGAATTCTCACCCAGATACTCCAGACAATTTTTTAGGGAGGCTCCAAACGGTGAAACTCACTCGATTCTTCAGAATTTCTATACTTTCGATTCTTCTTCTTGTTCTATCGGTTGCAGCCTGGGCCGCTCCGGTGCACCCCACAGTCCGCATCAAGGACCTCGCCGACGTGCAGGGAGTCCGGTCGAACCAGCTCGTAGGCGTTGGGATCGTCATGGGCCTGCAGGGCACTGGCGACAAGGGGACCATGGCTACCCAGATGATCCGGAATCTCATGAGTCAGTTCGGCGTCACCCTGGATGACAAGGCTGTGAAGACGAAAAACGTCGCCGTGGTCACGCTGACGGCAAGCCTGCCTCCCTTCGCCCGCCCGGGGCAGACCATCGACGTGACGGCCAGCACCATGGGGGACGCCAAGAGCCTCCAGGGGGGCACTCTGCTTCAGGTTCCTCTCAAAGGAGCCGACGGAAACGTCTACGCCGTCGCTCAGGGCCCCCTCCTTGTGGGCGGATTTGCCGCCGCCGGAGCGGCCGGTTCGGTGGCGAAAAATATCGTCACCGTGGGCAGAATCCCCGGCGGCGCCATCGTCGAGCGAGATGTGGAGACCGACTTTGTCGCGGGAGGAACCCAGGTGAACCTCCTTCTGCGGAACCCCGATTTCACCACCTCCGAGCGGATGGCCGGAGCCATCAACGCCGCCTACAAGGGGACTGCCTGGCCGGTGGATGCCGGGCGGGTCGTCGTGTCCATACCGGCTCAGTTCGCCGCTTCACCCTCGGCCTTCATCGCCCGGCTCGAAGGGCTCTCTCTGCGCCCCGACAGCGTGGCGCGAGTCGTAGTGAACGAGCGGACCGGAACGGTGGTCATGGGCGGAGATGTTCGCATCAGCTCAGTGGCCGTAGCTCACGGCAATCTCACCGTCCGCATCACCGAATCGCCCGAAGTCGTGCAGCCCGAGCCCTTCAGCAGAGGAGGACGTACGGCAGTGGTGCCTCGAACGGACATCGCCGTGGAGGAGCCGCCGAACCAGCTTGTGGCTCTGGACGCCACGAGTAATGTAAAGGATCTCGTGGACGCCCTCAACTCCGTGGGTGCCTCTCCCCGGGACGTCATCGCCATTCTTCAGGCAGTGAAGGAAGCCGGCGCGCTCCAGGGCGAACTGGTGGTGATGTAGATGGACCTTTCTCTTTCATCGATCCGAAGCCTTTCGTCTCCCTCCGGAACGAAGAGTCCGCACACTGAGAGGGGAACTGACAAAGAGCGGGAGAAGCTCAAGGAATCATGCCTGCAGTTCGAGTCCCTCCTGATAGCCGAACTATGGAAGAAGATGGCCTCGAGCGCCCGGAAGATCGGCGGAAAAAAAGATGAAGACCGTCCCTTCGGCCCCCTTGAGGATCTCTCCGTTGAGATGGCGTCTGAATACCTCACGAAAAGTGGCGGAATGGGGCTCGGTACCGTACTCTACGATCGCCTTGCCCTCCTTCTCCCCGAGAAGAAGGACGACGCTGAGTGACCTCTCCGTGGTGGCGCGAAGGGCTCTTCTTCACCTGCCTCGGCTGCGGACGATGCTGCCGGGGTGAACCGGGGGCGATCTTCGTCACGCCCGAAGAGGAGGAAGCCCTTGCTGGCTTTTTCTCACTGAAACTTGAAGATTTCCGGCGATCCTTCGAGACGGAGCGGTGGGGAAGTCCGAGCCTGAGGGAGAAGCAGCGGGGGGAGTGCATCCTCTTTGCTTCTTCCGAAAACCGCTGCGGCGTCTACCCCCTCCGTCCTCTTCAGTGCCGCCTCTTCCCCTTCTGGCCTTCCGTTCTCGAGTCCCGGCAGGAATGGGAGCGGACGGCCTCCGAATGCCCCGGAATGAACGGAGGCGAATGGCACTCTCCCGAGGAGATCGCCGAACTTCTCTCTCAAAACCCCTTTCCCGGCCTTCTGTAAAAAATACGCAACTTCCTCATGGCACGGCGGGCTCAAGTCAACTATAATAGAGCCGGTTCCGGAGAAATATATACCCGTAGGGCTTCTTTTTCCGGACACAACGGCAGAGAAGCGGTGAAGTGCCATGCAGATGCAGATCTGGTCGGATATGAACTGGAGGCTCATCCTCACGCTGATTGTAGTCAGCGGAGTTCTTGCGTACCTTGGCGACGTATTGGGCATGAAAATCGGAAAAAAACGCATCTCCCTCTTCGGCCTCCGCCCCCGGGATACCAGCAGGGTCATCACGGCCTTTACGGGAGTTCTCATCTCCATTGCCATCCTCATCACCATGTCCGTCATCTCAGAAAACGTCCGTACCGCCCTCTTCAGCATGAAATTTCTCTCCTCCCAGCTTCAGACCCTCACCCTCGACCTCCGGAAAAGCCGGGACGAAGCAGAGCTCTCGTCAATCAACCTCCTTGACAGCGAAAGAAGGCTGAAGGAACAGCAGGAGATGCTGATCTCCGTTCAAAAAGAACTCGAATCCACCCGCCCCCTAATCGAGGAGACTCAGAAAAACCTTCAGAACCTCAGAGAGGAAAAAGCCCAGCTCGAAAGGGAAAAGACGGCTCTTGACGATGCTGTGAGCGATCTGAAGGACGAGGCGGAAACTCTCCGGAAGAGCATGATCTCCATCCGCAGCGGCCGAATCGCCGCCTTCGCCCGGGAGGTGCTCGGGCAGAAGCCCATTGAACCTCTGAGCAGCCGTTCCGAGGTGGAGCGGATCTTTCAGGACCTCCGGAAGGAGGCGGAGTTCGTCGTCTCCTCCCGAACGGGGCTTCCTCCGTCGGAGCTCGTCCTCGCCGTGGATATCGAGAAAGAAGTGGAGACCATCGAGGCGGTCTCAAACAACCCGGGGCGCAAGTTCGTCCGGGCCGCGGCGGAGGGAAACGCCGTCTTCGGCGAGGATATCCACCTGATCTACGAGGTCTATGACAGCGACCTGATCTATCGAAAGGGAGATTTCCTCTACAGCCAGAACGTGGAGCCCGATCCGGACGGGGCCCGGGCAGAGTCGGAGCTGCATCTTATTCTGAAGATGATCAACCAGAAGGCAGTCCGCGACTCAATCAAACCCGACCCCATGACGGGAAAAGTGGGGATTCTCGACGCCACCGCCTTTTTCGAGGCAGTGGAGAAGATACAGAAGGCGGAGGGCCTCCTCACAGTGGAGGTCACCGCAGCAGAGGATATCTATACAGAAGGGCCGGTCAGGATTGCTCTCACCCTGTCTCCGGCCGGAGACTGAACAACCGGGATGGAGGAAAATAAATGCTTATTGTAGCCTGTCAGATCTGCGGCGAATCCATGGTGATCGCCGGAACGCCGGACTGCGACGGAATGGCCAGGGCGAACTGGATCTGCCCCCGATGCGGCACCGGACAGGTGGTGCAGCTCTCGGTCACATCAGATGCCAGAAAGACCGACCTCCGCGCCATCGTCTGCGGAATGGCCCTTCCATCGTCCGGGAACGGATCATGAACGGGGGATACACTTTTTACGACAGCAAACATGCCGTTCACCCCGACGAACTGGCAAACCTCTACCGCTTCACCCGCTGGGGAAGAAGCCGATCCATCGAGGATATCTCCCGGATGCTCGAGGGAACGTCCATGTGCTTTTCCGTCCGCCACGACGGGCACCTCGTGGCCTTCTGCCGGATACTGACGGATTTCGTCTACCGGGGCTCCCTCTGGGACATCATGGTCCACCCCGACCATCAGGGGAAGAAGGTGGGCACTGCCCTTCTCGAATATGCCCTCGAGCACCCCGCCATCCGGAACATCCCCCTCCTTCTCACCTACACGAGTGAGCTGAGCTCCTTTCTCTCTCCTCACGGGTTTGCTCCCAGGGAAGGAGCCATGATGCTTCTCCGACGTCCAATTGAGTATTCCTGAAACCCTTCTGGCCTTTGCGGGCCATCTCCTCTGGCCCGCCGCATGTCCCCTCTGCGGCGCTCTGGGCGTACCGGCCTGCCTGAAGTGCCTTCTGCCCCTTCTGACCCCTCCTCTGCCCGAAGACCTCGGTCCTGTGAAGCTCTGGACGGGAGGCCCCCACGAGGGGCTTCTTCGAGAGTTCGCCCTCGAGATGAAGTACGGCGGAAACCGCCCCCTTGCCCTCGTGATGGGCAGAGCCCTCGGCCGTCTCTTTCCGCCTCCGAAAGCGGACTGCCTCGTTCCGGTCCCTCTCCATCGGGGAAGTTCGCGGGTCTACAACCAATCCGCCGCCCTCGCCTCGGGAATTGCCCGGGAATGGAACCTCCCCGTCATCGACGGGCTCCTCTGGAAGGAGGAGCGAAGCACCCAGACCGCCCTGCCGGAAGCGCAGCGGCGAAACATGCCTGCGGACGCCCTTGCTGCCCGCAGCGGAAAGTTCGCCGGAAAGCGGGCTGTCCTTGTGGACGATGTGGCCACCACAGGCACGACCCTCTGCCGCGCAGCCTCCGCTCTGGAGCGGGGAGGAGCGAAGGTGGACCTTGCAGTAACCTGGACCCACTCCCCTAAAGCTTCGCCCTGACAGTTCCGATAATAAAACCAAGGAAGCAATTTCCTTTTCGATGAGGTGAGAGCATGATAGATAAGATATCAGGAGTTTACGGACCAAAGGCAATCGACAAGGTGAACGTGAAAAAAGGGTACTCTTCTCCGAAAGAAGAGAAGATAACCGATGGTGTGGAGTTCAGCTCCTTCGCCGTGGAGATGGCGAAGGCCTCGGGCGAACTGAAGAAGATCCCCGAGGTTCGGGAAGACCTGGTGAACGACCTGAAGCGCCAGATCTCCGCGGGAACCTACAGTCCAGATATGAAAAAAGTAGCTCACAGCCTGATTGCGGCTGGTTTGATGAAGCTGGAAGAGTAGCATGGCGTCTTCCGCAAAGCTCCTCGGGGACGTGCTCGCCAGCCAGGCGCAGGTACTCCGTACCCTCGGGGATGTGACCGTACGGCAGAGAGAGGCGCTCCGGGATGGGCGCCTCGAATTATTACAGGATCTCTTCAAGGAGATGCAGGCAATCTCCTTTTCCGCAGAAGCCCTGGAGGGGCGGCGCTGCCGTCTGGCAGAGGAGCTGGCCAAAGAGTTCGAATGCTCTTCCTCCCTTACCGCCCTCTGCGCAGTTCTTCCGAAAGATGAGAGCAGCATGCTTTCTGAAAAGGGAAAAGAGCTCGACGGGGCCGTCCGGCGCGTGCAGGCCGAGATGCAGATCCTCTCGAGTCTCGTGGACGAAAATCAGAGGCTCAACGGCATGATGGCCGCAGAGTGGAGACGCCTTCAGGGCATGAACCCCTCCCGTTCGGGAGTGGAATTCCGGGGATAGGAGGGACCGCCATGTTGAATAGCTTCTTCGGGCTCGAAATGGGCCGGCGGGCCATGGATTACTTCCGCCGGGGGATGGAGACGGCGGGACACAACATCTCCAACGCAGACGTGGAGGGGTTCTCCCGCCAGCGGGTGGAGGCCTCCACGACCTCCCCCTTCACAGACCCGAGCCTCGCCCGGCCGAACATTCCGGGGCAGATCGGCACGGGAGTGCAGGTGAACGCCATCATCCGCCTGCGGGACGCCTTTCTCGACATTCAGTACCGGGAGGAGACCACCGTCCAGGGGTACTGGGAGCAGATTCAAAACGCCCTCTCCACCGTGGAGGTCTACGTGAACGAACCCGCGGGAGAAGGGGTCAAAGTCGCCCTCGATGAGTACTGGACGAGCCTTCAGGAGCTTCAGAAGCGCCCGGACGACTCCTCCGTCAGAGAGAACATCGTCGAGAAGACCAGAAATCTCACCGTCTACCTCGATCAGCTTGTCCGCAACTACGACGAATATCGGGTTTCCCTCAACAACGAAGTTCGCCTCATGGTAGAGCAGTCCAACGGCTTCATCGACCAGATCGCCGCCCTTAATCTCACCATCGCCCAGGTCAAGGGTGTGGGGGGAAACCCCAACGACCTCCTCGACCGGCGGGATATTCTTGTGGACAAACTCGCGAAGATGCTGGACATTACGGTGAACCCTCCCTGCTCCTCCGATGACGGCGATTTCAAAATCGACGTGGGGGGCAAGATGCTCGTCCAGGGAGACCGAACCCGTCATCTCGTTCTCGTCCCAGTCGCCGGAAACGGCGGCATGTTCGATGTCCAGGTGGAGGACAACCTCTTCGAACACGTCTCGAACCCCTCAGTTCTGGGCGCCCTGATCGAACAGAGTGCCTCCGAGGCGGTTCACACGGTCAATATTCAGCGCCTCGCCACCGAGACCGCCTGGTCCGTGGGGCAGGGAGATTCCTTCTGTCCCGACCGGATCAAGCCGGAGGAGATTGACGAGGCCCTCAACCTCAGCGGCATCTTCTCCCTTCAGGTGGGGGGGCAGGGGACGAGATCCGTTTCCTCCATACTTACCGCAGGGATCATCCTCGGCCCGGGAAGCCCGGGGAATGAATCGGTCTTCCGGATCTCGACCGGGGGCACAGAGCGCACCCTGTCGGTCGCCTGGAACGCCGGAACAGCCCTCTGGGACCTCTCCGACGGCACAAATACGGCCTTTTCGGCCACAGGGGATCTTACCCTGACCGATTTGCAGGGGTTTCTCACCACGAGTTTCGGAGGGGAGATCATCGCCGCTCTCAATACGGCGGGAACCCAGATGACCCTTGCAAGCGGCGACAGCAGCCTTCTCTCCGTGACGGACATCAAGGGGGATCTCGCGGGCCTGCTCGGAATGAAAAACGACGCCCCCACGATCTCCATCGAGGTCACCGAAGAGGATACCCTCGAGACGATCCGCAACAAGATCAACAGCATGTACTCTGAGGAAAACGGCCTCACCCGCCCCGAGGACTGGCTTCACGCCGATATCCGCCTCGACGAGGGGACGGGAACCTACTATATCGCCCTCGAGAGCAACCGGGTGGGGGAGGCTCACCGGATCAACGTCTCCGGCGACGGCAACGGAAGCCTTCAGATCGCCAAGCGCCTGGGGTTCCTCAACGGCGACGGCACCACGAACTACAAGGAGGTCGCCCGGGATGCCGCCTTCACCTTCGACGGAAAACTCTACCTCTCTGAGAGCAACATTGTGCGGGACGCCCGGCGGGTTCCCATAAAGAACGATTACTCAGCCCGGACTATGGAGGAGATCTCTCAGGGGCTGCGGCTCGAGCTTCGGGCCGTGGGCGAGTCGGGCATCACCGTGCGCCATCACATCAAGGGGGGAGCCCTGAAGGGCATTCTCGAGGCCCGGGACGACGTCATTCTCGGCTACCTCGATGTCTTCGATGAAATGGCTTTCGGCCTCGCCTCCGAGATGAACGCCATCCATTTCAGCGGTCACGGCGTCGGCGGCAGCGAAATGACCACGGGGGTGGCCTTCTTCGATTCCATCGCCGTGCGGTACGGCGCGAGCAGACATCTCGCCCTCAACCGGGCGGTGGATGAAGACCGAAGCCTTATAGCCGCCGCTGTCGGCGGAGGGAACGGCTTCAGCGTCGGTTCCGGCGACGGCAGCAACGCCCTCAGAATGGCCCGCCTTAAGCAGACGAAGGTGCTGCAGAACCAGAGTTCTGATTTCAATCAGTTCTACGAGGCCTTCATCGCCCGGCTGGGCGCTCGAGGCGAGCAGGCGGCCACCATGCTCAAAAACCAAAAGGCCCTTATGGGCCAGATCGACAATCAGCGTCAGTCCGTCATGGGAGTCAACATCGACGAAGAAATGATGGATATAATCAAATTCCAGCAGGCCTTCAACGCCATGGCCCGCTACATCACCACCATCGACG
>CAYZZX010000019.1:0-24043 GCA_964483085.1 uncultured Synergistaceae bacterium
TGGAAGGGGTGGGAGTATTCCGCCCGGGTTTCGCCCCCTGTGCGGAGCTGAGTCCGGGAGAAGTAGGGTACATGGTGTCAAACATAAAAACTATAGCGGATGCCCATGTGGGAGATACAATCACGGATAACGCCCGCCCTGCGCCGCCCCTTCCGGGGTACCGAAAGGTCAAGCCCGTGGTTTTTTGCGGTTTCTACCCCATGGACCGGGATGAGTACCCCCAGCTGAGAGACGCCCTGGAGAAGCTTGTTCTCAACGACTCAGCCATCTCCTTTGAGCCGGAGACTTCAGTGGCTCTCGGTTTTGGCTTCCGCTGCGGCTTTCTGGGCCTTCTCCACATGGATATCTCGAAGGAGCGGCTGCGCCGGGAGTTCGGAGTTGACCTCGTGGCGACCGCACCCAACGTCATCTACGAAATTGTCACGAAGGGAGGGGAGGTGATCGAGGCCCACCGTCCCTCCGATTTTCCCGAACTGGGAGACATTGACGAGGTGCGGGAGCCGGTGATCAAGCTGACCCTCTTCGTTCCCGCCGATTATGTGGGCAAGGTCATGAAGCTCTGCCAGGACAAGCGCGGAGTCTACGAGTCTATGGACTACCTCGCTCCCGACCGGGTGCGCCTTATCTACGAACTTCCTTTGGCGGAGTTTATCATCGACTTTCACGACAAGCTGAAATCCCAGACGAGAGGGTACGCCTCCCTCGACTACGAATATAAGACACTCAAGGCCGCGGACCTCGTACGAGTTGATGTTCTCGTCAGCGGCGAGGCGGCGGACGCCTTTTCCTTCATCTGCCATCGGGACGCGTCCTATCATCGTGGGCAGGCCGTGGTGCGGAAGCTGAAGGAGCTCATTCCGAGCCAGCTCTTCGAGGTGCCCATTCAGGCCTCCATCGGAAAGAAGGTCATCGTCCGGTCGAATGTGAAGGCTCTGCGAAAGGACGTCATTGCCAGGTGCTACGGAGGGGACATCAGCAGAAAACGGAAGCTGCTCGATAAGCAGAAGGAAGGTAAAAAGCGGATGAAGCAGATCGGCCGGGTTTCCATACCCCAGGAGGCTTTCCTCGCCTTTCTTCAGGTGGAAGAGGACGAGGAATAGCAGAAGGGGCAGGCATGATTCCTCCTTCCCCTTCCGGACCCTTTTCGGTCTATATCCATCTTCCCTTCTGCCTCCGGAAGTGTCCCTACTGCTCTTTTTTCAGCCTTCCTCTAAAGGAAGATGGACGGGAAAAGTATATTGCCCTTCTCGAAGCGGAAATGGCCGCATGGAAGGGCACCTTCGGCAGAGGATGGGTGGATACGGTCTATTTCGGAGGGGGGACACCCTCTCTTCTTACCCTTCCCCAGTGGGAAAGGCTTTTTAACTCTCTTGAAGCGTCTCTCCCCCTCGGGCCAGCGCCGGAGATCACTGTGGAGGCCAACCCCGAATCTCTCACCAGAGAGCATCTCTCCCTCTGGAGGGAGAGATGTGTCACTCGGGTCAGCCTCGGTGTTCAAAGCTTCTCGGACGCCGAGCTCCTCTGGCTTGAACGCCTCCATGATGGACGAAGGGCTGAAGAGGCCCTCGCTTCGATTGGAGAGGAGGGGTTGTCCCCAAGCGCCGATCTCATCTTCGGTCTGGCGGGGCAGACCCTCCGTTCCTGGAAATATTCCCTCGACCGTGCCCTGTCCCTCGGCGCGGAGCATCTCTCGCTCTACCAGCTCACCCTTGAGAGGGGAAGCCGGTGGTTTTTCCGCCCTCCGGAAGGATGCCCCGACGGATACCCCTTCTATCGTTTCACCCAGTGGCTTCTTCCCCGCAAAGGACTGAACCAGTACGAGATCGCCAGCTTCTCCCTGCCGGGGCGGCAGAGCCGCCACAACAGGGCCTACTGGACGAACCGTCCGGTTCTCGCCCTCGGGGCGGGGGCCTGGGGGTACTGGGGAGAGACACGGTATCGCAATGAAGATACTCTTAAGGGGTATGAGGAGGCGGTACGAAAAAACGGAACGGCATGCAAGGAATGGCTTGAGCTGTCAAAGGATGAAAGCGCCCGGGAGGCGGCTGTCCTCTATCTCAGGACGGCTGAGGGCATACCCTTCGATGAATTTGCCTTCCGGTACGGCGGCGAGATTCTCGATGAAATCCGGTTGATACTCAAAGAGCAGGTCCCCGGAAGCTGTCTTGAGTGGCGGAGGGAATCCGTCGCCCTGACGCCCCGGGGAATGCGGGTGGGAAACTCCATATGGAGCCTGCTGATATAACCCCCCGGGTTTACAGGGTAATCGTCTTCGCCGATGAGAGAAGAACTTCAGCTATTTCGGACAAGTTGGATATGACTCCCATGCCGACTTCCTGAGTGATGCCGAAGTGGTTCGTGCAGGTGCCGCAGACGAGAATGGTGACCCCTTTCTTTGAGAGGGCCGTGAGATGATCGCAGGTGGAGGTATTCTTCAGGGCCAGCTTGACCCCTTCATTCATGAGGGCGACGGTCGACGGCGGGCAGTTCATCCGGGAGAGGGTGCCGAGGAACCCCTTCATAAGGATTTCGCCGAGGTCAGGATCGTCCCCTCCGATAGTGCTCCTGGTGAGAAGAAGAACTGCGTCCTCAAGGCCCCTTTCGGGCAAAGGGTACACGGGGGCTGTTGTCCTTTCCTTTCCAGATTTGGACCCCTGAAGGGTTATGGTTCCCTCCTCATCTATGATCGAGACGGCGTAGCCGTTCTTTTCCAGAAAGCGACGCACATTGGATGCCGATACAGCATTGTCGAGAAGAATTTCGATCTCCCTTTCGCCGCTGTCGACCAACGTCTTTGTCATCATAACGGGCTGAGGGCAGTTTCTTCCCCGAGCATCTATCTTCGCCATTATTCCACCTCCGTAGTTGTGCAGTAGAGAGCCTCTGCTCTTTTTTTCGACCGGAAATCATTATAAGATACAATAGCCAATGTGACAAAGGGAGCGTCTCCCGAAGCCGGTAGTTTTGAAAGGGATGGATGAGCCGTGAAACCAAGATCAGAGGGTGTCGACAAACTTCGTACCCTTCCCCCCATGGATGTACTTCTCCAAAGCCCCGAGGTTGAGGGTTTTTTCCTCCTGCTGGGGCGGACTACAGTAAAGGATATTCTGTCGGAGACTCTTTCAACCCTTCGCCGGGATCTGCTGAAGGGCGTGGACCTGACTGCGACGGTCGAAACAGTGCTGGAGCGGGCTCTTCCGATCCTCGAGAAGCGCTGCAGGAAGAGCCTCCTTTCCGTGGTGAACGCCACCGGCGTGGTCGTTCATACGAATCTGGGCAGGTCTTGCCTCGCCGCCGAAGCCATTCAGGCTGTGACGGAGGCAGCGTCACAATACAGCACCCTCGAGTTTGACCTTGATGGAGGAAAGCGGGGACACCGGAGCGATCACGTAGAGTGGCTGCTCTGCAGGGTAACAGGAGCCGAGGCGGGAATTGTCGTGAACAACAACGCAGGAGCGGTCCTTCTGATGCTCGCGGCCCTCTGCGTGGAGAGGGAAGTGATCGTCTCCCGGGGCGAACTCGTGGAGATCGGCGGTTCCTTCCGTATTCCGGACATCCTGACCTTTTCAGGGGCCCGGCTTGCGGAGGTCGGGGCGACGAACAGAACCCACAGAGCGGATTACGAGGGGGCCATAAATGAGCGCACTGCAGCCCTTCTGAAGGTCCACCCATCAAATTTTCGGATGGAGGGGTTCGTCTCCTCCGTTCCGAGAGAGGACCTGGCGGGCCTCGCCCGGGAGAGAGGGCTCCTCTTTCTCGAAGATCTCGGAAGCGGAACCCTTCTTGACCTTTCCCCCCTGGGTCTGAGAGGAGAACCCACCGTGGCTGACTGCATCCGTGAGGGGGCTGACCTTGTCACCTTCTCCGGAGATAAAATGCTCGGCGGCCCCCAGATCGGGGCGATCGTCGGAAAAAAAGCACTCATCGACAGACTGCGCACCTACCCTCTTCTTCGGGCCCTCCGGGTGGACAAGATGACCCTCGCGGCCTTTGAGGCCACCCTCAGACTCTACCTTTCGGAGAGGACCGGAGAAATCCCCACCCTCGCCATGATCTCCGCTTCGAAAGAAGACCTCCGAAATAGGGCGAAGGGTCTCGCCGATAAGCTGAGAAAAACTCTCCCCGGAGAAAACATCACTCTGGTGGAAGTGGACGACGCCGTGGGAGGTGGAGCCTTTCCTGCCGAAGCTCTGCCCGGATGGGGCGTGGCCCTTCCGGGAGGGCGGTGGGGGAGCGCGGGAAATCTTCTGGCCCTTCTCCGCCAGCAGAAAAACCCCATCGTAGCGGGAGCCCGGGAGAACGAGGCAATCTTTCATGTGCGGACCCTCCTTGCCGGAGACGAAGAAAGAATCTGCTGCAGCCTGAGAGCTGTATCGGAAGGGGAATAGGACCATGGAAGGCAGAGAGATCTCCCTCGTCCTGGGAACAGCCGGTCATATCGACCACGGAAAGACTACCCTCGTGAAGGCCATAACCGGCTTTGACTGCGACCGGCTGCGAGAGGAGAAAAAACGCGGGATCACCATCGAGCTCGGCTTCGCCCCTCTGAAGCTGGAGGACGGCAGGATAGTCAGCATAGTGGATGTCCCCGGCCATGAACGGTTCATACGGCAGATGGTGGCCGGAGCATCGGGAATCGACGCGGTACTGCTGGTCATCGCAGCGGACGAAGGGGTCATGCCCCAGACCCGGGAACATCTCGAAATTCTCCGCCTTCTCGGCGTCCGCGACGGCCTCGTCGCCGTCACGAAAACTGACGGTGTGGATGAGGATTTTCTTGAACTTGTTTTTGAAGACGTTGAAGAGTTTCTCGCCGGGACCTTCCTTGAGGGGAAGGTGGTCGTACCGGTCTCAGCCTTTTCAGGGGAGAATCTTCCCCTTCTTCTCAAAGAACTGGGCCGCCTTGTGGACCGGGTTCCGCTCCGTTCGCGGAAGGGGCCTTTTTTCCTTCCCGTGGACCGGGCCTTTCCTGTGGCGGGCTTCGGTACGGTCGTCACGGGAACAGGCTATCGGGGAGAGCTGTCTGTGGGGCAGGAGGGGGTTCTTCTTCCTTCCCGGGTTGAAGGAAGGATTCGAAGCCTTCAGGTCCACAGCTCGGCGGTGCAGACTGCCTGGGCGGGGCAGCGGATGGCGGTGAGCATTGCGGGGGTGTCCGCAGAGGACCTCGGCCGGGGGGATGTTCTCTGCGAAAAAGGGATCTATGCTCCCACGACCTGCTTCGAATGCGAGCTGCGCCTTCTGGAAAGCGCTCCGTCTCCGCTGAAGCACTGGCAGAGGGTCCGTCTGCATATCGGCACCTCTGATGTGACAGCCAGGATTGCTCTGCTTGAAAACCCCCTCGTCCAGCCCGGTGAGACCGTTCCGGCCCAGATCGTGGCCGAGGAGGAGCTGGTCTGCCTGCTCAATCAGCGCTTTGTCCTCAGGCGATACAGTCCCCTTGAGACCATAGCGGGAGGACGGGTTCTTTTCCCCTATGCCGCCAAACCCAGAGGGAAGACCGCTCGCAAAATCTGCGCCACCCGGGTCCGATCCCTCGCCGACGCAACAACTTCGGAAAGCCGCCTCTCCGTGCTGGTCGATTCTTTCGGAATGCTTGACCTCGACGACGCTGTCCGTTTTCTTCAGGAGCGGCCTCAGGAGATCCTCCGCCTGGGTGAAAAACTCGCGTCACAAAAGTCCGCCCTCTTCCTTTCCGGAGAGAGAAAGGTCTTTCTCTCTCTCGCTCAGGCTCAGAGGCTGGCGGAGCAGGTGACCCTCTATCTCGGAGATTTTCACGAATCCCAGCCCTCCCGTCGAGGAGCGCCCGCCGACGAGGTGGCTCTTTCCGTTCTCAGGGAGTTCGATTCCCGCACTGCCCGTTCTTTTCTGGAAAGCATGGTCAGAGAGGGGTCCGTTCTTCTTTTTGAAGGAATGGCGGCTCTGGCGGATTTTATTCCCCGGGACGACGAGGCTTTCGCCAGAAATTCACAAAAAGTTCTCTCTCTGTGCAGTGAAAAGGGATTTCAGCCCCCTCCCATCGGCGAGGCCAGAGAAACCCTCGGTCTGGACGAAAAGAGATTTTCCCTTCTCCTCAAGGGTATGAGGGAGACGGGGATGCTCTCTCTCGTCGCCGGAGAGTTCCTCTTCGCCCGGGAAACCGAGGAGAAGCTTCTCTCGCTGCTTCTGACTGAAAAGAACGACATCTCTGTTGCCCGGATTCGAGATCTCACCGGAAGTTCGAGAAAATTCATCCTTCCCCTCCTAGAATATCTGGATTCAAAGGGGTATACCCGAAGGGTGGGGGACAAGCGGGTGCTGCTGGCATCGAAGCTCCCGGAACACCTTCTCGAGGGGTGAGGAATAGGGCGTATTCTGGTTGAAAAACCGGAAAATTGATTGTTTGGGTATTTCATGGTACAATACAGCGAATATGTTGTACTAGGAGTGACCCTTTATGGCAGGAACAATTACGTCGATCCGGGAACAAGTGGCACTCTACAAAGGATTGAAGGTCCGGTACCGGACAGCCAAAGGACGCCGCAAGGTCGAGGAGCGCCAGGGAGTTATCCTGGAAACCTATCCGAACCTTTTCACACTTTACGTCGAATCTCAGGATAGCAAGGTCTCCTTCAGCTATGCGGAGCTTTTGACCCGCGAAGTGGAGCTGGAGCTTCTTTCCGGCACCAGGAAGTAAATCCGAACTATTTTAGTTCGGCAAAAGGATGCCCCGGCACAATGTGACGGGGCATCCTTTTTGCCAATATCCAGGAGGCGACATGACCATACACCTTTCCTCGGCGGCCAAACTGAATCTCACCCTTCGGATCACCGGAAGAAGGGAGGACGGATATCATGAACTCCGTTCTCTTTTTTTCGCCCTTCCCTCGGTTGAATCATTGACAATTACTCCACTTTATGGTCATAATGTCAAGAAGGATGACATTACGGTGAAGGGAGAGAAGGTTTTCGGAAAGAATATTCTTTCCGATGTTCTCGCCTCCGCACGGCAGTTGCGAGATGTTCCGCCCCTCAGAATCCGTCTCGTAAAGACCATCCCTCCGGGGAGCGGTCTGGGAGGAGGAAGCGGCAATGCCGGAGCGCTCATTACGTGGATTTCTGGTCACTGGGGAGCGTCTCTCATGACGGGAGAGGAAGTCGGATCAGACGTTCCCTTCTTCGTCAGAAAACTTCCCGGAGCTATCGTCCGGGGAAGGGGAGAGGAGATTGAGCCCCTGTGCGGACCGTTGCCCTATCGGAGTGCCGTGGTGGTCATTCCCCGCTGGAAGGTTTCAACGAAGAAAGCCTTCACTCTTCTGTCACAACGATGGAGCGAGGGTTTTCCCCGAACGAACCGGGAAGCGGAGGATGAAATCCGCCAATTTGTGCAGAATTTCACCGCTGATTCTTCGGCGGGGTTGCTGCCGAATGATTTCGCACCTCCGCTGCTGGAGCTTCACCCTGAATATTCCCGCCTTTTCTCCATCTTCAGAGAAGAGGGTGCGAGGGAATGGGGAATATCAGGAAGTGGGGGCGGAGCCTTTGCCCTCTTCGGTCGTGATGTGTCACCCTGGCACGGGATGAAGAGAATTGAAGCACTGAGTTGGGTAAAAAAAATTTTACTGGTGGAGTGATGATATTTTGAGAGGACAACGGACAGAACGATTGATCCGAACAGCGGCCAGATTTCTCACGTGCCCTTCGAAACAGCTTTCCCTCACGTCTCTTGCGGAGGATTTTCTCGTCTCGAAGACGGTCATAAGTGATGATGTGGCCATCATCAACGAGGCATTAACCAGAGAAGGGCTTGGAGGAATCAACGTTGACCGGGGGAGAACCGGAGGTGCCTCCTTCTTTCCCCGTATTGCGCCAGCAGTTCGGGACGGCTTGCTCACGGAAATCATGGATCTTCTGAATATGGAGGACCGCTTTCTTCCGGGTGGGCTGGTCTACTACAGCGATATTCTTTTCAATCCCCATTTCGCTCTGAGGCTTGGGTACGCTATGGCCTCAATGTTCAGCGATACACGCCCGGATATCATCATGACCTCCGAGGTCAAGGGAATACCCATCGCCATCTTCACTGCCTATGCTCTTGGCATACCCCTCGCGGTCTGCCGGTTCCGCAACCGCGCCAGCGACGGGTCGGCCGTGGCGGTCCATTATCCCACGACGAAAACGGGGGAAGTGAAGGCCATGTACATGGGCACAAAGCAGCTTCAGCGGGGAAAACGGGTCCTCATCGTGGATGACTTCATGAGGGGAGGCAGCACCGCTGCCGGAATGCTTCTCGTTGCAAAGGAGTTCGGAGCTGATGTAGCCGGCATCGGAGTCTTTATGGTTGCCTCCGAGCCCGAGCAGAAGGCCATCTCCTCCTGGAAGGCCCTTCTCCGTCTTGATGAGACGGAAAACCGCAAGCCCCGGGTTTCCCTCTGGGAAGAAAAGACAGTTTGACGATTCTTAGCTGCTGATATACAATCCCTCTGACGGAAGGAGGTGACCACATCTTCCATGAAAGTCTCTGTTGACAAGGATGAATGTATCGGTTGTGGCGTATGTGCCCAGATATGTCCTGAGGTTTTTACGATGGACGACGATGCCGGAGTTTCCAAAGTTATAAAGCCTGAAGGAAGCGATTGTGCGAAAGAAGCTGCCGAAAGCTGCCCCGTCGCGTGCATCACCGTAGAAGAATAAACAGCCATTTTCCTGCCGTTTCTCAAAAGAAAAATTACGCCTTGCAGTTTACCTCCACTGTAGCGTATAATCGGCAGCGTGCTTTACGGGCCTATAGCTCAAGTGGCTAGAGCCACCGGCTCATAACCGGAAGGTTCCTGGTTCGAGTCCAGGTAGGCCCACCAGAATAATCGCCGTTTCCTTCCGGGGAAACGGTTTTTTTGTCTTTTTTTCCGGGGAGGTCAGAATGAAAGTACACGAACTGCTCCGCAGGCTGCAAAATAAGCTGCCCCTTCATTGGGCGGAGGAATGGGATAATTCGGGACTTCTTCTGGGGTGTCCGCAGGACGTTATCCGGAGAGTGGCCGTCGGCCTCGACCCCGACCTGAAAACCCTCAGGAGGGCCGTTGAGGCTGGTGCGAATGTCCTTGTAACCCATCACCCCCTTATTCTCTCTCCCGTCAGGCAAATCCTCTCCGACAGAGCTCCCGGAGAGGAGATCGCCTTTGCCCTCACTAACGGTCTATCCCTTATCGCTCTCCATACGAACTGGGACGCCGCTCCCGGAGGGATGAACCAGTCCCTCGGCCGGAGCATCGGTCTGAAGAGCTCCGTGCCACTGGTCCCGTCCGATAGGGGTGCCTGGGGGACAGGGGCGGCAGGGGAGCTTCCCAAACTCCTTTCCGCTGGCCAATGGGCCGAAAGAATCAGGTCAGCCCTCTCTCTCTCTCGACTGGAAGCCTACGGCGATCTGGATCGTCCTGTGAAGAACCTTGCCCTGTGCGGCGGTTCCGGCGGAAGCCTGTGGCGCGAAGCGGCGCGATCGGGTGCCCAGGTATATTTCACCGCTGATATGAAGTATCATGAAAGACTGGACGCCTGCAGGAGCGGACTCATTCTTTTTCTGGCCGATCACGGCGAGATGGAATCCCACTCCCTTCCCGATCTTGCAGAGTGTATTTCCGAAGAGCTGGAAGAAAGGGCGGTGCTCCTTCCCTTCTCGCCCCTCACGAGGCGGGTTTTTTCAAGTGAGAGCAATTCATGATTTCAAACAGGGGAGGCAAAAGCTCCCTCCTCTGCATCAGAGCTGTAAATATCTGAATATTTAAAGTTTACATCTCCAGTGATATGATAGATTCCATGGATGATATTTTTCATCCAATCTTTCCTTTGAGGTGGTCAGCATGGCGCAACGGGTTTTCAGCGGAATGAGACCGACAGGAAGGCTTCATCTCGGGCATCTTGCGGGTGCTCTGACGAACTGGGTGAGGCTGCAGGAGAGCTATGAGTGTTTTTACTCCATAGTGGACTGGCATGCCCTCATGTCGGATTACGCCGACAGTTCCACCATTCGGAGCAACTGTTCGGAAGTGCTCCTCGACTGGCTTGCTGCCGGACTGGACCCTGAGAAGTGCGTCATCTTCGTTCAGTCCCACGTGCCTCAGCATGCCGAACTGCATCTCGCCCTCTCCATGGTGACTCCTCTGGGGTGGGTTCAGCGGAACCCCACCTATAAAGAGCAGATCATCAACATTCAAAACAGGGATCTGAGTACCTACGCCTTTCTCGGCTATCCTGTTCTCATGGCGGCAGATATTCTGCTCTACAAGGCGGAGATCGTTCCCGTGGGGGAAGACCAGAGTGCTCACCTTGAGATCTCCCGGGAAATGGCACGGCGTTTCAACTCCTTCTACGGCGACATCCTCCCCGAGCCGCAGATGATGCTGACTCCGACGCCCAAGGTCCCCGGCACGGACGGCAGAAAAATGAGCAAATCCTACGGAAACTCCATCAACATCGCCGATCACCCCGATGAGATGTGGCAGAAGATCCGCACCATGATCACAGACCCTGCAAGGGAGCGGAGAACTGACCCCGGAGAACCGGAGAAATGTCCCGTATGGGATATTCACAAGGTGTTCAACGATGATGAAGAAGAAAAGCAGGAGATTGCCCATGGATGCCGCACTGCGGAAATAGGGTGCGTGGACTGCAAAAAAAGGCTGATGAACCATGTAAACAGGGTCATGGGTCCAATCCGGGAGAAACGAGCCTTCTATGAGGGAAATCCCGATCTCCTTCAGTCCATCCTCCGGGAGGGGGCGGTCAAGGCCGGAGCTGCCGCCCGGAAGACAATGGACGAAGTCATCGCCGCCATCGGATTCGTTCCCAGAGGATAAGTAATTGTACGAACGCTCTCCCGGGTTTGGAGAATTTTCTGCGGATGTCGAGGGGTTTTCAGGGCCCTTCGATCTGCTGTGCTTTCTCGTCGAAAGCGGAGCCCTTGAAACCGCGAGGATCTCCGTCGGGCAGATCGTCCGTATCTACGGAGCTTATCTGGCAAACACCCGTCATGTTTCCGTGGAAACAGTCTCAGAATTTCTCTATATGGCCGCCACCCTCGTCCTCGCGAAAGCCCGGGCCCTCCTCCCCCGGAGGGATGAAGGCCCCGCTGCGGATGAGGGAGATTTTCCCGACGATGAGAATATGCTCGAAAAAATCTCCCGGTACCGCCCCTACAGAGTCGCCGCCGGAAGACTTCGGGCCCGGAAGGAACGGCAGGATAAAGTTTTTTTCCGCCCCTCAGACGAAGAGGAGGAAGAACAGTTCGGAAATCTGGGAGATCTCTACGCTCTCTGCCGGCAATGGTGGGATATTCTCGAGTCCCGCAGAGGATCGCTCTCCCGAAGCAGCCGGCAGGATCTTTTTTCCTCCGACGACTGGGACGGAATCCCTTCCGCCCTTCCCGAAGAGGAGCAGATCGAGGGGAAAATCTCCGAGATACTCGCCCGTCTTGCCGGTCATGCCTCCCTGCGGTTTTCTCAGCTGCTGGACGGGAGAGAGAACGTAACCCTTTTCGTCGTCACCCTTCTGGCCCTTCTCGAGATGGCGAGAATGGGCCGCATACGAGTGGAGCAGGAGGATCTTTTTCATGACGTCATCTTCTATGCCCTCTGATATTCTGAGCTCAGCGGGACAGAAAATTCAGGCCCTCTTCTTCGTGGCGGTCTCGCCGGTCTCGCTGAGCGAGATCGCTGATCTGCTCTCCATTTCCCCCGCAGCGGCGGTGGAAGAGGTGCGGGCTCTACAGGATTTCCTTCAGCGGACGGGTCAGGGACTCGTCCTTCAGAAGGCACCGGAAGGGTGGAGAATGACCACTGCGGAAGAAACAGCAGAAGTGGTCTCTCTTTTTCGCAGTACCGTCCTTGTTCAAAAGATCCGTCTCAGTAAGGCGGCGGTGGAGACTCTGGCCGTCATAGCCTATAATCAACCTGTCACCCGGAGCGATGTTGAGGATATTCGGGGTGTACGGTGTGAGAGGGTTATTGAGACGCTCCTTTCCCATGGGCTGCTGAGAATTGCCGGACGGAGGAAGGGGACGGGTTCTCCTCTACTGTACCGGACGACGCCGCTTTTTCTCGAGACCTTCGGCCTTTCGTCCATCTCTGAACTCCCCACCCTGGAGGAGCTCGAAGAGCTGAACCCCTCCGGAGAAGAAGAGTCCACCGATTTCAGCGAGGATGAGAATATATGATGAGTGAAAAAGACGGAGAAGACAAAACCCCTGCCGGGGAGATTCGGCTCAATCGCTTTCTCGCCATGGGGGGAGCGGGCTCCCGCCGTGGAGTGGAGGCTATTATCGCTGCCGGGAGAGTGCGGGTCGACGGGAAGGTCGTGCTGCTTCCTGCATACCGAGTGACCGGAGAGATGACCGTCACTCTGGACGGAAAGACCGTCCTGCCGGAGGAGAGGAAATATATTCTTCTCAACAAGCCGAAGGGGTATGTCTGTTCAGTGCAGGATCCTTACGACCCGGTCGTGGGTGCTCTCCTCTCTGAAGAGCTGAAAAAATACCGCCTCTTTCCGGTGGGGCGCCTCGACCGTGAGAGTGAAGGGCTGCTCGTCCTCACCAACGATGGCGACTTCGCCCAGGAGCTGCTTCATCCCTCGAAAAGCGTCCTCCGGGAATACGAAGTCCTTCTATCCGCAGAGATCACCCGGAGGGACGTTCGACAGTGGATGGGAGGAGTCTTACTCGACGGCAGGCTTTTGAAGCCCCTGAATCTTCTCATCATGGATAAAGAACCAGCGAACCGGTGGATTTCTATCGTCCTCGGCGAAGGGGTGAAACGGGAGGTGCGGCGCATGGCCGAAACCTTCGATTTCTCTGTTGAAATGCTTATTCGCCGAAGAATTGGTAAAATGGAGCTGAGGGATCTTCCCGCTGGCTCGTACCGGGAAATGTCCCGGCACTCTCTCTGGCGGGCTATACGTTCCGGAGGATCGGTCTAAAGGTAGAAGGAGGGCGGAAGATGGACGGTATGGACGAACGTACCCGGGAACTCATCAAAACGAGGATTCTCGGTAAAATCAAGGATATAAAATCCTTTCCTCAGTTTGTGGTTGAGACGATGCGCAAGCTGAACGATCCCGACAGCAGTGCTCAGGACGTGGCCGCCAGCCTTTCGAGGGACGAGGGGCTCGTTATCCGTACCCTCAAACTCGCCAATTCGGCCGCCTATGGAATCAGCCGGGAGATCTCGAGCCTCACCGAGGCCATCGCTCTTCTCGGATACAAAAATATCAGCAATATCGTCCTGTCCGCGTCGGTCTATACGGTCATGGACAAGGCGCTCTCAGGGTACGCCCTTGATCGGGGCACCCTCTGGAGGCATTCCCTCACAGTTGCTTACGCTTCACGGTACATCGCCCAGAGAACGGGCCGCACTCCTCCGGAAGAGGCGTACGTCAGCGGACTGCTCCACGACATAGGCAAGGTCGTGCTCAACGACTACGTCCGCTTCGGCTACGGCATCATCCTTCGTCTTGTGGAGGACGACAACGTCTCCTTCCTTGACGCGGAGCAGAGAGTGCTCGGATTCAATCACGCCGACGTGGGTGCCCTTCTCGTTGAAAAGTGGAATCTTCCCGACGCCTACAGATATGCCGTGGCGTATCATCACAGCCCGAACGATCTCAAAGATCCGAAGTATCAGGCCGGAGTGGACGTGGTACACCTCGCGAACTCCCTGTGCCTCATGCTCGGAGTAGGGCTCGGTGCCGACGGTCTGCAGAATTATCTCTATCCCGAGGTTCTTGAACGCCTTGAAATTACCGATTATGAAGAGCTTATGTCCAGCCTCGTTGACTTCGTCGCTCTGGCTGAGGCGGAACTTGCGGAGATGGAGGAAGCCTTTCGATGACTGACCCTCTCATCGTCGCCATCGACGGCCCCGCTGGCTCCGGCAAGAGCACTGTCGCGAGACGGGTCGCCGCCGCCCTCGGAGTCGCCTACCTTGATACGGGGGCGATCTACCGGGCTATTGCCCTTGCTCTTTCACAGGCAGGGGTTTCTCCTGTCGAGAACGACGCCCTGCGGAAGGCTCTGGCAGGGCTTTTTGTAGAAATAACCGCCGGAGGGCTGAAAGTCAACGGCCGAGAAGTGGGAGTTGAAATCCGTTCTCCCTTTGCCGACTCCATCGTCTCTCCCTATGCCGCTCTCCCCTCCGTGCGGGAAGCCCTCCTCACGGTGCAAAGAGAACAGGGAGAGAGGACGAGCCTTGTGGCCGACGGGCGGGATATGGGAACGGTGGTCTTTCCCCGTGCATCGGTCAAGATTTTCCTCACCGCTTCGGATCGCGTACGGGCCGAAAGGCGTCACCTTGAGCTTCAGGCCAGGGGGGACCCCGCCACCTTCGAAGAGGTCCTTGAGCTGATCAAAGAGAGAGATAGAATCGACAGTACGCGAAAGGCGGCTCCTCTGCGGAAAGCCGACGATGCTGTAGAGGTGAATACGGACGGCTGCACCGTGGAAGAAGTAGAAAAAACCGTCCTCGCCCATGTCGCAGAAAAGACTTCAGGATAAAGGAGAACTTGCCCATGACTCTCTTCAACCGGATTTTCTACTTTTTCGTCAAATGGTTCTTCTTCATCTGTTTTAAGCTTTACAACAGGATCTCCGTAAAGTGGAAGGGGCCTCTGCCTGAGAAAAACGTCATTGTCATCGCGAATCACTGCAGTAATCTCGATCCTGCAATCATGGGAGCGATTTTTCCGAGAAGACTGCGCTATCTGGCAAAGGAAGAGCTTTTTGGCCCTCTGATCTTCGGCGGAATGATCCGCGCCCTCGGCGCCATTCCCGTGCGGACGCAGGACAGCCAGAGCGCCGGCACTGCCCTTCGGGCCTTTTTGAACCTTCTGAATGACGGTGAGAATGTGCTGCTTTTTCCCGAGGGGGGGCGCTCCCTTGACGGAAATCTTCAGCCCCTTGAAGGAGGAGCCGCTCTGATCGCAATGAAATCAGGAGCTCCCGTGATGCCCGTCTTCATCGCCGGTACCTTTCAGGCGATGCCCCCCGGGGCTAAATGGATCAAACCGGTGAAGATCTCGGTCCTTCTTGGCGAAGCCATCGATACCCTCCCTTACATTGAAGAGGGAAGAGAGGGGAGAGCACGGCTTCTCGAACGCTTTGAAAAGACTCTCATCTCCCTTGAAGCGGAAATTTCCGCAGGGAAGGCAGCATGACCGGCTCCCGAAAGGCAATCCTCGCCGCCCTTGAGCTTCCCGGGCAGCCCTTCCCCTCGGGGGTGCTTCTTGAGGAGCTGACGCTTCTTCTCGAAAATCTCGGCATAGAAACCGCGGGCACGATCGTCCAGAACCGTACAACCCCTGATCCGGCCTATCTTCTTGGAAAGGGCAAGGCGGAGGAGGCAGGGCTCTTCGCAACCTCAGCGGGAGCGACCCTGCTCGTGTGCAACGAGACGCTCACTCCCGGCCAGCGGGTGAATCTGAAGGAGATCACTGGGGTCGAAGTCTGGGACCGTCCTTTTGTCATCATGAAGATTTTCGAAAGCCGGGCACGCACTTCAGAGGCGAAGCTCCAGATCGATATGGCCCTCTGCCGGTATGAAATCCCTCACCTGAAAGGGCTGGGAGCCCAGATGTCCCGCCTCGGAGGAGGAATCGGTACCCGGGGTCCGGGAGAGACGGAATTCGAGCGGCACAGGAGGAAATTGGACCGCAGAGTTCGGGATATCGGAAAAAAACTCAAGGTTATGAAGCGAAAACGGACCCTGCAGAGAGACCGACGCAAAAAAATGAACATCCCTGTAGCCTCTCTGGTGGGATACACCAACAGCGGCAAGTCATCCCTTCTCAGGGTTTTGAGCGGAGATGCCACTCTTGTGGCGGAGAACAAGCTTTTTACCACCCTTGACACCTTTCTTCGAAGGGTTAATCTTCCATCGAGAAAGAATATTCTGCTTTCAGACACCGTGGGCTTTCTTCGGGATCTTCCTCCGGGGCTCGTGACCGCCTTTCGGACGACCCTCGAAGAGATCACCGGATCCGATTTTCTTCTGGTGGTCCTCGACTCCGCAGCCCCGGATCTCCTCGAGATCCGCACTGTGGTGGAGCAAACCCTGGACGAGATCGGTGCCGGAGAAATTCCCCGCCTTTTTGTGCTCAATAAAAGCGACCTTCTTCTTCCGGAAGCCCGGACGGCCCTTGAAGAAAGGTTCCGCTCCGCCGGAGATGCGGCTGTGGCCGTGAGTGCCTTAAATGAAAGCGGAATTTCGGAGTTACTCTCATTGATGGATGAATTTCTGCTAAAAATCGGTGACAATCCGCCTGAAAGAAGGGTGAAATCATGATACGAAGCATGACGGGTTTTACCCGGGAAAGCAGGGCCTTCGAATGGGGAACCCTTACCGTTGAAATCTCCTCAGTCAACTCCCGGTACCAGGAGATTTCTCTCCGCCTACCCCGGGAGCTGGCTTCCTTTGAGACCTCAGTAAACGCTCTTCTCCGGAAGGGGCTCGGACGGGGAAAGATCAGAGTTTTCGGAGAGATCAGCTGGGCGCCCCGCTATCGGGCCGTCGTCATTGACCGAAACGTCCTCGGAGAGTATCATACTCAGCTCCGGGAACTCGCGAAAGAGCTCGGAGAGAAGCATCCTCCTGAGCTGCAGTCCCTTCTCACACTTCCGGGAGTATTCGATTCCCCCTCCGTCCTCTCCCTTGTGGAGCGCGAGGCCGGAGAGGCTCTTGAAGAGATCCTCAAATCTGCCATCGGCAGTTTGAAGGCCATGCGTCAGCAGGAGGGCGACCATCTCGCCGGAGTGATGAAGGGATATCTCGAGGCTTTTTCTGAAGGGATCGAGACCCTTGAAGACTACTGGAAGTCCCGAAAAGAAACCCTGCTGGAGGAAACCCGCACCCGGATATCGACCCTTCTCGAAGGGGTCACCGGAGAGGCCGACCCCGGGAGGATAATGCAGGAGATCGTTCTCCTCGGAGATAAATGGGACATCTCCGAAGAGTTTGATCGCTCGAAAAGCCATGTTCTTCAATTCCGGTCGATCGTGGAGGGGAAGGCCTCCGAGGGAAGAAAACTTGATTTTCTTCTGCAGGAAATGAACCGGGAAGTGAATACCATGGGATCGAAGATTACCGATACCGACCTTCGCTGGAAGGTCGTAGACTTGAAGACCCTCCTTGAAAAAATCAGGGAGCAGGTCCAGAACGTGGAGTGATAAGGCGGCCATGGCAGGAAAACTCGTTCATATAGGATTTGGAAACATGGCGGTGGCCGAAAGGATCGTGGCCATCATCAACCCGTCGTCCGCTCCGATCAAGCGCCTGAAAGAAGAGGCCCGGGGAGAAGGCTTCCTCGTGGATGCCACTCAGGGCCGAAAAACCAGGGCAATTCTCATCATGGACAGCAATCACATCATTCTCTCGGCCATACAGCCCGAGACCATAGCCCATAGATTCGAGGAAGACGAAGCGGATGATGATGAAGAAGTGCAGGGGTAGGCTCTTCGTCCTCTCCGGGCCGAGCGGTGCCGGAAAGGGGACTCTGCGGAAAAAGATTTTTGAGAGCCTGAAGGATATCGAGTTTTCGGTCTCCTGTACCACCCGGTCTCCCCGAAAGGGGGAGGTGGACGCCGTGGACTATCGTTTTCTCAGCATGGACACCTTCGAGCAGCTGTTCCGGGAGGGGGCCTTTCTCGAGTCGGCGGAAGTTCACGGAAAATGGTATGGAACGCTGATCAAAGACGTGGAAAGCGTCCTGAACAGCGGAAGGGACATTCTTCTCGAGATCGACGTGCAGGGAGCTCTGCAGATAAAAAATAAGATTCCCGACAGTATCCTTCTCTTCGTTGCGCCCCCCGGCATGGATGTGCTTGAGCGCAGGCTTCGGGAGCGGGGAACGGAGTGCGAGGAACTTCTGCAGCTTCGCCTTCGAAACGCCCGTAGGGAAATCGCCCAGTCGAACCTTTACGATCACGTGGTTCTCAACGAAAGCGCAGACCAGGCCTCGGAGGAACTGAAAAATATAATTCTCAGCTACAGAGAAAATGAGGGGGAAAAATAATGATTTTTTACGATATCGATTCTCTTGCGGCAAAACAGGGGATCAGCAACAAGTACCTTCTTACCGCCGCCGTGGCGGCCCGTGCGAGAGAATTGAGCGAGCTAAAGGGCAGAACGCTCGATGAGGAAAACGAAAAATTCATCTCCATCGCTCTGGCCGAATTCGACGAAGGCGAACTGGCCCTGTCCCCGGAGGGCGAAGAGCTTGCCGTACCGTGCCCCGGAGATGATCCCTCTCATGCCGGCCTGGAAGTCTAGACGCAAAGTTCTTCTCGGAATCACGGGGGGAATCTCTGCCTACAAGGGGCCGGACATTCTTCGGGCCCTGGTGAAGGCGGGGTGCGAGGTGGAAGTTGTCCTGACGGAAGATGCGGAGCGCTTCGTCAGCCCTCTCGTGCTTTCCACTCTTGCCGGAAGGCGGGTCTGGCAGCAGCGGGATTTCCTCTCGGACGAGCGAGGGTGGGAAATTCCTCATATCACCCTTGCAGACTGGGCGGACGTGGTGCTCGTCGCCCCCTGTACTGCCGAGACCATGGCCAACGCGGCAGCGGGCCGGGGAAAGGATCTGCTCGGATCCCTTCTCCTCGCTGCACGAAGTCCCGTCGTACTTTTTCCCGCCATGAACGTCAACATGCTCGCCCATCCTGCTACGGCACGGAATCGGGAGATCCTTCAGGAGATGGGGTATATCCTTGCCGAACCAGAGACGGGGAGCCTTGCCTGCGGTTACGAAGGAAAGGGACGCCTGCCCTCCCTTGAGGCCGTTCTTGACGAGATGTGGAGAGCTCTGTGCCCCGACAGACGGCTGGAGGGCAGAAATGTCCTCGTCACGGCCGGACCTACCCGGGAATTTATCGACCCGGTCCGCTTTATCGGTAACCCCAGCACCGGAAAGATGGGGTGTGCCATGGCAAGAGCGGCCTGGTACAGAGGAGCTTCGGTCACCCTTGTTCTCGGTCCCGTATTTCCCCTTGACTACCACGGCTTCACCGTTCTTCCCGTGGTCTCAGCGGAGGAGATGAAAAACGAAGTGCTCTCTCGGGCTGAATCCATGGACGTGATCGTCAAGTCAGCGGCCGTAGGTGACTTTCGCTCCGGTTCCTTCTCCCGGGACAAGATCAAGCGGGGAGACCGGGATGTTCTGCAGCTCGATCTCATCCAAAACCCCGACATCGCCTCTCTTCTTGGAGAGCGGAAACGGGCGGGGCAGATTCTGGTCGGATTCGCCGCTGAAAGCTCAGACTTGCTCGAAAATGCGTCGGCGAAGTTGAAGAAAAAAAACCTTGACTTTATTGTGGCCAACGACATCACCGCTCCGGATTCGGGGTTCGCCACGGACTTAAATACAGTGAAGATCCTGGGAAAAGAAGGAGTCAGCGGGGAGATTTCAGGTACGAAAGAGGATGTTGCCGAAGTCCTCTGGAATCGTATCCTCGATGAGGCTGTCCTTTCTTGAGAGAAAGCATATTCCGGTGCTCTTCTGCGACGTAATCGTCCCCGGCCCATGGTGGAACAGCCTCACCTACGAACTTTCCGAAGGTGAGGCTGTTCTTCCGGGAAGCAGGATATCAGTACCGGTCGGCAGAGGACGCCGTATAGGCTGGATCGAAGGGGTAACCTCCGTCCCTCCTGCGAGCGGAAAGTTCACTCTCCGCAGGGCTGGACCGCTGCTCGACCCAGCTCCGCTCCTTACTCCCCGGATGCTCAGCCTTCTTCAGTGGGGGGGCAAGACCTTCCTGTGCGGAACAGGGGAGATGATCCAGACCGCTCTGCCCGCCTCCTTCCTCTCGAAAAAAAATCCGGTTGATCTTCCCTGCCTGAAAGAGGAGGCAACGGGGAGAGGATATAGCGAACGCTGCTTGTATCTGCAAAATGACGGAGATCGCTGGACCCGGGCTTTGGCTGACCTTGAAGAAAACACCCCTTTCCTCGCCCTTTTTCCTGAGCAGACTTCAGCCGAAGCATTTCACGCTTTTCTGCCTGCATCTCTGAGGGAAAAAACCCTCCTGTGGCCCTCCACCGGCGGAGCAGCCCTTCTCAAGGCATGGCGCAGGGCCCACGGAGGAGAGTGCTCGGGGATCGTCGGCGGCCCCGGAGCGGTCTTTGCACCCCTTCGGGCCCTTGCCTCCATTTTCGTCGACGAAGAGAGCAGCGGAGGCTATCGTTCCTACAAATGGCCCTATCTCCACAGCCGCACCCTGGCGGGGAAGCGGGCCCGCCTTGAGGGTGCTCTCCTTCTCCTGGGGGGGAGAATTCCCTCCTCCAGACTGTATCTGCGGTGCTGCCCGGAGTTTCAGGCTCCTGTCCGGCGGGGAATGGTCAAATTCGTGGACATGAGGAAGGGGTTGGCCTCAGAATCTCCGGGTGTCAGCGGCAGCCTCCCTCTGACCGTGCCCTTTCTCGAGGAGACCCAGAAGTGCCTGGAGCAGGGAAGGACAGCGTTGTGGCTTCTCGACAGAAAAGGATATGCCGGAGAAGTGGCCTGCGAAGAATGCGGAAATCCGGTCTGGTGCAAAGGCTGCGGATCGGTCATGGCCTGGGAAGAACGCAAGGGCCGTCTGCGATGCTCCTCCTGCGGCACCCTCGCCCCCCTGCCGGAGGTATGCCCGATCTGCAGGGGAGTTCTCCTCACGGGAAAGCGCCCGGGCCTTGAGGCCCTCTACACCGTCGCCCGCTCGACCGCTCCGTCGGAATTGCCGGTTCTTCTGAATGAAGATCAGAATATCAGGGGGAAAAAAAACCGCAAGGCGTTGAAGGCCTCCTTCAGCAGTGGAGGGATCGTCGCCGGAACGAGATCGGTCCTTTCCCTCTGCGATCTGCTCGACGTCGGATTCGCCGGCTGGATCGATGCGGATGCCGAGGCCCGACGAGTTGCGTTCCAGGCGAAATTCACGGCATACTCCATGGCATGGGAATCCCTGTGGAGGGGAAATGCAAAAGAAGACCGGGTTTTGGTGCTCCAGAGCAGACGACCCGGCTCGGGCTGGCAGAAAGCCCTTCTCTCCGGATGGGAGGTTTTCTGGAAGCAGGAGCTCAAAGAGCGGAAAGAGCTCGAACTCCCTCCTTTTTCCTTTCTCATAGAGGTGAAAGCCCCTTCCGAAGAAAGCAAAGAGAGTATAATGGCTGCACTGGAGAAAGGGGGACTTTCCCCCATGGATCCGGGCGATCCGGTTCTTCGCTTCTGGGTTTCGGTGCAGTCCGTTACCGGGATCGCTGAAATTCTCGCTCCTTTTTATTCTATCGGAAACTCAAAAACAGGGTTTCCGGAAATATCTGTTTGGATTGACTGAAAAATCCCCTGAGGAGGTATTCGTATGGCTGTTGTATCTATCATCGGCAGACCGAACGTGGGAAAATCATCCCTTTTCAACCGTCTTGTAGGCCGAAGGGCGGCCATAGTGGACGATATGCCCGGAGTAACCCGGGATCGGCTGTACGGAGAAGCGGAATGGCGTGAGAGGAAATTCTACGTCGTTGATACGGGTGGTTTTCTCGTCAACGATGAAAATGCGTTCATGGAGGGCATGAGGGTCCAGATAAAAATAGCCCTCGAGGAGAGCGACCTTGTGCTCTTCGTCATTGACGGCAGGGAAGGGCCGAACTGGATGGATGAGGACGTGGCGGATATCCTCAGAAAATCGGGAAAACCGGTCATTGTCGCGGCCAATAAGATAGATGACGGTATCCACGATGACATGGTATTTCAGGCCTACTCCCTCGGATTTGAAGAAGTCATCGGCGTCAGCGCCGAGCATAAGCGCAACATCTACGACCTTTTTGATGCCATAATTGAAAAACTTCCTCCCGAGGCCTCCGAGCCGGAGGATGTTCAGGCGATCAGCGTCGCCATTGTGGGGCGGCCCAACGTGGGGAAATCGAGCATTGTCAACTATCTCGCAAAGCAGGAGCGCTCACTGGTGAGCGACATTCCCGGAACGACCAGGGATGCCGTGGATACTTTCGTCACCATCGATGGCACCCTTTTCCGCCTTATCGACACGGCCGGACTGCGGAGAAAAAGCCGGATAGACAACGATATCGAATATTACTCCTTCGTCCGGACTCTCCAGGCGGTGGATCGGTGCGACGTGGCCCTTCTCATCATGGATGCGGAGGAGCCCTTCACGGACCAGGACAAAAAGCTTGCCGCTGAGATTCTCGAGCGGGGCAAGGGCATTCTGCTCATCCTGAATAAATGGGATCTGCTTGGCCGGAAAGACAGCCTCGGTGACGACATGAAGCGCAAACTCCGAGACGAGATGGTTTTCCTCTCCTTCGCCCCCGCCCATTTCATCTCCGCCCTCACGGGGAGAGGAATGCAGAAAATACCGAAAGCCATCGAGGCCATCGCTGAAAACCGAAGACGAAGAATTGGAACGACGCAGCTCAACAGGCTGGTTCGCGATATCCTCGCCTTCGACCGCCTTCCGACGGACAGAAAGGGACGGGCCTTCAAGATTTTCTATGTCACCCAGGCAGACATTGCCCCTCCCACGTTCATCTTCTTTGTGAACTATCCTGATCTGGCAATCTCCTCTTTTGAAAATCACATGGAAAAGGAGATTCGGGGGCTTGAAAACTTCGAAGGCTCACCAATACGCATTTTCTGGCGCGGAAAAGAGGGAAAATGAAGTTTTCACTTGACCAGAACTGGACTTGCTGGTAATAATAAAACGTCCTGACCTATGTTGGTCTCGGCTTTATCTTTCAGGGAGAAGTTTTAATCATATTTTAGAGGAGGCTGTACAAAGTGACCAAAGCAGAACTGGTAACTGCTGTTGCAGAGGCGACAGGGTTGAACAAGAAGGCGTCTGGCGCTGCGGTGGGCGCGATATTTGAAACCATCGAAAATGCACTTTCGAAGGGAGAGAAAGTGCAGCTCGTGGGATTCGGTACGTTCGAAGTTCGGGAAAGAGCCGCAAGGGAGGGCCGAAACCCCCAGGACCCCAAAAAGGTCATCAAGATTGCCGCGAAAAAAGTTCCGGTCTTCAGAGCAGGCAAAGCCCTCAAAGACAAGGTAATGTAACAGAAGGCTCTCTCATTTTTTGCTTTTTTGTATGCGGCCCCTTTCCTGACTCAGGAAAACGGGCCTTTTTTTATTTTTCTTCCGGCTTCAATGTTTGCAACAGGGCAATCCACTCCGCAGAAGTCAGTTCCTCCGCCCGGGCGTTTTCTTCGAGCCCGGCTCCCTGCAGAATTTCGTTCCATGAAAGATCGGGGCGCCAGGTCTTCAGGTTTTTCGACAGTTTCTTTCGCCGCTGGGCAAACCCCCGGCGAAGCAGCTCACGCCACAGAATATTTCGAGGCAGATCAGGATACCTTCCCGAGAGAGTGATCTTCAGCACGGCTGAATCCACCTTCGGAGAAGGGCGAAAGGCGGAAGGCGGAACGGACAGAACAATGTCGGCATGGCCCATTATTTCCAGAGTGATACCGAGGGGGTAGCGGGCCTTCGTCCTGGAGGGCGCTGTGAGGCGCTCTGCCGCTTCTTTTTGCACCATAACGATATATTCAGTAGCTGTTGGAAGAAGTTCAAGGAGGCGCCACAGAAGAGGCGTCGTGACGTTATAGGGCAGATTCGCGACTACTTTGAGTGGAACTGGATTAAGGGAGGAGTAATCGAAGTGAAGAGCGTCCGCCCAGTGGAGGGCGAAGCGGTTGGGATGTCGAAGGGGCAGGTCCGCCAGAAAAGGCTCCAAACCTCTGTCGATCTCGACGGAATGGACAAAAGCACAAGGGGAGGCGAGAAGCTCTCTGGTGAGGACTCCCTGCCCCGGTCCTATCTCCAGAACGACATCTTCAGGGCTCAGGCTGGCTCTATCGATTATCTGTGCGAGAACCTTCCGGTCAGTGAGGAAATTCTGCCCGAGACTTTTCTTCTGATGAAAACGCGGCCCATCGGACATCATAGAACCCCCTCCACAAGAATACAAAAAAAGCGGGGTTTTCACCCCGCTTGTTCTTTCTGGTCGGGACGAGAGGATTCGAACCTCCGACCACCTGCACCCCATGCAGGT
>CAYZZX010000020.1:0-23116 GCA_964483085.1 uncultured Synergistaceae bacterium
AAGCACGCCGCCAGCGTTCGTCCTGAGCCAGGATCAAACTCTCAAATAATTACTCAGGGTTCGCTCTTTACCTCTCTCTTCCACCTATAATTCTGTCAAGGTCCGTAAGGCTGGTTCGCCTTGCACTCGGCCTGCGCCAGAGTGCCTGAAGATAATACCCGAGGAGGGGGTATCTGTCAATGCCTACCCTCAGTAACCATTGACCGTCAATAAGATTACAATCTGTGAATTAAACCCAACAATATGCTCTTGTAAATAATAATAAGAGACCCCGTTCCGGACTTTTCTTAGCTTCAGTGCGTAAAGGGGTCTCTTTATAGGTAATTCGATCTTTTTATTTACTTCTCATCTTCGAGCTCGAGAATCTCCTCTTCAATGGAAAGCACTTCTCCATCTTCTTCTCCGGGCTCACGTTCGGCATCCTGTCCCGGAAGTCCCATAGAGAGTTCTTTCGACGTTATAGCCAGAACTTCTTTGACCATCTCCTCCATGAGCTCCGGATGCTCTTCCATGTACTGGGAGACTGAATCTTTTCCCTGGCCGAGGGTTTCCCCTTTATAGGAAAGCCACGACCCCTTACGCTTCACCACAGAAAAGTCAATAGCCATATCAAGGATGGACATGCCCCGAGGGATCCCCTTGCCGTAAACGAGAGTTCCGTGACCGGTCTTGAAAGGTGGAGCGAGTTTGTTCTTCACAACCTTCATCCAGAGTTCATGGCCGATGGTTTCGTCTCCCTTGGTGACGCTTTTGCCCCGCTTCACATCGATGCGGACAGAGCTGTAGAACTTGAGGGCCCTTCCGCCGGAGGTGGTCTCCTGAGGACCCGAGCTGTATCCTGTGCTGATCTTCGACCGCAGCTGATTGATGAAGACGACGACACAGTTACTCTTCGATATAGCGGACGTGAGCCTGCGGAGGGCGTAGGACATAAGCCTGGCCTGCAGCCCCACCTGGCTATCCCCTATTTTACCGTCGATCTCCGCCTGGGGGGTGAGGGCTGCCACTGAGTCCACCACGACGATGTCCACCGCGCTGCTGCGGACGAGGGTGTCGAGGACATAGAGCGCCTGTTCGCCGCTGTCAGGCTGGGCGATGTAAAGAGAGAGAACGTCCACTCCCAGCATTGAGGCAAGTCGGGGATCCAGTGCATGTTCGGCGTCAATAAAAGCCGCGATTCCGCCCGCCTTCTGAGCTTCTGCAATGGCGTGAAGAGCGACCGTGGTCTTTCCCGAACCCTCCGGACCGAAGACTTCGACGATCCGCCCCTTGGGAAGTCCGCCGATTCCAAGAGCCACGTCGAGAGGAAGAATCCCCGTGGGGATAACCTCCACCGCAGCCCGGAAGGATTCTCCGAGGCGCATGATGGATCCCTCACCGAACTTACTTCGGATATCATCTATGGCAAGTTCGAGGACATCTTCTTTTGTCTGGGCGGTTTTTTTCTTCGCCAATCAAGAACACTCCTTTCGAAATTGTCGAATCTATGAGCTCTAAATCTCTCTACTTCCCCTTCGTCACTCCTCTTTTGAAATTCTCCTCCACAGTATTTCCAGGCCTGCCATGAGCGCCCTGCCCCGTACTGCGCTCCTGTTTCCGGTAAATCGGCGCGTTGTTGCCTCTTCGATTCCTAAACCGTACGTTCCGAACCACAGAGTGCCCACGGGTTTTTCTTCGGTTCCGCCCTCCGGTCCTGCGATCCCGGTTACCGACAGGGAGAGGTCGGAACCGTATATCCTCTGAGCTCCCTCTGCCATGGAAAGGGCGCACTGGGAACTCACGGCACCGAAGGTGTCTAGAATATCTTGACTTACTGAGAGAATACTTTTTTTCGCTTGATTACTATAGCACACCGCGCTTCCAAGAAAAACCTCCGAACTCCCGGGGATCTCCGTCAGAGCGGCCCCGACGAGCCCGCCTGTGCAGGATTCTGCACAGGAAAGAGTGAGGTTCTTCTTTTTTGACGCAAGAAGGACTGCTTCCTGGAGGGATGAAGCTCCGGGTGGAAGGCAGTCTCCGGGAAGAAGGGAGCGGACCTGGGCTTCTGCCTGCACAAGTCTGTCAGGTTCGCCCCGGAGGACAAATTCTATAAGCCCTGCAGAGGGAAGAATGGAGATGTGCAGGTCTTTTTGCTCAGTCACCGGAGCGAGGCGGTCTTTCAATAGATTCTCCGGCCACCCCGCCACGAAGACGGAGGTCATTCTCAGATCGTTCATGAGTATATCTGCAGCAAGCTCCTGTTCTGCCATGGCCCGGAATTCCGCTGGCACCCCCGGAAAAGCGAAGACTCTCGTACCCTGGAGGGTAAAGGCGATACCGAGGGCCGATCCGGAAGGGTTATGTACCCCCCGGGCTCCAAGGGGAATGGCCGACTGAGCCTCCCTGCTTCTTTCAAGGCCCTCTCTGTTTTCTTCTGGGTACCTCGCCAGTACGGCATCATAGGCTCTCCGGTCCTCCGCGAGAGGAACGGAGAGATATCGGGCAAGGATAACGCGCGTACAGTCATCGTGGGTCGGCCCGAGCCCGCCGGAGAGAACAAGAAGGTCTACTTTTCCCACAAGGGTCTTCAAGGATTCTTCGAGGTCTGATCCGCCGTCGGAGAGGGTTTCAATTTTATCCACTATCCACCCCGCGCGGGTGAGTTTTTCAGCGAGCCAGGAGCAGTTTGCCTCCTGGCGAAGGCCGCTGAGGAGTTCATCTCCGAGGGCAATGAGAACAGCGTGGTTCATAATCTCTCCTCCTGTTTTAAAAAAGAACTTCCCATCCGCCCTGAAAGTAAAGCCAGCGGATCCCCGTGAGGATCAGGTTCACCAGTATCCCCCCCACGATGTCATCCGCCATGATCCCCCACCCGCCGGGAAGTTTTTCCGAAGCGTTGACTGGAAAGGGTTTAAGAATATCAATAATGCGAAAGAGAAAGAGGGCCGGCAGAAAATAGCCGGGAGGAAAGCCCCACATGGCGATCCACGTTCCGGCCACCTCGTCGATGATCACTTCCGGAGGATCGGTCCTTCCCGTCTCGATGCAGTAGCGTTGGGAAGCCCAGATCCCTCCTGCGATAACGGCAAGAAGAGCTGCAAGGGGCACGGGAAAGAAGCCATAGACCAGAAACGCCGCGACTGAACCGATTGTGCCCGGCATGGAGGTGAAGAACCCCAGGCCGCAGAGGGTGCTGACGCACCAGGGGATGTTTCTTTTACCCTGAAATTTCTGCGTAGAGGTCATGTTCATCCCCATCGGTCACCAGCACCTCCGTAAAGGATCCCGCCTGCAGTGGAGAAGTACCGGCAATACCCACAAGCCCGTCCACTTCCGGAGCGTCGCGATAGGACCGTCCCCAGGCAAAACCGTTCTCGTCCCGGGGCTCTTCGAGGAGGACGGTCAACTTTTTCCCGATGAAAAGCTGCTGTCTCTCGAGAGAGACCTCAGACTGCAGTTCAAGGAGCCGTGCATAACGGCGCTCCCTCTCTTCTATAGAAATCTGGCCGGACATCTCCGCCGCCGAAGTTCCCTCTTCCGGAGAGAAGATAAAAGCTCCCACCCGGTCAATCTTCGTCTCCTCCAGGAAATCGAGAAGACTTCCGAACTGTCTCTCCGTCTCTCCGGGAAAGCCGACCATCACAGTCGTCCTGAGGGCGAAAAGTGGGTCGGTCCGCCGGGCGTAGGCGAAGATTTTGCGGATATGACTCTCTGCGTCAGGTCTGTTCATTCTTTTCAGAATGTCACCGTCAATGTGTTGTATGGGAATATCGAGACAGGAGAGAATTCTGGAACTCCCGGCCACGAAGTCGATAAACTGCTCGTCGACCCGGGAGGGGTGCAGATAGAGAAGGCGAATCCAGACGGAAGGGGGGAGCTCCCGTTCCAACCCCTCGAGAAGATCCCGTAAGAGAGGCCGGCCCGTGAGGTCCCTGCCGTAGATTGTAAGATCCTGCCCTACAAGGCAGAGCTCTTTTGCTCCTTCTTCCGCAAGGCTGACCCCCTGGGCGATGAGTTCCACGAGGGGAACGCTTCGGGCACGGCCGCGGATGGAGGGGATTGTGCAGTAAGAGCATCGGGTATCGCACCCTTCTCCGACTTTAAGGTAGCGAGTCCAGGGCTTGGTTTCAGGAAGCCGCCCCCGCCGGGCTGTACCGGCGTTGAGGCCGAGGGACGCAAGAAGGGGAACCCATTCCTCCGCCTTAGCCCAAAAATCCACGGAGGGAAGCTCTTTTCTCAGCTCCTCCTCATAGCGGTTGACTAGACACCCGACAACGGCTATCCTCTGAATTTTTCCCTGTTCTTTGAGAAGCTCGAGATCGAGGATAGCGCTCACGCTCTCCTCCACGGCAGGCTGAATGAACCCGCAGGTATTGACGAGAGCTGTGTCCGCCCCTGCTATATCCTGAACGATCTCGACTCCGGCTCCCTCAAGAAGTCCGAGGAGATTTTCGCTATCCACTGTGTTTTTTGCGCAACCAAGGCTCGTAATATGAAGCTTCACTGATTAATCCTGCCGGACGTCCCGTCAGGAGCATAGAACATCCGTTCCACCCCCTTGGATCGTCCGGGATTTCCGAGGTCCTCTCCGTTCCATTGAGTCGTCACGGCTCCTGCCCTTCCGTAGACGACCGTGATCCTTTCTTCCACCGGGAAGGACACCCTGTCCCCCGATTTCAGAGTTCGCTCGAACAGAGTCTTTTTTCCCTGCTGAACCCTGACCCAACAGTCGCCGGAGGCGTTTATGACGAGTTCATTTTTCTTGTTTTCCTCAGGTGCCGGAACGGGCACGGTAGAGGTTTCAGGAAGGGCTTTTCCCACAAGCTCTGCCGCGGTCGGAGGCGCCGTCATCCCCGGTGGGACGGTGGCCGCAAGATCCGGCGACTTCACCGCCGGAGCAGGTCCGCTGGTCTCTTTATCCGGAACAGTCCCGGGAGCGGGTCGCTCCCCTTCTGCGAGAGGATCGCCGGGAACATCCTTCTCTGTCTGCTGATCCGCTGACGGAGCAGTTCCACTCTCTCCGCTCTTTCCCACCTCCTCAAGAGTAGAGAGGGGAGGGGCGTCGGATGCACTCCAGGTATACCAGACATACCAGGATGAACCGAGAAGGACAAGCATCAATATAACAAAGAGCCAGAAACGGGAAGCGGGCTTGAACCCCTTTGCCGGAAGTGTGCACGTTCCGACCACCATCTCCCCGTCGCGCTCGGAGGAGCTCCCCTCGCTCAGGGCGGGGAGAAAGCTCTCCCAGAGCTCTTCCGCTCCGAGAAAACGAAGATAGGTTCGTATGAACCCCCGGATATAGACCGTTCCGGGAAATTCGCTGTAGTCCCCCCGCTCGATCCCCTCGAGAAACTCGGCCCGGATTTTCGTGCCTTCGTGGGCTTCTCGAAGGCTCAGCTCCAGCTCTTCTCTTTTCTGGCGAATTCGTATTCCAAGATCTCGCAGAACGTCTTCTCTATTTTCAGGCACCGTTCATTGCCTCCTTTACTCTCCTTCTGATTTCCAGCACTCTTTCAGCCGGGTCGGGGGCGCCAAAAATCGCGCTTCCCATGACGAGGACATCGCACCCCGCCCGGGCAATCCGCCCCGCGTTTTCCAATCCAACCCCTCCGTCCATGGAGATGAGCCATGAGTAATGGCCCGCCGCTCTCCAGCGGCAGAGCTGCCGGGTTTTTTCGAGGACCGGTTCGATGAAGGATTGACCTCCGAACCCGGGGTTCACCGACATGACGAGAATATGGTCGATAAAGGGAAGAAGGGGACGCAGCAGCTCCTCTGATGTTCCGGGATTGAGAGATATTCCAGCCTTGACGCCCCGTTCTCGAATGCGCCCCAACGTACGGTGCACGTGATGTTCCACCTCGACGTGGACCGTGAGGATATCAGGCCCCGCGTCGAGAAAGGAGTCGAGGATTCCCGACGGCTGCTCGACCATGAGGTGAACATCCAGCACTGCCTCCGGATATTCTTTTCTCAGAGCGGCGACGAAGGCGGGGCCAAAGGTGATGTTCGGCACGAAATTTCCGTCCATGACATCCACATGAAGCCAGTCGTACTGATCTCCAAGGGATTCGATGGAGCGGGAGACATGGAGAGGGTCCGCCGAGAGAAGAGAGGGGGCGAGAAGGATCTTCCTCGTCATTTGTATCTCTCCTGCCAGACGAACTCTCCGCCGAGGTAGATCGTCACCACGGCCTCCCGGTTGAAGGGGGAATCAAGGGAGATGTACTCCCCTCCCTTGACATCCCTCGATAAAATAGCCCGTGTTCCCGATGTATCCACCAGTTCGATCTTCAGGCTCAGAGGCTTCGACAGAGGGGGCACCTGGTAGCGTATTTTTGCCGTCCCCGTAGCGGCTGCACCGGGTTTCACCTGAGCGGGAGCGAGCTGATTTTCTTGCCCCGCAACGACAGTGGGCGGCGTGGCCAGCCCGGTGGCTGCAGCGGCCTCCTGCTGTCTCGGAGTTAAGACCGTCTGGACAGGGCCGGCGGGCCCAACCTGGCGGATAGTGGACGGCCCCTGTTCCACCACGACAGCTCCTGAAGGCTCTTCAACACTTTCCGAAGATTTTTTTTCGGCCTTCGGCTCCTCCCTCCGCCTGTTCGTCGCCACCTGAAGGATCACCGTATTTCCTTTTTTTATCGGGGTGCCGGCCTTCGGTTTTGTGGACATGACCATTCCCTCGGGAGTATTCTGGGTTGAAACGTATTCCACTCCTCCGAGGCGAAGGCCGCTCTCGGCAAGAAGATCCCGTGCCGCTGCCTCCTGAAGCTGGGCGAGATCAGGAAGGGGGATCTTGCCGTCCTTCGGAATCGGCCCAAGGCTCACGAGCAGCTCGACTTTCCTGTCAGGGGGCACCATGGATGCTCCGGCAGGGTTCTGGGCAATCACTGTACCTGCGGGGCGCTGATCATCATTGATCTTCAGCATATCCCCCGGCGCAAAACCCAGCTCCTTAATTTTATCCACCGCCTGGGAGTATTCGAGCCCTCGCAGATCGGGGACCATCTTCCGGTTGCCTCCCTTGCTGACCTTCAGGATGATGCTTTTATCCTTCCGGACCTTTGTTCCCGGTTCCGGCCACTGGGCGAGAACCGTTCCCGAGGGAATAGAGGAATCCACCTGCTCTATCTTCACCGCAAGGCCCAGGCGTTCCGCCTCGTCCACGGCATCGAGCACCGACATCTCCCTCAAGGGAGGAATGACCAGGTCTTTCCCGCCGAAAAAGACGGTATAAAAAGCCACGCTTCCGGAGATCAGAATCACAAGCAGAACAAGGACAACAGCCCAGCGGAAAATTTTACCCATCAACGGTTTTCCCCTCCCGATTTCTTCATCAACAGTGCGATATAAAAACCGTCCACCCAGGGGAGCCCCGGCAGAACATAGGTCCCCCACGGCTTGCCCCTGCGGAATAATTTCCCCTCAAAGGGAAAGGACAGCTCCATGCAGTTCTTTTCCGAGGAAAGGGCCCCGGCCACGACATTCTCATTTTCGTTTTTCATGAGGCTACATGTAGAGTAGACCACAATTCCTCCCGGCGCAATAAGAGAAAGAGCTCTTTTCAAAAGATTTTCCTGAAGAAGGGCGAAAGAAGCGAGTTTTTCCGGCGTCAGCCTCCACTTTCCCTCCGGATGACGATTCCACGTGCCGCTTCCGGAACAGGGCGCGTCAAGGGAGATCATTCCGGGAGGGGCTTTCGGCTCGAGCTCCAGGGCGTCTCCCTGGCGGAGAGTGATATTCTCTCCGACCTTGAGCCGCTTCAGCTCTCTTCTCGCGGCGTCGACTCTGCCCCGGGAAAGCTCTATGCACTCAAGAGGAGTATCGGGAAAGAGAGAGGCAAGATGCCCGGTTTTGATTCCCCTTCCGCTGCACATCTCGAGAATGGGTCCTCCGCGATGCACCTTTCTCATGACTTCGCTCACAAGCATGGATGACTCCGACTGGGGCGTTGCGAGCCCCTCTTCATATCCGGGAAAGTCCTTCGGATAGATTGTCGTCCCAAGCCTCAGGGAGGAGTCCACTGCCGGAGACTGCCAGCATCGAATTCCCTTTCGGCGTGCCTTTTCGACCAACTCTCTGGAGCTGGCGCCGGCTGAAATCCGGAAGGAGGCATAGGGGCGGATCCGGGCCATCTTCAGAAGGGACTTTGCCTCTTCTCCCCATGTGTTCCGCCAGGAAGAGGCCACCCAGCCGGGAACGCCTGCAGCAAGGGCCTGTTCTTTCTGCCCTCCGGACCGCTCTATTTTTCGCAGTTCCTCCGCTCCCTCAGAGGCTATTCTCCGAAGGACCGCATTGGCTATTCTGGCGCCCTTCTCCTCGCCCTTCTTTTTCAAGACCTGAACGAGTCCGTTCACGAGCACTTTCGGAGCAAACCTTCTCAGTTCGAGGATTCCAGCTGTACCGATGCACAGGACATCTCCCGTCAGCTGGGAGACGGAGGAGGGTGAGGCGGAAAGGAATCTGCCGTATATCTCCTTCCAGAGATATTGCCGCCGCAGGGTGATATAGACAAGGGAGGTTGCGAGGGTGAGATCTCCCGGAGTGAGAACCGGAGCAATTCTGCGGATGGATTCTGAAGCGAACTGGCCCTGCCGGACGTCGTTCCAGACGACCAGGGAGGCTTCGATCCCCCTCATCAGGAGACCACTTCGGCTTCGAGGGGTTCTCCGGCCATGCGTGTCCGGACAAAGAGCGCTGACGGAACGACGAAGGTGAGGGGGCCGAATCCCCTTGACTCTCTCTTGACATCAATTCCGGTAATCTCCAGTCCTTCGAGACGGGTATCGGTGGTGATGTACCGCTGAACTGCAGGGCTCACCTTCGTGCCCAGAAAATGCGCCACTGCAAGGGCAACCAGAACGGCGAGAATGCTGAGATTGTCCGTCAGCCAGAGAAGGAGAAGAAAAACCAGTGCCGACAGGGTGTTCACCACAACAATTGTGGTGCCGCACTTACTATGGATCGCAAGAGACGTCTCTCCCTTCCGAAGACGGAGAAGAGCCTGTTCTGCAGCTGCAAGGACTTCGTCCGGATCAAGCCCTCCGCTCAGGGAGAAGCCGCTCTCTTCGGATGCTCCCTCAATGGAAAGAACGCCGTACCGCTCTTCGAGGACCGCGATGGTCGCATGTTCAAGGGCATGGTTCCTCCGTATTTTCTTATTGGAGAGAATCCGGAAGAGCTGTGTCGGCCCCATGAACACCCAGAAAAAGGAACGGAGAGTGAACCCCAGGGGTATGAGGAGGGCAAAGAAAAGCAGCAGCAGAATAGCCAGCCAGGGGAAGACAAACAGAAAAAGCAGGATCACCAGAAGAGGCATGGTTATTCTCCTTTCATCGACAAGTTGATTTGAAACAAAATGGAGCGACCAAAAAAGCCGCTCCATTCTTCATTCACGGTCCCGCCGGAAACAGAAAGAATGGAGGAGACCTAATCTCTGCTGCCGAACATACCCCGAAGAAACAGGAGGCGGATAAGCTGCGCGAAGGCCATTACAGTGGCGGCAACATAGGTCCATGCGGCGGCCTTGAGTACTGATCGCGCCCCTCCTATTTCCTCAGTGCTTAAAATTCCCGTATCAGCGAGGACCCGCAGGGCCCTCGAACTCGCGTCGAACTCCACAGGAAGGGTCACCAAATGAAAGACGATCACCCCCAGAAAGAGGACGATCCCCAGATTCATGAGCAACTCCCCCCGCATGAGAATGCCGATAAAAAACAGGGGAAATGCGAGGGTGGAACCGATACCCACCACAGGAACGATGGCGTTGCGAAGCTTCAGAGGAGAATAGTTCAAACTGTCCTGTATGGCGTGCCCCACTTCGTGGGCAGCGACACCGATTGCGGCAATGCTCGTGCTGCCGTAGACCGAATCGGACAGGCTCAAACTCTTGTCCCGGGGGTCATAGTGATCCGTCAGATTGCCCGCAACCCGTTCAACGGGAACCTGGTTCAGACCGTGACGGTCGAGGAGCGCACGGGCAGCGGAGGCGGCCGTCGTCCCCTGCCGGGAAGCCACCTGGCTATACCGGGTGAATACGGATTTGATCCGGTACTGCGCCCACATGGCGAGCATCAGGGCCGGTAGAAGAAGTATCATTGTAGGATCAAAGAAAAAAGGAAACATGGCGTTCACCTCCTGAACTCTTTATTGCAGAGAAAAGAATACTCTTTTCTCTGCTCTTTCAGCATCGGTATTTTACACGGTTCCGGAGGAAAGAGCAATATTGGTCAGACATTTTTTCCGTAGAACGTCGCTGCTGCTGACACGATACGCCGCTGTTCTTCCATAGTAAGCTCCGGAAAGACCGGCAGCGCGAGGGTTTCCCTGCTGAGCTGTTCGGAGACGGGAAAGTCCCCCTCCTTGTGCCCCAGAAAAGAAAAGCATTTCTGAAGATGAAGGCTCACCGGATAATAAATCCTGCTGACGATCCCCTCTTCGTCGAGAAAGCGCTGCAGTTCGTCCCGCCTTTGGGCTTTGACGACGTACTGATGATAAATATGATAATTCCCGTAAAGTTCCGCAGGGGGGGTGATCACATCGAGAAGTCCGTATTCGGCGAAAAGGGCGGAATACCGGCCGCTGACCCCGCGCCGTTCCTCATTCCATTCCTCGAGATGCCGGAGCTTTACCCGGAGTATGGCGGCCTGCAGTGTATCAAGGCGGCTGTTGAGACCGACTTCGTCATGGTAATAGGTCTTTCCCGCCCCGTGAACTCTCAGCGTCTTCAGACGGTCCGACAACTTCCGGTCGGGCGTGACCATCAGCCCTCCGTCGCCGTATCCTCCGAGATTTTTCGTAGGAAAGAAGGAAAAGCACCCCAAAGTTCCCACCGCCCCTGCTCGAAGGGGCTTTCCGTCAATCGACCGCCAGGAACCGAAGGCCTGAGCCGCGTCCTCAACGATCGGAATCCCGCGGGAGGCAAGCTGGTCAGCCACCCCTTCAAGGGGGGCCATCTGCCCGAAGATATGGACGGGAAGAAAGGCCTTCGTTCTCGGGGTCACGGCGTTCAGAACCTTGTCGCAGTCGATGTTGTACGTCTTGGGGTCGACATCCACAAAGACCGGCGTAGCTCCCAGACGGGTGATACAGCTGGCCGTAGCGAAAAAGCTGTAAGGAGTCGTGATGACCTCGTCCCCTTCGCCTATGTCGAGGGCCATGAGGGCAAGGAGGAGCGCGTCGGTGCCGGAGGCGCAGGAGACTGCGGAGACGCCGCCGAGATACTGTCCGCATTCCTCTTCAAATTGTCCGACCTCGGGCCCGAGAATAAAATGCTGGCCTTCAAGAACTTCTTCGATGGCCTCCTTGATTTCAGCCTGTATGCGGACGTAATTACGAGTCAGGTCGAGGGTGGGAATTATTGTTTTCATAATATAAGGAGAACCTCCCGGGAAATTCGTCCGGGGATCACCGGACGGGATTTGACGTTATTCTATAGTATTCTCACTGAAAAAAGCCTTTTTTGGCAAAAGAAAAGGGGAGCATCCGATATTTTGGGCTCCCCCGAGACACTCTGCCGCTTCAGGAGACGGAACTACTCCTCCACAACCTGGCTGAGACCGGAAAAAGCGTCGCTCAGATGCTGGCGCATCAGCTTCACGCATTTTTCAGCGTCATGGGCGCGGAGGGCCACAAGGATCTCTCTATGGGCTTCCACCGTGGGAATGCTTTCCCGCTCGTAGAAGGGATCGTAAAAAACGATGTAGGCATTCGTCCGGGCGAGGATGTTCTCTACGTATTCCGCCAGAACCTTGTTCCCGCTTGCGTCAGCCAGGGTCTTATGGAAGGTTTCATTGACCTCAAGATACACTTCAAGATCCCGCTGATCTATTGCCCGGGACTCCTCCACGATGGCCTCCTCGAGACGGCGGAGATGACGCTCTCCCACCCGCTCCGCGGCAAGGCGGATGGCAAGGCATTCAAGCTGCTCCCGAACGAGGAAGGTGTCCTCAATTTCCTTGGCTGTGGGAGCAGCAAGGCGGGCTCCGCTGTTCGGAATGATGATCACCAGCCCTTCGCTGGCGAGGCGCCTGAGAGCCTCCCGGACGGGAGTTCTGCTGACTCCCATCTGAACTGCTATCGTTACCTCCGGCAGCCGCTGCCCCGGCTTGAGCTGCTTTGTGATGATGCGGTGGCGAAGTTCCTGATACGCGTAGTCTGCAGAGGTGGTATAGAGCCTGGGTTCTCTCATAAAAGATTCCTCCTGTTTTTTGCTCACGATAATCTAGGCGTTTATTGTATAACTGTCAGTATTATATATTTTGGCATACTTTAACATGTCCACAAAAAAGAAACAAGACGGAAGGAAACTTATCTCTCCATGCTACAATCGGAAGAATAAAGGGAGCTGAGTATATGCGCCAGTTCGTTCTGCTGCTTTCGATGGGAACAATCGTCCTCTACGGATATGCCCTCGCCGGAATGGGAGGATATCTGCTCGGCCGGGGACGGATCGATTACGTACTGATCGGCCTTTTCGGAGGATCGATCTCCGCATGGGCGGCTCTCTTTCTGTGGAAAAAGTACCTGCTCACCCTCGATGAAGAACGAGAGAAACCTGAAAACTCCCCCGACAGCTAACAATTAAAGGAGCCCCCCCCAGGCCTCCTGCAGAAGCCCCACCCCGCCCGCAATCCGGGAGGCGTCCACTGAGGCGAGAGCAAAGCGCACTCCTCTGATCGGACTGCCCCGGGGCGAAAAAATTCTGCCGGGCGTCACCAGCACGCCTTTCTCCCGGGCCCTTTCCGCCGCATCCTCTCCAGTGAGCTTTCCTGTGGAAAACCACAGGTACATTCCGCCGTCTGGCCTCGAAATCTCTCTTTCTGGAAAAGTTCTACCCAGGGACAAAAAGAGGGTCTCCATCCGTACGGAAAGAACTCCTCTGGCCGTTTCTATCGCCTCGGCGAGGGCTCCCTCCTGAATGAAACGGCACAGAACAAGCTGTACCAGGGAGGAGACCTGCCCCTGGCGGAACCGTGCTGTTTCGAGGTAGCTGTCGGTGAGAAAGGGAGGAAGGAGCACATACCCCATACGGATTCCCGGAAAGAGCAGCTGGGTGAATGATCCGAGGTAGACCACGCCGTCTCCGTCGTCCATCGCCTTGAGGGCAGAGATGCTCTTGTCGCAGTACCGCAGCTCTCCGTAGCTGTCATCCTCAAGTATGAGAAACCCCTTTTCCGCCCGGAGAGAGAGGATTTCTCTGCGGATTTCAGGAGAAAGGGTCGTTCCCATGGGGTTTTGAAAGGTCGGAACAAGATACAGAACATCTTTTTCGGACATATTCCGAAGAGCGGACAAGTCTCCTCTTCCGAGAAGCGGTACGGTGGAGAGGGGCAGATCCTCGTTTCGAGCAATCCCCTGAATATCGCTGTAGGAAAGCTCTTCTGTAACCACCCTTGTAAAACCTACCTTGCGGCAGGCACGGAGAAGGGTGGACAGACCGTCCTTTCCTCCGGACGTCACCACCACCTCCTCAGGCTTTGCAGGGATGCCCCGGAGCACCGCATGGCGCAGAAGCGCCCGGCGAAGTTCAGGATATCCCTCAGGCGGAAGACCTCCGAGGGATATTCCTCCGTCGTCCAGGAGGACAGATCGACTGATCTTCGCCAGAACCTCCGTGGGAACGAGATCTGCCGTCGGCCGCTCGGAATCGAATCTCAGGCAATCCTCAGGCTCTCCAGAGGGAAAACTCTCCGCGGGAGGACGATCAGCCACGTAAGTTCCGCTGCGCCCTCTCATGCGGATCAATCCCCTGTCGGAGAGGAGCTCGTAGGCCTCTATCACCGTCGAGCGGCTCACCCCGAGTCTGGCGGCAAGCTCCCGCGTTCCGGGAAGGCGTACCGAGCCGGAGATGGTGCCTGCCCGAATCATTTTCTCGAGGTGGGAGGCAATCTGCCGGAAGAGGGGGCCAGCATCCGAACTCAAAGGGATCTCAAGGAGCATCTCATCTTCCTCCTCTTTCTTCTCTCTCTTTTCTGCTAGAATGACCGGTATTCGAGCGAAAATAAAAGAGGTGACTTCCAAATGATACCTTCAGCTTCGAAACCGGATCTGATCGTCTTCGATGTGGACGGCGTGCTGGTGGATGCCTCCCGGTCGTACCCCGAGGTCGTATCCAGAGCTCTTCTCTGGGGGTGGACCCGGGTTCTCGGCAACATTCCGGACAGCGAAGGGTTCTCCTACCGGCACTTTTCAGTCACAAAAACCCATCCTGCCTTCAACGACGATTACGATATTGCCTGGGCCGCTCTCAACTGCGCCGCAGCCCGGAGAACCCCTTCCCTCGCCGCCAGCCTTCCTTCGCCTGAAGAATGGCTGTCTCTCCTGAACGGATTCACCGGCACTGACGTCGTTTCATGGGTGAGATCTGCCTTCGGAGAGACAGTTCTTCGGGAGCCTCTCCGGCAGGCATGCGAAGAAATGTACTTCGGATGCGATGAGTACGAGGCCATGGGAGAAACTCCCCTCTACACGACCCGGAGAGCGGGTCTTTGGGAAAAGGAGCGCCCTCTCGCGTCCTTTTCATGGAGGGATCTTCCCCTTCCAGCGGGTATTTACACCGGCAGACCCCAAAGAGAGCTGCGCCTTGCTCTCAAGCTCTTGGATTGGGAGGACTTCCCGTCCGAGCTCATCGTCACGCCGGAGACGGGTATGATAAAACCATCTCCCGACGGCCTGGCCCTTCTGTGCGACAGAACCTCTACATCCCTTCCGCTTTTCCTCGGAGACGCGGAGAGTGACCGCCAGACCTCCAGGTCCTTCGGAAGAGGGTTCTTTGCTCCCATAGGAAGTTTTATTCCAAACCTGAGGGGGTATGAAAATCCGGTTCAGGCCCTGATGGACTACGGCCTTCTGTAAAGCAACTTTTTATGATTTGCAGAAAGCCAGCCATCTTCCCATCCCCTCAATATTGCTCCAGGGCTGGATGCAGATGTCTGTGGCTATGCCCTTTCCGCGCTTCCACCCCGAGAGCCCGATGCTCCTGGTTTTGCCGAGCTCTCTCAAAGTCCAGAGGGACGGCGCCTCGTCATCCGGGTTGAGAACGGAGCAGTATGAAGGAATATGCCCCCGCATCTTTTCGCCTATATTCAGCACTGAGTCTCCCTCACGGGAGGAGATCTCCACCTTCCGGATTCCGTAAGAGGGCATGGCAAACTCCCCGCGAAAGGGAAAGATCCCCATCCCCTCATACTGACGTTCATTAGGAAGGAAGAAGGACTTACCGAGGAGGGGGGTGACCCCGCCGTTGACGAAAATACCCCGGCTGGAGCGGAAAAAACTGCGGAACCACTCCTTAACGCCTGGATTACCCAACAAATGTTCCGCGAGAAGAAAGCCGGGCCCATGGGGCACGTACAGGGCGTTCAATTCAGGTCCTCCTCTGCTCTGAAGCTCGAGCATCTTCACGGAGCAGCCAAACATGGAAAAAAGCTGGCGGGCATTGTCCCCTTCCAGCCGCAGCGCCTCATGGTCGACGATCCCCACTGAAAGACCCGCGTGCCTCCCGTTGAGAGGCTCAGTGATTTGCGTCCACTCGTCGTGAAAGCGAGCGATCCCCCAGAGGACATTCCAGTCCACCTGCCCGGCAGAAGCTGCAAGCTGAGCGGCCGCCGTCTTCACCTGCAGAGAAATTTTAGCTGAAGAATCGGGAAGGCACATCTCAAGCAGTTCGGGAGCGCTTTTTTCGAGATTTCCCGGAATATAGCCCAGGGTCATCAGCGGAGATTGCCTCCCCGTTTCAATTTCGAGAAGCTGATATTCCCTCGGGTTCAGTACTGACGAGAAAAGAACCGCCGGCAGAGAGATGCCTCCCGGACCGGCGAAACGTTTCGTCACATCCTCGATGATCCTCGCGGCCACTCCTGCGGACGAATCAGAATAGATCACGGGAATCATGGGACATGCAAGGCGTCTGCAGATCTCCCCCCCCTCAGGGAAAAAGGAGAAGGTGTCGATGTCGATCCGCTCTCCGAGGGGAACAAATATGATATTGAGAGAGTCTGGGCGGGACGCCCTCTGAAAGAGGGTTTTGAATGTCCGCGCGCTTCCGCAGGAAAGAGGGTCGAGAATGGTCACCTCTTCTCCGAGAACGAGTCCGGCGAGCCGGGAGAGGTATTCGTCGGGGCCGGCGCAGAAAATCTTCAGAGGGTGTCCGAGATTCTTCAGCGCGGCAGCCGCAAGGATACTCTGGGGAACCTTTCCGGGCCTCTTTTCGTGAGCAAGGACGATACGGGGAATATTCACTCTGCTTCTCCTTTTTTTTCACTTGTCGTTTAGTGTATCATATACTCGCAGCCGAAAAAGGGGACGGCCATTTTTGCTTTTATACAGCTTGGGAGGTAGATTAGACATGACAGTTCCATGGGTATATATCGGAGATCTTCCGTCAAAAATCGATTCACAGGTCACCCTCAAGGGGTGGCTCTACAACATGAGGAGTTCGGGAAAAATCCACTTTCTCCAGCTTCGGGACGGAACGGGCACTGTGCAGGGAGTGATGGTAAAGTCTGAGGTATCTGAAGACCTCTTCGCCGCCGCCAAGGGGCTCCGCCTCGAGGCTTCCGTCGAGGTAACGGGCCTTGTCCGCAAGGACGAGCGGGCTCCTTCGGGGGTAGAGCTTTCAGTCTCGGCCGTGAACATCCTTCAAAACCCCGAATCGGACTACCCCATCGGAAAAAAAGAGCACGGTATCGACTTCCTGCTCGACAACCGCCACCTCTGGCTTCGAAGCAGCCGCCAACACGCCATCATGAAAATCCGCGAACGGGTCATCTGGGCCGCCCGTGAATTTTTTCATTCCGACGGCTACCTCCTCGTGGACAGCCCCATTATCAGCGGAGCTGCCGGAGAGGGGGCTTCCGGGCTCTTCGAAATCGACTACTTTGATTCAAAGGCATACCTTGCCCAGACTGGGCAGCTCTACGCGGAAGCCGCCGCAGCAGCCTACGGAAAGGTCTACTGCCTCGGCCCGACCTTCCGGGCAGAAAAGTCGAAGACCCGACGCCATCTCACCGAATTCTGGATGCTCGAGCCGGAGGTCGCCTTCTATGACCACAAGGACAACATGGACCTCCAGGAGCGGCTCATCGTCCATCTGGTATCCCAGGTTCTCGAACATTGCGGCGAAGAACTTCATACCCTGGAAAGGGATGTCTCGAAGCTCGAGAACATCAAAGCCCCCTTTCCTCACCTCCAGTATTCCGAGGCTATCGACATGCTCACCCGCCTCGGGAGCTCCACGCCCTACGGAAGTGACCTCGGGAGCGAAGACGAGACGATCCTCACGAAACAGTTCGACCGTCCGGTTTTCATCGAGAACTACCCCAAATCGGTAAAGGCCTTTTACATGAAAGAACACCCCGACAATCCTGACCTCGTCCTGTGCGACGACCTTCTCGCACCGGAGGGGTACGGAGAGATCATCGGCGGCTCTCAGCGGGAGGACGACTATGACCGCCTGCTGGCGAGAATTCGGGAGGAGGGGCTTCCCGAGGAACCCTATGACTGGTATCTCGATCTCCGGCGGTACGGCACCTTTGTTCACAGCGGATTCGGAATGGGAATTGAACGGGTTGTCGCGTGGGTTAGCGGCCTGCAACATATCCGAGAGGCCATTCCCTGGCCCCGCACAATCTACCGCCTGAAACCCTGATGAACTCTTAGCCGCAGCTGCGGGGGCGGCAAGAGATTCGATCAATTCAAAATCTGCTACAAAACGACATTGAAGGGGAAGGCCAACAGTTGGCCTTCCCCTTCAATGTCGTTGCGGAAAGTTCTTCAGAAAAACCCTCTTTCACCTCACGTCTACGACTAATCAAGTAAACCATATGAGCATAAAGCGAATTTACCACTGGAATCACTGGCTTTTTTCAGATACTAGCTGTATAATACAACAAATGAAGCAAAAGCTTCATGGGCATCCACGGAGGCAACGCAAGGTCGTCTCTGCCGGATGTTTTTCCAAAAATCTCATTTCAGGAGGTAGGAAGAATGAAGATTTTCAGGCGTTCCAAATTTATTTTGTCGGCGATGCTTCTTCTCTTTTTCGCTCAGGCAGCAGTTGCATGCAGCCCTATGGGTGTCGGGAAAGACGCAAGCGCAGACGGTTCTGTTTTAGTCAGCCACACATGCGACGGCTGGTATGATCATCGCATCCAGATCGTTCCGGGAGGAACTCACAAGCCGGGCGAAATGGTAGACATCTACAACGTCCTGTGCGTTGCCACCCGTCCGGACCGGCCGATCAAAAAAGTCGGAGAGATCCCCCAGGCGGAAAAAACCTATACCTATTTCCACATCGGCTACCCCTTCATGAACGATCAGCAGCTCATGATGGCAGAATTCACCTGGAGCGGACGGGATGAACTCGGAAGCCCCGAAGGACTTATGTATATCGAAAACCTTCAGGACCTCGGCCTGGCACGAGCCGCGACTGCCAGAGAGGCAATCGCAGTCATGGGTGCTCTGGCAGAGAAACACGGCTATGCCGACGGCGGCGAGACCCTCGTGATCGGCGACCCGAAGGAACTCTGGGTATTCGAAGTCTGCGGTCCCGGCCTCTGGAACAAAGAGTCCGACCGACCGGGAGCTCACTGGGTTGCCCGGCGCGTTCCCGATGACCAGGTATTCGTGGGGGCAAACCGCGCCCGCATCGGCGAAATTGATTTCGACGACAAGGAAAACTTCATGTATTCCACAGATATCACAAAACTGCCCGAGCAGATGGGCTGGTGGAAAAAAGGCGAACCCTTCCATTTCGCGAACGTCTTCAACCCCGAACCCTACGGCTACCCCTACTACCAGGCCCGCAGGGAGTGGAGAATGCTGAGCCTCATAGCCCCCTCCAAGACATTCGATGTAATTGATGAGTACGAACACTACCCCTTCTCCATAGTTCCCGACAAGAAGCTGAAGATCCAGGACATCATGAACGTCTACAGCGACCATCTCGAGGGAACAGACTACGACCTGACCAAGGGGCCGGCAGCGGGACCCTTCGGCAGCCCCAACCGTTGGGCTACTCCGGCATCCGTTCGCCCCGAAGGCAAGAAGGGGCTCGATTGGGAGCGTCCCCTCGCCATGTTCCGGTGCTCCTACAGCTTCGTCTCCCAGAGCCGGGATTGGCTTCCCAACCCCGTGGGCGGAGTTCTGTGGTTCGGCCAGGACGCTCCGGACACGACCGTCTATGTCCCCATCTACTGCGGCGTGACAGAGCTTCCGAAACCCTGGACAACGGGCAAACGGCACGTATACGACCGGGACAACGCCTGGTGGGCCTTCAACCTCGTCAATAACTGGGCCAACCTTCGCTGGAACGCCATGTACGCAGAGATTCGGGAGAAGAAGGCCGAGTTCGAGAACGTCTTCTTCGAGAATCAGGCTGAGGTCGAGAAGAAAGCTGCCGATCTCTATAAGAACGATCCCGCGCAGGCTGTGAAATATCTTACTGAGTACACCAACGACGCATTGAATAAGGTTGAAAAGGGCTGGTGGGACTTCGCATTCCATCTCATCGGTAAATACCAGGACGGCGCAGTCATCAACGCAGAGGGCAAACAGGTCTCCGTCGGCTACCCCACTGAATATCTGGAAGAAGTGGGCTTCGGCGAACTTACCCTTCGGGATCTTGAACGTAAGAAATCAGGTAAAACAGGGAAATAAAAAGATTCAGGAAGGAGGGCTGTTTCACCGGCCCTCCTTCAAAATTCAATTTTTCTCTGAATGCAAAGGAGGAGTTTAAAGATGAAAAAACTTATTTTCGTATTAGCGGCTCTGCTGCTCTTCGGCAGTCTCGCTTTCGCTGCGGAAACCGAACCGGTCAAGCTCGAAGGCCCCTTTATCGTCACCACATGCGGCCAGAGCCCCGGTGCTGTGATGATCAAAATGTCGGCCATGCAGGTCGGAGTCACGGCGGAGAATAATAACCAGCTCTCGGCATCAGACCTCGAGGGCACGGACGCTAAAACCCTCATCGTCACAAGCGGCACGAGCATGAAGGGAATGGGCGCCGCAGGCACCAACGTGGACAACGAGATCGAACGCTGTACTGAGCTCATCGCTGCGGCGAAAAAAGCAGGGATGAAGGTTGTCGGAGCTCACGTGGAGGGTATGGCCAGGCGCACCGACTCCTCGGACCAGGCCTCCATTGATGCGGTGATGAAGGATGCTGATGTTATCCTCGTCATCGACGACAGCGACAGCGACGGCTTCTTCACAAAATACGCCGCCGAGCATGAAAAACCTCTTCTGAAGGTCAAGGACGCTCTCGCCATAGGGGCCGTGCTGAAGTAATTTCTTCCGATTTCAAGGGCCTCTTCTGAGGCCCTTTTTCTCTACCTTTTTCCGAAAGGGTGTCTTAAATGACCATTTTTCACCATTCTCTGCTCGTCCTGGCCGTCATCATCGCTGTCTTCGCCCTGAGCAAATACCTGAAGCTGACAACCGAACTCTCAATGTTCGCCGCGACACTGGCGGCCCTCGTCGCCCATGCCGTTCTTCCGAAGGGGGTCGATCCGAGGTCAGCCCTTCCCATCTCTGAAATGATCCGCCATCTCGTGGAGGGGTCGTTCACCTACTTCGACGTCTGCCTGATTTTCCTTACAGCCACCTATTTCATGGCTCTCTATAAAGAGGCGGGAGGAGTGGCCTTCATCGTGCGGGAGATCGTCCGCACCTTTCATTCACAGCGGATCATCTGTCTCCTTCTTCTCGTAGTCGTCATGATGGTTCCGGGAGCGATCACCGGCTCGGGCGCCACGACCGTACTCACCGTGGGCTCTCTTGTGGGTGCTGTTCTCGTGTCCATGGGAGTGCCTGAGGATAAGAGAGTCGCCCTTATCTTTCTTCTCGCAGCCATGAGCGCGGCCTGCCCTCCCATTAACCTCTGGGCGATGATGGCCTCCGCGGGGGCAAACATGCCCTACGTCGGCTTCGCTATTCCTCTCGCCATCCTCTCCATCTCCGGTGCTCTTTTTTCCGCCTTCTGGCTCGCCGGACGAGGACAATCCGTGGACCTCGAAAAAGCCCTCGCCGATCTGCCGGAAGTACCCGCCGGATGGAACTGGATCCGGGCCTCTCTCCCCTTCATCGTTCTTCTCGCCCTCGTTCTTGCGGGAAGGGTATTTCCCTACTCATTTCCGGTCATCGGGCTGCCCCTCATCTTCATGATCAGCGGGCTCACGGTTCTCTTTGTCAGCCCCCTGAAGCCTCGCCTTTTCCCGGTAGCCTGTGCTACGGTGAAGAACCTTCTGGGTCTCGTGGGAATCATGGTCGTCGTCGGGGCTCTCATTCAGATCACTGCCTTGAGCGGAGTTCGGGGGCTTCTCTCCCTCGCCGTCGTGACATTGCCGCTGAGCGTGCTCTTCTATACCCTCTGGATCATCCTGCCCGTCTCTGAGGGTGTCCTTCAGTATGCCGTAGCGCCCCTCTTCGGCGTTCCCCTCGTCATGCTCTTCAATATGAAGGGGCTGAACCCCATTATTTCCCTCGCCGCATGGTCGGTGATGTGGCCTCTCGGAGACTGCCTTCCTCCAACGGCAGTGGTGGGCAGGGCGTCTGTCATGGAGCTTAACTACAAGGGCAGCTACTTCGGAGGGTTTGTCAAAGCCGCCCTCGTCCCCATGGCATTCATCCTCCTTCTGTCGACGCTCTTCATGGTCTACAGCAAGGAACTGTCCAATTTGATCGGAGGGTAACTCAATGAATCTGATAATGATAAACACGATCGTTATGGTGCTCTATTATGGAATCACTCTTTTCTTTCTGGCGGCGATTCTGTGGAATTTCGCAAAGACAAAGAGCCGGCAGGAGGCCCTACTTTACGGAATTATCATGATTCCCTTCGTGCTGCGGATTCTGCGCCTGAAGTAGAAGTAGAAGGGAGAGAAAAACATGAACCTGCGAAAATTCAAACTGGCCGTTCTCCTCATTCTCGGCGCCTCAGCAGCCCTGAGCGGCTATATGTTCAGGGAACACCGGACGTATAAAGAGGCCGTCGTGGTCAGCCCTGCGATCACCGAAGTAAAAAAACTCAGCGACTACGATGAAGCGGTCAAGGGAACAGTCAACGATGCGAATGTCTATATCTTCGACAGCGGTGTGGCCGGAGGAACAGCCGTCATCATCGGCGGCAGCCACCCCGAGGAGCCTGTGGCAAACCTCGCAGCACAGATCTTCACCGAGAACGTCAGACCGACCCGGGGGCGTCTTCTCATTGTCAACCGGATCAACACGAGCGCCTCCACTCTGACGAGGCTCGGAGAGGCCTATCCCCGATTCTTCCATGTGGAAACCCCCTGGGGGCCAAAAAGGTGGCGCTACGGCGACCGGGCGGCCAACCCTCTCGACTCCTGGCCCGACCCTGAAGTGTACATTCACTACCCCAGCGGGCAAAACCTCGCCTACATGGATGTCCGCAACGTGAACAGGAACTGGCCCGGCCGTCCCAACGGCCTCCTCACGGAGCGCACTACCTACGCGGCCATGGAGATGATACGAAAAGAGAAGGCGGAAATCGTCATAGACTTCCACGAGGCGGAACTGGAATATGCCGTGGAGAACACCATCGTCGTCCATGAGAGGGGACAGTCCGTGGCGGCCATGGTCTCCATGATGCTGACCTCCCAGACCTTCGATGTCCCCATCGGAATGGAGTTCTCGCCGAAAGCTCTTCACGGCCTCTCTCACAGGGAGATCGGAGACCATTCAGACGCGGTATCCTATCTCCTCGAGGTAGCTGAGCCAATGCTCGACCGAATCCGGGGCATTACGGACGAAGAACTGCTGATGTCCGGAAAGGACCGCTTTGTCATGAAGGCGGGAGAACACAAGCTTCTCTATGCTCCCATCGACGAAGACGGATGGCCCGCCGACAAGCGGGCGGCCCGTCATGTCACGACCTTTATGACGATTCTCAGCGTGAACAACATGGTGAATCCCGACCAGACCATTCTTCTGGAGGGAATTCCATCCTACGAGGACATAATGGCTTCCGGGATCGGGCCTCTGTTTCATAACCCCGCAGAGGCTCCTGCAGAACGGATCTACTACGACTGAGGAAGTCCGCTCTTCATAAAAAAATCGGCCGGATTATATAATCCGGCCGATTTTTATTTTGGGTATATATTCTTCGCAGATC
>CAYZZX010000021.1:0-22909 GCA_964483085.1 uncultured Synergistaceae bacterium
GTACAAGCTCCACATCACCCCCGACGAATACCGGTACTGGGGGCTTCAAGGCGGTCACGATCTTCAAGTCTTTGAGACGGACGTGGGAAAGGTGGGGATCCTCATCTGCTACGATGTGGAATTTCCGGAACTCTCCAGGTATCTCGCCATCAAGGGGATGGATATTCTTCTTGTTCCCTTCTGGACGGACACGAAGAACGCCTATCTCCGGGTCCGGCGGTGCGCCCAGGCCCGGGCCATCGAGAACGAGTGCTTCGTGGCCATCGCCGGGAGCGTGGGCAATATTCCCAAGGTGGAGAGCATGGATATTCAATATGCCCAGTCTGCCATCTTCACTCCTTCGGATTTCGCCTTTCCCCACGACGCCGTGGCGGCCGAAGCGACGCCCAACACGGAGATGGCCCTCATCGCCGATCTTGACATCGAGCTGCTGAAGGAGCTGCGTCTTCAGGGAAGCGTGCGGAACCTCTCCAGCCGAAGGACAGACCTCTACTGGATCGACTGGCTGAAGGAGAAGGAAGAGGAAAAATAAAAGAGAGCGAATCTGAAGCAGCTCTCTCGGATGGTGTGTTGATTTTCGGAGCGATAAGCCTCACAAAACCATGAACAGACTATCTTCGGAGGATTTGTTGTACAAAGAAATGTCTCCTCATAAAAAAGCCCCTGACGAATGAACTGCAATCAGGGGCTTTGCTCATTATCAATATATTTCCCGGGGGGGTGGGTCTGAAGGTCTGCTCTCCTTATTATCTGCCTGAGGCTACTCCTTTTTGCTTCCGAGGTGCTTCGTGAAGAAGCCCTCCATGGCCCGGTAGAATTCGAAGCGATTCTCTTCGTTATGGAACCCGTGCCCTTCGTTTTCCTTCACCATATACTCCACATCCACCCCCCGCTTCCGCAGGGCCTCCACGATCTGGTCGGACTCTGCTTTCTTCACCCGGGGGTCGTTCGCACCCTGAGCGACGAGAAGGGGAGCCTTTATGTTGTCGGCATGAAAGACGGGAGACACGGCTTTCAGAAGCTCCTTGTCCTTCTCAGGATGGCCGATTTTCTCGTAGAGCATCTGCCGCCCCAGCTCCCAGTAGGGAGGGATGGTCTCAAGGAGGGTGAAGATATTCGATACTCCCACGTAGTCCACTCCGCAGGCGTAGAGGTCCGGAGTGAAGGCAAGGCCTGCCAGGACTGCGTATCCGCCGTAGGAACCGCCGTAGATTCCCACCCGCTTCGGGTCGGCGATCCCCTCATCGATGAGCCATGCGACGCCGTCGGTGATGTCGTTCTGCATGGACTTGCCCCATTCCTTGAAGCTTGCCTCCCAGAATTTCCTTCCGTAGCCGGTGGATCCCCGGAAGTTCATCTGCAGAACTGCAAGCCCGCGGTTGGCGAGAAACTGCACCGACGGATCGAATCCCCAGACATCCCGCGCCCAGGGGCCGCCGTGCGGATTGATGACCACAGGGAGGTTTTTGCCCGATGAGCCCTTCGGCAGGGTCAGGTAACCGTGTATGGTCAAACCGTCCCGGGCAGTGTAGGATACGGGCTTCATAGCCGCCATCTGCTCTTCAGGCAGCCAGGGAGCGATCTCTATGAGCTTGCGGAAGTCCTTTGTCTCCCGGTTGAAGAAATAGTACGCCCCCCTGGTGCGGTCGCTTCCGCCGTGGAGAAGGACCTTTGTCTCATCCTTGCTCATGGAGGTGACGACCACTTCGTATCCGGGCAGGCGGGACTCAAGCTCTTTCTGAAGGTCCGCCCGGTCATCATCGAAAAAGTGATACTGGAACCGGTCGGTGGTGTACCCCGTTCCGGTGAGTACCTTTCGTTTCTTCGAGTAAAAGAGAGCAGAGACGTCCACCTCGGGGTGTTCGAAGAGCAGATCCTCCTGCTTCGCCGTCTGCGGGTCGAAGATATAGATTGCGGAGGTATCCCGCCCGAGGTTCGAGGCCACGTAGAGTTTCTTGTTGTCGAAGGTGAAGAAGAGAGGGGAGAGGGATTCCCGGAAGTCGGTGGTCAGAAGGGTTTTGAAGGGCTGCTCCTCATTGTCGCGATAGAGGAGGGACATGTTGACTCCGTCCGTCCGGACGGCAGCCCGGAGGTGCCCGTTGTGATCGGTGAGCCACCCCTGGATGTCCCCCGGGTTTTCCTCTTCGAGAGTGAGAACGCCCGTATCAATATTCAGCCGGTAGACGTCGAAGATTCGGGGATCCCGACGGTTCATTCCGATGAGGAGTTCGTTCTCCAGCTCCTCCAGCTCGTCCACGATCGTAACCCTCACTTTGTCGAAGGGGGTGAGTTCCTTCTCTTCCGTTCCGTCCGCATTCACCTTGTAGAGCCGGAAGTTCTCGTCCCCTCCCTTGTCCTGAAGGAAGACGATCCGGCTGTCTCCCGACCAGAAATAGGCGGGGATATCTCGATCCTTCGCCGAAGTGACTCGGAGCTCCTCGTCGGAGCCGATTTTCTGAACGAAGATGTTCAGTCTGCGCTCCCAGGGCTTCAGAAAAGAGATGTACTGACCGTCCGGGGAGATACGGAAGCCAGTCTTCACCGGGTTGCGGAAGAAGTCCTCAAGGGGAATGAGCTTCTCGGAGGCGGCGCAGGGGCGTGAGAAAAGGGTGGCAGCGAGCAGCAGGGCCGCCACAAACCCGAAGAGTCTCATGGTCAGTTCCTCCATAGGCCGGACGAATCTCCGTCGGTCTTCACGCAGGGAGGAATCATGCTGCTCCCGAAAAGTGAACGAAGGGCAGCCGTAAAGTGCCCGGAACTCTTTCGTTCTTTTGTACCAAGATGAGGATACTTTCTGTAGGTTTTCATGGCGTTGCCTCCTTATGGCGTAATCGCTTTATTGAAGATATGGTAGCATAAAATTATTCCGGCGGTATGATAACCGGGGAGAAGTTTCTGTTCTCCGCAGTAGAACGGCCTCAAAAATCAAAGGGGGAAAAGATACATGAAGAGTGACGAACGGCGCAAAGAGATTGCCCGCCTGCTCGAGGGGAGTGCAGAGCCTCTGAAAGGGGCGGAGCTCGCATCCCGTTTTCAGGTGAGCCGGCAGGTTATCGTGCAGGATCTCGCTCTTCTCCGGGCGGAGGGAGCCGCTCTCGTGGCGACACCCCGGGGGTATCTCGCCGTGCAGCCCGAGCAAACTGCGGGTCTCGTGAAGACCGTTGCCACCAGGCATAATGATTTCGTGTCCATGGAGGAAGAGCTTCTCATTTTCGTCGAAGAGGGAGCACGGGTACTGAATGTTATCGTCGAGCATCCCCTCTACGGCGAGATCACGGGAAGCCTCATGCTCGCCACAAAAAGAGATGTTCAGCACTTCATGGAGAAAATGCAGGAAAGTGGAGGAGAACCCCTTGCCTCTCTCACCGGAGGTGTCCATCTGCACAGAGTACAGGTTCCCGATGAAAAATCGTGGGAGAGAATTTTCTTTCGGCTGAAAGAAAAGCAGTACTTGGCGGTAGAGGAATAAAGGGCTATACTTTACAGGTGTCAATACATCTGTAAAGGTAGGTGATCTCCATGGCCGTCCGGCCCTCTTTTTCGTTCCGAACGTATCTCATGAAGGTCTCAAACGGCATGGCCCTGGGCCTCTTCTCCTCCCTCATCATCGGGCTCATCCTCCGGCAGACCGGAGATCTGCTTTCCCTCCCCACCCTCTCTCTTTTCGGCAGGTCAGCCCAGCTTCTCATGGGCCCCGCCATAGGTGCGGGAGTTGCCTTCTCCCTCGGTGCTCCACCCCTGGGGATATTTTCATCCCTCATCGCCGGTGCTGTGGGGGCCGGAACCTTTGTCTTTTCCGCGACCGGCGTGACTGTGGCGATCGGTGAGCCCGTGGGGGCTTTTATAGCCTCCTGGGCAGGGGCGGAATTTTCACGACGTATCGCAGGCAGAACCGGTGTGGATATCGTCCTTGTTCCGGCGGGAACTATCCTCGTTGGAGGAGTGGCGGGAATATTCGCCGGCCCCGCCATCGCCCGGATGATGTACTGGATCGGCAGTGGAATCAACGTTGCCACCACTCTTCACCCCATCCCCATGGGGGTAATCCTCTCCGTAGCCATGGGGCTTTTCCTGACTCTTCCCATCAGCAGCGCGGCCCTCTCCATCTCCCTGGGTCTCTCCGGCCTCGCCGCCGGAGCCTCAACTGTGGGGTGCTGCTGCCAGATGGTCGGCTTCGCAGTAGCGAGCTATCGGGAAAACGGCGTCGGCGGTCTCCTCGCTCAGGGGCTGGGGACCTCCATGATTCAGGTTCCCAACATCATAAAAAACCCCTGGATCTGGGTTCCTCCCACCGCGGCGTCGGCAATTCTCGGCCCTCTATCTACAGTTGTATTCCGTATGGAGAACAGCAGCGTAGGCGCGGGGATGGGCACAAGCGGATTCGTGGGGCAGGTCTCCACCCTTGCGGTCATGGGGTCGAAGGCCTGGCCGGGGATCGCCGTCCTTCATTTTATCCTTCCCGCCCTGCTCACTCTTCTTTTTTCGGAGTTTTTGAGGGGGCGGAAAGTAATTCGGGCCGGAGACATGAAGCTCGAAAAATAACGGTAGAGGCGAATTTATCCTAAGTTGAGAATCCTCCGGGCCAGCTCGAAATAGACGAAAAGCCCTAAAATATCGACTACCGTCGTGATGAATGGGCCAGACATGATAGCGGGGTCCATCTTCAGCCTGGTTGCAATGAAGGGAAGAAGCACCCCCACGAGGTTGCCCATCATCACCACCGCCAGAACGGAGAGAGCCACAGCGAGAGGCAGCCCGACGCCGCCTCCCATCATCCATGCGCGAAGAAAGGCTAAGGTCCCGAGAACTAAGCCCAGCAGGAGACCTGAGGCAACCTCTTTCAGCAGAACTCTGCCGAGGTCTTTCGCCTTGATCTCCCCGATGGTGATTCCCCGGATGATCAGCGTGGCCGATTGTGTGCCCGTATTTCCGCCCGTATCGATGAGCATGGGAATGAAAAAAGCCAGTGCAACGACGCTTTCCAGCGCGAAGGAGTAATGCTGCAGAATCTGGGAGGAGAAGGCCTGGGTGACGATGCACACGAGAAGCCAGGTCAGCCTCTTTCCCGTAAGTTTGAAGAGTCCCGCATTGAGATACCCCTCATCGAGGGGGCGGATGCCGGCCATCTGTTCGAAGTCCTCCGTGGCCTCTTCCTGAACGACGTCGAGAATATCGTCAAAGGTGACAATGCCGACGAGGCGATTTTCCTTATCCACCACGGGAATAGTCTGCAGGTCGTATCGGGCCATGGATTTTGCCGCTTCCTCCTGGTCGGTGGAGGTGACCAGCGAGACGGGGTGATCGTCCATAATGGCGGTGACCGAAGTCTCAGGAGCGGCGAGGATGAGGTCCTCAAGGTGGACCGTGCCTATCAGCTTACGGTCGGGACCGACCACGAAGGTGGTGTAGATCGTCTCCTTTTTGGCGGCGGTGGCCCGAATTCGGTCAAGGGCCTGAGAGGCCGACATGGATTCCTTCAAGTCGATGAACTCGGGAGTCATAATACGCCCCGCCGAATCGATTTTATAGTTCAGAAGAGCGTTGGCGAGCTTCCTCTCTTCCGGAGAGAGTTGGGCCAGCAGTTTTTTTACAGTCTTGGCTGGCAGTTCATCGAAGAGAGCTGTCCGGTCGTCGTCTGACATCTCTTCGATGATGGCTGCAGTTTCCGTGTCGGTGAAGCTGCCGAGAAGCTCCTCCCGCTCCGCCCCTTCCAGAAATTCGAAGACCTCGATGGCGAGATCTTTGGGCAGAAGTCGGAAGAGAAAGACCCGCTCGCCCGGCGCTTTACCGTAAAGCACCTCGGCGATATCCGCGGGCTCCATGGTGCTGAGCAGCTCTTTCAGGCTCTTGAACTGCTTCCGTTCAAATAGTTTCTCAACGCTGTCGAATAATTTTTTGAGCATGACCTCTTTTTCCTTCCCTCACCGACTTTTCGGTAAAAAACTGTCAGGACGTATCTGTTGAAAGGACCGGCTCCTTCCGGCTGCCGGTCCTTTTCTCAATCAACCTTGTTTTTACTCTTTTTCAGGGTTCCTGAGAAAGCGGGGATCATCAGAAGCAGGGTGATCACCCAAAGGAGAATGCACAGGGGGCGTTCGAAGAAGATCAGGGGTGAGCCCGCAGACATAATGAGGGACTGGCCGAAGCCAAGCTCCGCGATGGGGCCGAGAATCAGCCCGAGGACGAGAGCGCCCGTTGAGAATCCTCCCTTCTCGAGAAAGTAGCCCGAGATGCCGAAGCCGATCATCAGCCAGACGTCGAAGAGGTTGTTGTTCATGGCGTAGCTGCCGATCACAGACAGGATGGCGATTCCCGGGATGAGCAGGGCGTTGGGAGTGGACGTGACCCGGGCGAAATAGGGGGCCAGGTAGATGCCCATCACAAGAAAGATGATGTTCGCGAGGAAGAGGGAGAGGATGAACCCGTAGGTCAGCACTCCGTACTTTGAAAAGAGCTCGGGTCCCGGGATGAGCCCCTGGATCATCAGCCCTCCCATGAGGGCCGCGGCCACGCTGTTTCCGGGAATTCCCAGGGTCAGCAAAGGAATAAGCGATCCGCCCACGCAGCCGTTGTTGGCGCTCTCCGAGGCGGCAACTCCCTTTGGATTCCCCTTGCCGAAGGTGTCAGAATCCTTCGAGCTCTGTTTGGCGAAGTTGTAGGAGATAAAGGCAGCTATGGTGGCGCCCGCTCCGGGGAGCATCCCCACGATGGTTCCGATGACGCCGCCCTTTGCTATAGTGGGGCCGAGTCCCTTGGGCAGCTTGCTGCGTTTAATGGATGAAATCGTCTCGCTGAGGTCCTCCACAATGTGGGATTCCGCCGTGAGATCGAGGATCTGGCTCACCGAGAAGAGGCCGATAAGGGCGGGCATGAAGGGAACCCCGTCGAAGAGGTCCATGGAACCGAAGGTGAAGCGCATGAAGCCCGAGAGGGGGTCCATCCCTACTGTGGCGATGATGAGGCCGAGAAAGCCGGACATCAGCCCCTTCACCATGCTTCCCTTCGTGAGGGTGACGATGCTCGAAAGGCCCATGATGGAGAGAACGAAATACTCAGGCGGCCCGAAACGGAGGGAGAACTTCGCCAGAGCGGGAGCCATGAGCAAAAGGGCGATGGTGGAGAGGATCCCGCCCCAGAAGCTCGCCCAGGTAGCCACGGTGAGGGCGACCCCGCCCTTCCCCTGCCTGGTGAGGGGATAGCCGTCGAAGGCGGTCGCCGCCGCTGCGGGTGTACCGGGAGTAGAGAGCAGGATGGACGAGATGGCTCCGCCGTACATTCCGCCGCTGTAGACTCCGCCCATGAGGGCGAGTCCGACCAGAGGGTCCATTCCGAAGGTCACCGGAATGAGCAGGGCCACGGCCATGGTGGCAGTCAGGCCCGGCATGGCGCCCACGATGATGCCGACCAGCGTTCCCGCGGTGATGGAAAAGAGAACCGCAGGGTTCAGAAGGGACATTATGGCAGGAAGAAAGAATTCAGACATGGCTTACTCCCCCCAGATTCCCATGGGGATGGGAACCGCAAGAAAATGAACGAACACGATATAGACGAAACCCAGGATTAAGGCGATCCCCAGCAGGAGAAACAAGGGACGCCGGAAGCCAAGAAGCCAGCCGAGGACGGCCATGAACAGGCCGCTCGCCGGAAAGAAGCCCAGCCGGGGGATCATCAGTCCGTAGGCAGCAAGGGCCGCCACGGTGAGGGTGAAGTTGCGGACGGACCGCACCCACCGGACATCGGAATCGGGCGAGGGTGTTTTCTGCACGAAGAGGACCAGGGACAGAACCGCCATCGTTCCCGCCAGAAAAAATATATACCGGGCCGCGTCGGCGGCCCGGTCGGGAAAGCTGTACGCTCCAAGAAACAGGGCAACGGCGAGTCCCAATCCTCCCGCAGCAAAGGCTCGGTTCGCGGAAGATCGGGTCATGACATATCCTGATCCCTACCAGGGATCCTTTTCGTAGGCCTTGTTCGTCACGTCGAGAAGCTCAACAAGGTAGGCCTTGTACTCTTCTGGGTTCATGATGTTTATCTGAAGCTGCTCCTTCGCAGCGGCCTGGAACTCGGGATCGGCGACGACTTTCTCGAAGGTATCGATAAGCTTTTTGTGAGCTTCTTCCGGAATACCCGCAGGAGCGGCAAAACCACGGGAAGAATCGGAGAACACCTTGTATCCCAGTTCCGTGAAGGTGGGAACGTCGGGAACGTTGGGATGGCGCTTCTTCGTCATGATGGCGAGAATGCGCACTTCTCCTGCCTTCATGTTCGACTCCACCTGGGAGAGGTTCATGAAGCCCATGGAGACGTGCCCGCCCATGACGGTGGCTTTCGCGTTGGATGATCCTGTGGAGGGGATGCTCTTGACGGTTGTTCCGGCGGCCTCGTTGAACTGGGCAAGGGCAAAGGCGTCATCGCCGCCTGGGCCCGAGGTGGAGCCCGTCAGGGTCCCGGGAGCGGCCTTTTCAGCATCGAGGATGTCCTGGATCGACTTGAAGGGGCTGGAATCCGGCACCACGAGAACTCCCGGGTCCGTCACGAGGTTGTAGAGCATGGCGAAGTCGTCAAGAGTGTATTTCGCTCTCTTGGCGGACATATGAGCCGTGAGGTGGGGGGTATACAGGGTTCCGAAGGTGTAGCCGTCGGCCTTGGCCCGGGAAAGAGCTTCAAATCCCCTCTGTCCGCCGGCGCCGTCGATGTTGTTGATGACCATGGGTTGACCGAAATATTTCTCTGCAAATTTGGCGAAGAGGCGGGCCATCGTATCAGTGCCGCCTCCTGCATTGGACGCAACGATGATGGTAACCGGTTTGGAAGGGTAGTCGGCCGCAAAAGCTGTAGTTCCGGCAAGGAGGACACAGAGTGCAAGAACTGCAAGAAGTGCTTTTTTCATATTCTCTTCTCCTTTCAAAATGGAAAACCGTGTAGTGAGTGATTTTAACCCCATGAAACCTGAAAACTTTCGTGCTGGTGCATTTTTTATTTTTTTGAAGCGTTTTTCTTCTTCTCTTCCTCAATAAGGGGCTTGAGGCGCTCTCCCTTCACCATGAAATAGACACGCTCCGCCACGTTCGTCGCATGGTCGCCGATTCTGGCGAGATGCCGTGCAACCCATATCAGCCCGGCAGCGCACTGGGCTGTTGCCCTGTCTCCTGCGGGTTTGTTCGCGATGATGACAAGCAGCTCGTCGAATATATTATCGTAGAGCACGTCGAGCTCCTCGTCCCTGCGGCAGATATCCTCAGCGAGAGCGGCATCATTCTCCTCGAAGGACCGCAGAGAATCAGCCACCATTTCGGCAGCTATGGCCCGCATTCTGGGAATATCCACAAGAGGTTTAAGAAGGGGGTACTGGTTGAGCATCTTCGCTTTCTTCGCGATATTCACACCCTGATCGCCTATCCGTTCCAAGTCTGTTATGATCTTCAGCACGGCGAAGACGAATCGGAGATCCTCCCGCACGGGCTGACGCATAGCGATAGAGGAGAGGCATTCGTCATCGATCGCTGCTTCAAGATCGTCAATATCGTCGTCGTCTCGTATGACCGCGTCCGCCATTACATCGTCCCGATTCTCGAGGGCCTTGATGGCCTTTGAGAAAGCGTCGCTTGCCATGACTCCCATTTTTCGTACCATTTCAAGTATTTTTGCGCGGTCGGCGGAGTAGAGCAGGCTTTCCACCCGGTCATTCTTCTTCCCGAACATCGTCAATTCCTCCGTCACTCTCTGGTGTGACTCTTCATGGAAAACACAAATACTCCTCAGAAAAAAGTCCCCGCCGGGAGTCTTCTTTAAAATATTTTCGTCCATGTAGTAATGTAAATTACGATATTCTGTCAGAAAAGTCAAGGTTTCACAGCGATTGACAGGTTTCACGGGAGATTTTTTACGTCGCCGTGTGTCTTACCCCATTTCTCTGGCATCTTTGATAAAATGGAGTACAGAGACGAGCGAAAACTTACTCATGACGCCTCAAAGGAGAATAACAATGAAAAAAACGTATCTTCGATGCAGAATACAGGGAGAAATCCACTTGGGAATCCTTGAGGAGGATCGAATCTATAAGCTCACGGGAAATCTCTTCCAGAATCCCGAAAAAGGAGAGCTTCTGGGAAGCCTTGACCAGGTGGAATCCTGGCTGTCACCCACGGATCCGTCGAAGGTTGTGGCCGTCGGCCTCAACTACAGAGACCATGCTCAGGAGGTGGGGCTTCCCATTCCCGAAGAGCCACTGATCTTTCTGAAACCTCCCACTTCGGTGGTCGCCCACGGTGAACCAGTGATCTATCCTCCGGTCATGACGAAACGGGTGGATTATGAGGCGGAGCTGGCCATCGTAATCGGGAAAAAATGCAGTTCCGTGTCTCCGGAGGAGGCTCTGGAATACGTCTTCGGGTACACCTGCGCCAATGACGTCACCGCCCGGGACCTTCAGACGAAGGACGGCCAATGGGCCCGGGCGAAATCCTTCGATACCTTCTGTCCCCTCGGTCCGGTGATCGTCGCCGGGATCGACCCCTCCGACCTCGAGATTGAGATGATAGTGAACGGCACAGTGGTGCAGCATTCCCGCACGAGTAACTTCATCTTTCCGGTGAACGTGTTGATCAGCCATATATCCCATGTCATGACCCTCGAGCCGGGAGATGTCATCATCACCGGAACCCCCTCGGGCATTGGTCCTGTTGAGCGGGGGGACATCATGCAGGTGAAGATTGAAGGCATAGGCCTGCTGGAAAACTCAGTGAAATAAAGCAAGAAGGGAGCCAGCATCCCCTGAAGATCTCATTCGAGAGCGGCCGGACAGCCTGACTGTTACTCGCTCCTCAGCTCATCCAAACTCCAAACCGGCATTGGAATGCATTCTGACCGATTGCAAATACAATATGCCTGGAGGAGTTTCATATGAGATGTGCAGCATCAAAACGCAGTGGTAAAAGCACGGGTCTACAGCGGCTGACGGGACTGTTTCTCGCAGCCGCTGTTTTTCTGACGGCGGTTTGTCTGCCGGCAATAGCGGAAGAAATGAGTCTGGAACCTCTCGGTTCGGCCTGGAAGGAAGTTGTAGTTCCCAAACACAGAGCTATTGTCTCTTTTATGAATTCGGAGTGGGGGATCACGACATTCCGCGGTCAGGACGAAGAAATTCCAAAGAAAAGTACCCTGGACGCATTCTACGGAAAAGACATGCTCACGACGACGGCAGGCGAGCTCGAGCTTGGTCTTTCCGGAGGTAGTCCTAAACGTGTTTTTTCGATGGCGCAGGCTCCGGGGACAGTTCGCCAGACCTTAACGCTCGAAAAAGGCGAAGAGTTTATGGGCAGGAGCACCTTCGAAAACGTCCCCACGGGTATTCTCTGCTCCTCCTATTTCACCATGCTGGATGACAAGGGAGATACAACCGAATTCTGGATAGAACTCACCGGCACGAAGGATGAAGTAACTAGAGAAGTCGGCCGCATCGGACGGGTGAAGCTGACGGATATTCCAAGACCATACTGGAAGTACAAATTCAAAACCGAGCACAAAAAACCCATGGAGGCTCCGAAACTAGACATGGGCAGAGCGCACGATATGGTGGCGTGGGACTGGAACGAAGATGGGCATACTGACTGGCTTATAAGCTACGTATCCAATCCTTCCGGTGAAGATGACCACAAGAGCATGAAAGTTGTCTTTGTTTTCGTCGACGGCCTTTCTCTTTACAAAGCCTCGAAAGGAGAGGGAGAGGTTAAGGTCTTTTGCAACAAGGACGTAGAGTACACGACGGGCGGCTCCGTTGTCGACGGCTCAGTGTTCGTGAAACCTCCCAACAGCGTTCGTACGGCCATCGGCGACATGGACGGTGACGGTAAACCGGAAGTGGCACTCTACTACACCAGGGTTGATGGCTCCAGGGCTGAAGCGGTTTCTAATAATTTAAAGATTCTTAAGCTTGATTATAACGGTGTCGGCGAACCGACCTGGAACTGGTTCTATGAGAATGGCAGCGACGTTGGCAAATGGGTATTTCCGTCTGACTCCGTTGCGGTGGCCATGGGCGATCTCGACGGAGACGGCAAGGCGGAACTCGCCTTGCTTCACGGCAATCCGCGCGTGAAGACGGGGGTGTCGTATCTTTATCTCGACGTGTATAAACTCGAAAATAAAAAGATTGTAAAGGTCTTCGGAGAAGAAAAAGTCGCCGAAACGGCCGAAATGACGAAGGACATGTATTCCACGCCCGGTTTGGAAGCAGCCATCGTTGATCTCGACGGAGACCCCGACGGAGTCGGCGAGCTTGTGTGGGTTGCTACCAAAGCGAAAGCAGCGGACAAGGAAGCTGGAGCGCATAAGCTGAATATGTTCGTCGCCAAGTGGCCCTCGGGCTTCAGCGGCAGTATGAAAAAAGATGTATACGACCTCGCTACTCTAGTGAGTGACTGGACGCTAGACAAGGGGTTTCCCCGCTTTTCCATGAACGTCGGACGTTACATCTATCCGGAAAATGAAACTCTCCAAAATCAGATCGGACTTGTCACCACGGCACCCGGTTCCTCCGGCACATTAGGGCTTCGCTGGGGGGTTTTCGAGTGGGATAAATCCAAGATGACAGTTCGGGGGAGCGGATATAAAGCAGACGGTATAATAGCATCCAACGTCGTTCCGTCCCTTATCGCCGCCAATCTTGACAGGGGCAGCATGGTTCTTGGAGAACCCACCGGGTTCACCGTGTACGACAGCATAGAGCCCATATTCATCACCCAGGCGCCTCCCAAGCACTGGGATGTCCTATCCATCGACGGAGAAGACAAGATAATGGATTCTTTCTCCGTTCTCAAGGGCTACTCGACGACGATGAACGGCAAAACCACCGATTCGTACGGCCAGAGCACGACGAAGACGAGTTCCGGAAGCTGGGGAGCTTCCGCCGGTGTTTCCGTGTGGAAAAACAATCTCTTCAAGCCGAGTGATCAAATTTTCGGCGCTGCTTTGAAATACGCCGGATCAACGGCGGAGCAGAACACCGAGAGCAAGACCGTCACGACGAGTTTCGCTCTTAAATTCACCGCCGAGTACGACGACCAGATATACTATCGTGCGAACACCTACGACGTGTGGAGATACCCCGTCCTTTGGCCCCGTTCTCAGGCGCTTGTCAAAGACGGCGACGGCCCTGCATACCGTAGGTTCATTCAGTTCATAGTTCCCAAGGTTATCAATTCAACCTTTTCGCCGACGGCCGGAAGATTCGTCGATTGGTATGAACCTCGGCACAACGGGCTGAACCTCTTTTCGTACCCCAGAAAGCTTGAGCAGACCCGCGACTTCCCTCTTGACACGAAGGCGAGAGAGGCGAAAAAGAAGGAAGATCCGTATAATTATTGGAATGATATCAGTGGAGGAGTTGTCCTGTCGAAGAGCACGGGTCAGATTATGGGAAATCCCGATTCTTCGGAAGCAATGTTCACGATCGAAAGCAAGGAGCACGCCGACACGCTCTCATCGATCAAGCACACGATATCCGGATACGGGAATCTCAACCTCCCGGCCTTCGGCATCTTGTTTTCCACTGCGCTCAGCTACAGTCTGGACGGAGACGGCACCTGGGCCACGGACAGCACGACGACCAAGGATACAAGCGAGCTCGGCGGCGTCACCATCTCCTGGCCCGGCGTGGCGGGGTACGCAAGTCCTTCCGGAATGTCACCGGAAGAGCTTGTATTCACCACAGACGCAGCCATCTACACAAGCGACGGAGGGGCTCTCTCCGTCGCATATGCCGTCACGAAACTGAAAAGACAGTATTCTGGAATATGGGGAGCGGACTCGCCCTATTCAAAGACGGCGGACCCGGCGCTGAATCTTCCACGCCAGTGGGTGGCTAACGGCTACAAATGGCAAAGAAACAAATACGACGGCGATGCTCATCGTATCAGAGGAGTCGTCTTCGAAGGAGCCACTCTTCTCGCATCCGACGGAGTGAGCGGGCAGGTCATGCCTGTCGACACAGATATCTCCGCCACGTTCAGAGTCTTCAACTACAGTTTTGTTCCGACCGGGAACGTGACCGTCACTCTCGGCTTCCAGCCTATAACCAGTCTGAATGAAGAGCCGGATATCTCCAAATCAAAAGATCCGACGACAACGACACCCTTTTCCATTCCAGGGCGCGATTATGGAACCACGGATAACTGGCAGGATATCAAAATATCGTACAAGACGCCGAACAAAGAGGCCCTTGGATATCTCCACATCTCCCTCTCAACGGACGGAGGAAATCTCAGTACCGACAACGATCACGGACACATTCTGGTGGGGGTCTACGATCCTGTAAAACACAATATCGCCGCCAGTGCGATGGGATCAATGGAAAAGAGCTCTGCCGCCGGAGAAAGTCTGAATATCATACCCGGTACGATCTCTGTTCTTCCGCTGCAGGACGACGGCACGCTGGGAGAGGACACAGGCTTCCTTGCCGCCAGAAGAACGGCTCTGGTAACCGCGAACGTTCGTTACGACAATCCTGGCGCCGCTGCCGGAGAGGATGTTCTTCTCTTCGTCAACGTGTATCTGCACGATGGTAACGGCATTGCGGGGCACAAAACAATTCCTCTGTTGAAGAACGGGAAGGAAAATACTGTCCGGATGCTTTTCACCTCTGAAACGGATGCTTCCATACCCCTTCAGATGATCGTCACTTCCGACACTCTGCCTTCCCTTCGCGATGCCAACCCGGAAGGGCGCGTTGCGCGAAGAGTTCTCAACGGAGACAGCGATTCGGGCAGCGGCTGCACACTCGGCATTACTCCGGCACCTGCGGCGCTTCTTCTGGCTCTGCCTCTGCTCCTTTTGAAAAAGCACTGAGGCTGAAAAACAACAATACCGCATACACACTAAGAGGAGAGGGCGAACCCGTTCAGGGTTCGCCCTCTCCTCTTTATTTTCAATATCCTTTGTGTCCCGGGGTTATCTCCCTCAGTTTTTAATCGGCCCTTCAGAAAGTATATCGTAGACCACCGCGCTCAGCACCTTGACAGCTTTTGGAAGGGCATCCCGGTCGTTAAAGTCGAAGCGGCTGTTGTGGGCCACTGCGGCAGTTTCTGTAAGTATCCTCAACATGGAGGCCTGTCCACCCTGATCCTGAACCCGCTTCATCATATAGGAGAAGTCCTCGCTGCCGCTGGACTCCCGGCGCAGTTGGGGATGAATCCGGACGGTCTTCAGGTTCTCCCTGCATACTTTGGCAATCCGCTCCATAAGGGCGAGGTCACTTTCCATGAGGAAGGCCTCTCCCATCTTCTTCACTTCGAAAGTGCAGTCGTGCATCTCCGCCGAGGCTTTGATGATGCGCTGCGCCCATTTTTCCATGTAGATATTGCCGGCGGTCGTCTTGCCCCGAACCTCAAGCTCCATCTTCGCAAATTCGGGGATCACATTGCGCCCTGACCCTCCCTGTAAAGTTCCTACGTTGACCCGGGTGTCCGACCCGCTGTTTCGTGGAATGGCCAGAAGGTTCTGAAGGGCGGTGGCGGCAGCGGCGAGGGCATTGCGCCCATCCTCGGGCGTTCCTCCTGCGTGGGCCGATTTCCCGTAGAAGGAGGCGTCTATTTTCGATGTGGCCAGAGAGCCGCCGCACCCCGCTGTGGTGTCGGAAACCCTGTCCTCTTCCGTGGTTCTGTCGGTGATATGGCAGGCGAGGACATAATCCACTCCGTCGAGGTGCCCCTTATCCACGATACTCTTCGCCCCCCGGACACCTTCCTCCGCCGGCTGGAAGATGATCTTCACCGTTCCCCGGAGTCCGTCCTTCACCGCCAGGAGTACCTCAGCTACCCCGAGGCCGATGGCGGCGTGGCCATCGTGGCCGCAGGCGTGCATCATGCCGGGATTGACCGAGCTGAACCCCTCTTTGAAGGGGCGATGATCTGTTGTCTCGTCCTCATTGACGCCAAGGGCGTCGATATCGAATCGAAGGGCGACTGTTGGCCCATCGCCGCAGCGAAGAACGCCCATGACCCCAGTAAATCCGCCCTTCACCCGTTCCAGAAACTGAGGGTCCGCTCCCTGTTCTTTCGCTCGGCCGTAATGTTGCTCCAGCTCGTTCTCGCCGGGCAGCCCCATCCGCGACTCTGCGAGACAGACGTTGGAGCCCGTGAGAACTTCAAATCCCATCTCCGTAAGACGCCTGGCGATAAGCGAGGCCGTTCTCATCTCGAACCAGCCGCTCTCAGCGTATTTGTGAAAATCCCTTCGAGTGGCCACAAGCTTTTCAGTCAGGCCTTCTGCAAGCGCTTCTATTTTTGAGTACATTTTATGTCCTCTCTGAATGAGTCTCTCTCATCCTGAAAATTCAAGATAGAGCAGTGATCTGAAAAAATGCCACCGCAGGTGAAAACTCTCGACTATGGTCAAAGTATAACCTCAGATAATCACATTGTCTAATATATTCCCTCAAGTTGTTTTATTGAGGGAACGATAATAAGTTCGCCCACAATATCGCCGTGAAATGGGAGCGATGAAGAGGAACGATATCTCGGCCGTGGTAGTATCTCATTAAGCGTTTGCAATTTTACGGGAAAGAGAGGGGGAATGCTTGGAAAAGTGAGTGTTATGCCACTCATCGTAATGTTTCGTAAGTTTTTGTTGGTAATTTTGGTAAAGTGAACATTACATCAACCTGCAAGAAATTTGGCGGAGGGCAGAGGATTCGAACCCCTGGTCCCGGAGGGACAACTGATTTCAAGTCAGCCGCCATAGACCACTCGGCCAGCCCTCCAACCGCTCAGCATTATACACATCTTTTACTCCATTGCCAACGGTGTTTGCCTGTTTTTTCTTTTTTTCTGCCTCCTTGCTTACTCTTGAAATCCTCATATAGTCAGCTGCCTTTGATAGAGGTCGCCTTTTGGAGAATCTCCCGGGCTTAAGGGGCTTCTATATATGTCGCAATGAGATTTCACGGAGAGAAATTTTTCCCTGTAGGGTATAATGTTGAAAGACATAATGTAAACTATTTTTTTAGCTCATATATGCAGGTAAACAAAAAATTTATTTTATTCCAATTTTGTGGGCTCCCTCAAAGATGCCCATCGTAAATTTATACATTTCAACATCCTGCGTAAGTTTCGAGATATCAAAAGGAGGTTTTTTTTATGAAAGAGATAAATGCTCTTATTAAGAAAGAAATTGATGCTGTCTATCCCGACGTTCGCTCCTTACAGGAGAGTATTCATCGGGAGCCGGAACTTTCGAACGAGGAGTACAAGACACGGGAGAAAGTGAAGGCTTTTCTCGCCGGTACGAAGCTTGAGATAAAAGAATGCGTCACATGCACCGGCCTGATCTGTGATCTGAAAATAGGAGAAGATCTTCCGACCATAGCTTTCCGGGGGGACATGGATGCTCTGTCAATAGACGAGCGGACTGATTTGCCCTACAAGTCGACGGTTAAAAACGCCATGCATGCCTGCGGGCATGATTTCCATACTGCCACCCTTGCGGGGTTGGCGAAGGCTCTCTCCTCGATATCAGACAGACTGAAAGTAAATGTCCGTTTCATATTTCAGCCTGCTGAGGAAAATAATCCTGAAGGCGGAGCTAAAAGAATGATCGACGAGGGGGCTTTAAAGGATTGTTCGGCGATTTTCGGCCTCCATGTATGGCCGGAGCTTGAAACCGGCGAGATTGGCCTTAAGGCTGGGCCGCTTTTTGCGGCTTCAGACAGGATAAGTATCAAAATTACGGGAAAGAGCGCCCACGCTGCAAAACCGGAGGCAGGGACGGATGCAATCGTTATAGCCGGATATTTAATAGTGGCCCTGCAGACCACGATCTCTCGCATGATCAGCCCCTTCGATGAGGCTGTTGTCACCATCGGGCACATGGAAGGCGGAATCAGACACAATATCCTGGCTGAAAAGGCAGAGCTTCACGGCACTGTGCGAAACACGTCGTCGGTAGTCAGAGAAAAACTCAAGACGCGGATAAAGAATATAGTGGAAGGTACTGCGAAAATGTTCGGTGGTGATGGAGAGCTGGACTATTCCGATGGTTTTCCTGTTCTCGAAAACAATCGGGAACTCTTCGGATTTGTGTCAAAGGAGCTGAAAGATCTTTCATCGCTGGAAATCAAGGGTGTAGAATTAAATAAATCTTCGATGGTTGCAGAGGATTTCAGTTTCTATGCTAACAAAATTCCCGCCTTTTTTCTGCTTCTGGGCTGTTCAGCTCCGGGGACTGCGAAAGATGATGTTTACCCCCTTCACAACTCTTTATTCAAGGCTGACCAAAATTGTATCAAAACTGGTCTGGCTGCATTTATGCAAGTAGCTCTTCATGCTGGAAATATGACCATTTAAAGCAAACGGGTCGAAAATTTCGCAAAATAAACAACACGGAAGGAGACAGATACGTTGTGAATAAAGCAAAAAACAGGCCTGTAATTTTGCAGGGCGGTAGAATTATTGATGGCACGGGGTCAGAACCCAGGAAATGCTCCCTTGAGGTTTACGAAGGAAGAATTACAAGAATATATCCTGGAGATACAATCAACGATCCTTCGGCAAATGTTGAAGTAATAGACGTATCCGGGCTGACGATCCTGCCGGGGCTTATAGATACTCATACTCACATCGCAATGACAAAGGGTGATACGGAACTTTCCGGAATAAAAGAAACGGTGCCATTCAAGACGATTAAGGCCTGCAAAAACGCAGAGATTACTCTCAGGGCTGGATTTACAACAGTAAGAGATCTTGGTGCAGACAACCTGATAGACCTTGCTGTCAGGGATAGCATTAACCAGGAATTTATAAGAGGCCCAAGAATGAAGGTCAGTGGGTTCAGAATTCTTCCGACCGGAGCTGACTATCCTCTTTACCCTCCCCAGGTCAATTTTTTTGAAAGGTTTACCATGGACTCTCCGGATGAAGTGAGAAAAGCGGTCAGAACCCTTCTGGCGCTGGGCGTAGATGTTATTAAGATTCTCACAAGCGGACGAACATTCAGGAAGAGTTCCTCTCCCGATGCATACGCCCTCAATCTGGCAGAGGCCACTGTAGCCGTGGAGGAAGCCCATAACCAGGGGATTCCAGTCTCATGCCACGCCCACGGATCAAGGGGGGTCAAGATAGGGTTGGCCGCAGGGTGCGACACTCTGGAGCACGGAACGACCCTTGACGATGAAGATATCGAGTTGATGGTGAAGAACGGGACCTTCCTTATTCCCACCTTCTCTTATAGCAAGCGAATAGAAGAAAAGGGAGACTCCTCCGGTCTTCCCGATTACGTTCAGCAGAAAGCTCTTGCGGGCAGAAAAAAACGTCTTGTTAGCTTCAAAAAAGCAGTTGATGGCGGAGTGAGATATGCCATGGGCTCGGATGCGGGGATGCCTCTGGCCGATCACGGGACAAACGCCTTTGAGTTTTATGCCATGGTGGAAGCGGGACTTTCTCCCATGCAGGCCATAATGTCCGGCACCTCATACGCTGCGGAATGTCTTGGTCTTGAAAAGGAGATCGGTACATTGGAGGAGGGTAAGGTTGCAGACCTGATAGCTGTAGAGGGCAACCCCTTGGACGATATATCGATTCTTCAGGATATGACAAAGATTCGATATGTCATGAAAGAGGGCATTTTTGAGGTTCGGAAATGAAAAGTTGCGGGGGCCTTTAAAAGGCCCCCTTTGTTTGCAAACAAGACGTTTATTTCACGCGGGTTTTTCCCGATATTCTTATGCCAATTTTTCCTTTGCTTTCTTGCTTCTGATGAAATGGGTTGCAAAACCAATCGCAAAGACTACCAAGCCTATGGACCGCGCTACTGGATGAGGAAAAACAAGAAGCAATGCGGCTGCACCGAAAATTACCCTCTCATAAAGGAACAGTTTTACGATGCCGTATCCCATTATCGCATGGGCAAGGGAGTACAGCCCCACCATGGCGGTGGAGAGAACCCAGATATATCTGCCCCATGTGAAAGATTCAGCCAATATTATGGGGTTGTAGAGCCACATGAAGGGGACGATGAAACCGGCTGTGCCGATGAAAAGCCCTGTAAAGGCAACCTTCGTCGGGCTACATCCTGCGATGGCTGCTGCTGTAAAGGACGTCAATGCGACCGGAGGAATAACCGAAGACATGGTTCCGAAATAAAAAGCAAAGAAGTGGGCGCCAAGTTGGGGAATCCCTATTTTCACCAGAGCCGGAGCTGCGACTGTTGCCGTGATGATGTAACAGGCCGGGCCGGGAAGGCCCATGCCGAGAACGATTGCTGTTATCATGCACAGTATTCCCGTCAGCCAAATCTGGCTGCCTGACCATCGCACTATGCTGTTTCCTATGGTCTGTCCGATACCGGTCATTCCGACTGAAGCGATGACAAAACCTATGACAGCGCATATTATGGCGATGGTTGCGCCGTTTACAGCTCCCTCTGAAAGAGCATGAATGATTTTAGGGATTGTCAGCCTCGTATCCTTCCTGAGAAAGGATACGACTACGACGCTTATAATTCCCACGAAGGCTGCGAAAAGAGGGCTGTAGCCAATGACCAGAAAGGCTATTATCAGGAAAAGGGGCGCAAGGAGATGCCCCCTCTGCTTGATAACCGCCTTGAAATTCGGCAGCTGATCTTTAGGGACGCCTTCCAGTTTCCATCGAACTGCCGCGAGGTCAACCATGTGAAAAAGAGTCCAGTAATACAGGAGCGCGGGGGTTATTCCTGCGAGCATGATCTTGTTATAGGAGACACCCAGGTAGGAGCTCATGATAAACGCCGCGGCACCCATGATCGGCGGCATGAGTACACCTCCGGTGGATGCTATTGCCTCCACCGCAGCGGCAAAATAGGGCTTGTAGCCCGTATGTATCATGAGGGGAATCGTAAAGGAACCCGTAGTGGCGACATTCGCCTGGGAGCTTCCGGAGATTGTTCCGGTCAAGGCGCTTGCAAAAATAGCGGCTTTCGCCGGGCCTCCCCTTGTTCCTCCGGTCATCGCCGAAGCCAGATCGTTGAAAAAATCTGAGGCTTTGGTTGCTTTTAAAAAGCTTGCAAAAAGAATGAACATGAATATATAGGACGCCGATACCATTATGGCGACTCCAAGAATACCCTCAGAAGTCATGGTCATCCGCACCAGTATTCTGCTTGGTGAAAAGCCCGCATGGGCGAAGACTCCCGGTATCCACGGACCAACATAGGTGTAAAGAAGGAACGTCAAGCCGATTGACGTGAGAATCCACCCCACGGTCCTTCTTGCCGCTTCTATGACCAGAAGGATAAAGACAACTCCGTAAACGATATCCATTGTGTTGGGCCGTAAAAGATTATAAACCCACCGGTCATAAGAGATAAGCAGATAGACTCCCACTCCGATTGAGAGGGCGAAGAGAACCCAGTCCAGAGCGGAGGGTACCTCCGACTTCGATGAGGAGCTTCTCCTTTTAGTCAGAAAAACTATGCCCATCATTAATGACACATGGATCATGCTTTTGGGAACAACTTCTATGAGACCGTAACTGTTGTAATATATATGCAGCAGGGACACAATAACTGTAAAGATAATGAAAAAGCTACTGAATGATTTTTGTCCGGTTTTTTCAGGGGAATTAACCAACCTTAACATCTCTCCTCTTATTCAAAAAGACAGGTGCGTACCACTCCGCACCTGTCTTTTGATGGTATAAAAATTACGGGTTTATTTTGTTTCCGGAGGAAGAAGGGAATCAGGGACGGTAATGCCCTGTGCTCTGTAAAATTTCACAGCTCCGGAGTGCAGAGGAACTCCTGTAAGGCCCTTTACAGCCTCATCAAGGGTGACAAATTTGAGTGCTCCGTGCTGTCCCCGCACGTCTTCAATATGTTTGAGATAAAGGGCATCAAGCATCTTGAAAATAACATCCTCATCAATGCTCTCATCGCAGATAAGGGCTGATTTCATGACAAGGGTATTAAAAGGCTTGTCCTGCTTTGGATAGGTCCCCTCGGGAATCGCAAAGGGTGAAAAGAAGGGGGCTGCATCCATCATGCGCTTCATTTCCTCATCGGAGAACTGGATCATCCCCACTTTTGTCTGTCCTGCATAGAGCTGAGAAACAGCGGAGGTCGGCAGACCTGAAGCAAGATAGCACGCGTCAATGAGGCCGTTCTGCAGAGCCTGTACGGAATCATCGTATCCCAGGTGCTGGGGCTCGAAATCATCAAAGGTCATACCGTTGTACTCTTTGAGTATGATGGGAAGATAGAAAACCCCTCCGCCGGCAGCCGGTCCCACAGAAACTCTCTTGCCCTTGAAGTCAGCCAGAGTTTTGATGCCGGAATCCTCTCTGTACATCAGCTGGATTGCTTCAGGCCAAAGAGCGGTGACGAAGCGGATGTTCTTTATCTCTTTGCCCTCGTACATTTTCACACCCTGGTAGGCGTCAGCTGCCGGGACGCTTCCGCTTACTGCGAACTGCATCTCCTTGTTGCGCAGCATTTCAAGATTCTCTGTGCTGCCGCCGGAGGCCTGGGCGCTGAACTTAAAGCCCTCAGATTCAAGTTCCTGATTAAATACATTGGAAAGAATGACTCCCACCGGATAGAAGGTCCCTCCGGTAGAACCCGTCCCCATGCTCATAAATGTGACGGCAAAGGCGCTGCCTGTGCAAAAAACAAAAGCAAGAACACATACAAGAACTCCAAGTAGAAACTTTTTACCTTTCATATCCTCATTCTCCTTTCAGATAATTATTTCTCTATCCTTAAATCGACAATCAATTATACTATATCACTTCTCTGCAAGCCCCGCAAAACTTTCCCCTGTGGGGTATAATGCTGAAAAGAACATAGTGTGAACCATTTTCGCAATGAGGTGATAGATATGAACAAGAAAGATATTCTCAGGCAATTTCTGTGCACTCCCTCGAAGGTAGCCGCCGTAAAGGCTTCC
>CAYZZX010000022.1:0-22860 GCA_964483085.1 uncultured Synergistaceae bacterium
ATCATTCTCCTGCACCTCCGTAAAGTGAATGGATTTCCCTTCGAGCTTTGTAAAGGGCGCGACTTTCATAGGCTGTCTCCTCAATGGACCGGTTTGTCACATCGAAGACGGTAATTCCGAGTCGTTCCATTATACCTGAAGCGTATGCTATTTCCCTTTCTATCGTCCCGATCCGCCCATACTCCGATTCTCCGGGATTGAGGCCCATCATGGCCATCCGCCTGCTGCGGATCTCACCGAGGACGGATGGGGTCCGGGTCAGGCCGAAGATCCTCCACGTTGGAATACGGAAGAGCTGAGGAGGGGGGTCAAGTCCGGGAACGAGGGGGATATTGGCGGAAAGTATCCCTCTGTGGGCGAGATAGACGCACAGGGGAGACTTGCCCGTCCTCGAGATGCCGAGCACCACCACATCCGCTTCGCCGAGGAGAGAGGGGTTGCCTCCGTCGTCAGCCTCAAGGGAATACTCCAACGCCCGCACCCTCCGGAAGTATTCCGTATCCATGGGGTGAAGCAGTCCAATGTCTTCAGACGCCGCAAGGCCCAGGAGTTTCTCCAGGCCGGACCGCAGCGGAGCGTATCCATCCCACTGCTCCACTCCCCTGCGGGAACATTCTTCCTCAAGGGCGCACCGAAGGTTCTCTTTGAGAAAACAGGATAGGATGATCGCCCCCCGTTCCGCGGCCAGGGCCACGATCTGCTCTATGTCCCCTCGGTGTCTGGGGGCAGGAAAGCGGCATATCTCCACATCCCGCTTTTCCAATCGCCTCGTACACCAGGCTGCGGCGACCTCCGCCTCTTCTGACAAGGCATCGGAGAGGACGAAGAGCTCGACCGTTTCCCAGTGTGTCACCCCTCCGTCCATAGCACGTTCATCGCGCCCGGAGGAAATCGAGGATCTCCTGAGCGGTTTCCTCCACAGCCCGGTCAGTCACGTCGTAAATTCTGGCACCGAGGGACTTCATATAGTCCCGGGCGGCCTCGATCTCCCGCTCCACCCGGTCAGGATTGGCATAGGTGGAGACTTCGGGCTCGAGTCCGAGAAGACGGAGGCGCTCCTGCCGGATCTGTACCAGCCGTGCGGAGGAGATCAGCAGCCCCACGATCTTCGATGCCGGCACGGTTTTGAGTATCTCCGGAGGGTCAACCTCTGGAATGAGGGGTATATTGGCGGTCTTGAACCCCTTGTTTGCGATATACATGGAGAGTGGGGTTTTTCCCGTCCGGGAGACGCCGAGGATGACGAGGTCGGCATCGGGAAGGAACTCCGTGCCCTTTCCGTCGTCGCACTGAATGGCGAACTCCACAGCCTTTATCTTTTTGAAATAATCCTCGTCGAGGCGCCGGATGAGACCGGGTGCCTGGAGGGGCGGCCGGCCGAGACGGTTCTCGAGCATGTCCACTATGGGGCCGAGAAGGTCGACGCAGGTGAGGTCGTTGCGGACGCATTTTTCTAAAAGAGAGGAGCGGGTTTCTTTGTCCACCAGGGTGCAGACCACAAGGGCGGGAGCTTCCCGGGCCGCGGCGACTATTTCGTCGAGTTTCTCAACGCCCTCCACATAGCGGTAGCGCACTATTTTCGAGAAGGAGACATCAAACTGGCTGATGGCCGCCAGCGAGACGTATTCCGCCGTCTCACCCGTGGAGTCCGAGACGATGATAAGAGACAGGGTTTTCATTATGCGCCCTTCAGGAGACCGAGGTCTCCTACTTCGAGAAAGAGGCGGGAACAGAGGGAGAGAAGGGCGATTCTGTTCTCCTTCACCCGGCTGTCGGGATCCATGACGAGGACGTCATCGAAGAAAGCGGTGATGAAGGGGGAGAGCTCCGAGAGGGACCCGGCAAGGGCATTCCAGTCCTGCTCCCGAAGTGCTTTTCCAACGACGGGTTCCACCCGCTCGATCTCCCGGAAAAGATCTCCCTCAGCCTTTTTCGAGAAGAGTTCCGGATCGGGGCGGTCGCCGAGGGTCTCCTCCCGCGCCAGGAGATTGCGCACCCGCACGGCGGCGGTGACGAGGTCGAGAAACCACTGCTGCCCCTGGATATTTGAAAATACCTCGAGGAAACGAAGAACCTGAAGGGGGCGGTGCCCCGTGACCGAGATAGCGAGAAGGGCCATCTCGTGGCTGTACCCCTTTTCTTTGAGCTGCATGAGCAGGCGCTGGGAGAGAAAGGCGAGGATTTTGCCCCTCAATTCATCATTCACGGCGTTCGCCCCGCAGGACCGGGCGATGAGATCCGCCATATCGACATCGAGGGCGAGCCCCCAGAGAATTTCGTTGATGCACCGGGCAGCTCTGCGCAGGCCGTAGGGGTCCTGAGAGCCTGAGGGTTCGAGACCGGCCTTATGGATGCTCACGATGATGTGAGTTCTTTCGGCGATGCCGAGGATGGCGCCGACGATGTCCGAGGGGATCGCTCCTCCAGCGGACCGGGGAAGATACTGTTCGTATATCGCCCGGGCGACCCGTTCAGGCTCCCCGCCCCGAAGGGCGTATTCCCTTCCCATGATCCCCTGAAGATCGGGAAATTCATAGACCATTGCCGTCACGAGATCGGCCTTGGCAAGCAGGGCCGCTCGATCGACGAGGGGGAGGATATCCTCTTCCTTCATGGCGCGGCAGAGGGAGCGGGCCAGCTCCCGGGTGGCCATTACTTTTGCATGCAGGCTTCCCAGCTTCTCCTGGTAGACGATGGATTTCAGCTCCTCCACTTTCGATGCAAGGGACTCCTTCCTGTCATCCGCCCAGAAGAAGGCGGCGTCCTCGAGGCGTGCCCGGAGAACCCGTTCGTTTCCTTCCCGGACCACCTCCATATTGGACGCAAGATTGTTGCTGACACCGACGAAGAATGGAAGAAGACGGCCGTTCTTTTCCCGTACGGAGAAGTATTTCTGATTTTTCTTCATGGAGGTGGTGAGAACTTCTTCAGGAATCTCCAGGTATTTGCGGTCGAAGGAGCCGAAAAAGGGCACGGGGTACTCCACGAGATAGAGATTTTCGCTGATCACCTCAGGATCGAGTTCGACGGATCCCTCAAGATCCTTTTCAAGGGCTGAGATGGAGGCGAGCATCTTCTGGCGGCGTTTTTCCTGATCAAGGAGAACATAGTTATCGTAAAGACGATTGATGAAGTCTCCGGCGTCGGACAGAACTATCTTCTTTGCGCCCATGAAGCGGTGGCCGATGGTGACATTGCCGCTCGTTATTTCGCCGTAGGGGAAGGTGAGGGTATGTCCGTCCGCCATGGCGAGGATCCACCGCACCGGGCGGGCGAAGCGGACGCCGGAGTCGTCCCAGTACATGCTTTTGGGGAAGGTGAGTTTTTTGATCAGCTCCGAGAAGAGGTCGGGGAGGATCTCCACTGCGGGTTTGCCCTTCTCAGAGACAGTGGCGCAGGTGTACTTGACTTCATCTACTTCTACGGGTGTCAGGCTCTCCACGGGAACTCCTCTGCCCTTCGCGAAGCCCTGGGCGGCCCGGGTGGGGTAGCCGTTTGCATCGAAGGCGGTCTTCCACGCGGGGCCGCGAAAGGTGGTGACAAGATCCCTCTGCGTATCGTCAACGTCGCGGAAGACGAGGGCAATCCGCCGGGGAGTGGCAAAGACGGAGAGGTTTTTGAAGGCGATCCGGGAGTCGGCAAAATCCTCCCGGGCCGTCTTTTCGAGAAAGCTGAGAGCATCGGGGATGAATCTCGAGGGGAGTTCTTCCGCTCCGATCTCGAGGACGAGATTTTGAATGGTCATCTGCACTGCCTCCTTGCGGATTCCGGTCCGAATTTGCCCGAAAAGGGCAGGCCCATTTCCTGACGCTGCGCGACGTACCCTTCGGCGCATCGGCTCGCAAGGGTACGGATTCTTCCGATATATCCGGTACGCTCCGTCACGCTGATGGCGTTCCTCGCATCAAGAAGGTTGAAGGTGTGAGAGCACTTGAGAACGTAATCGTAGGCGGGAAGGACGAGTCCTGCCGCGAGAACCCGGGCCGCCTCTTCTTCGTACATGGAGAAGAGGGAGAAAAGCATGGTCGTATCGGCGATCTCGAAGTTGTACCTTGAAAACTCCACTTCTCCCTGATGATGGACGTCGCCGTACTTGACATCGTCCACCCACTGGAGGTCGTAGACGTTCTCGACCTTTTGAACGAACATGGCGATCCGCTCGATTCCGTAGGTGATCTCCGCGGGGACGAGCTCTATGTCGATACCCCCGACCTGCTGAAAATAGGTGAACTGGGTGACCTCCATGCCGTCGAGCCAGACCTCCCATCCGAGTCCCCAGGCCCCCACAGTGGGAGATTCCCAGTCATCCTCGACAAAGCGGATGTCATGGGCTGCGGGTTCGATCCCGAGAGCGGCGAGGCTCTGGAGGTAAAGATCGATGATGTTTGATGGCGCAGGCTTGATGAGCACCTGATACTGATAGTAGTGCTGCAGCCTGTTGGGATTTTCTCCGTACCGGCCGTCGGTGGGGCGTCTCGACGGCTCAACGTAGGCCACTTTCCACGGCTCGGGGCCGAGGGCCCGAAGGCACGTGGCCGGATTCATGGTTCCCGCGCCAACCTCTATGTCATAGGGGTGCTGCACGACGCACCCCTGCTCGGCCCAGAAGCGCTCGAGGCGAAAGATGATTTCTTGAAAGTTCACGCCTATACCTCCTTGAAAAAATAAAAATACGAACCTGAAAAATAGTATTTTATCGCAGCAATTCAAAAAGGGGAAGAATTCTGGCTGCGGAGGACCTCCAGAATCTTTCGTTCACCTCTTTTCCGCAAAAGCGGGCTTTTACATCAGAAGAAGAGCCGGATGCAGCCTGAGAGAGCAGTTCTCTTTCTCCCGACGGCAGGATTCCGCCGGAGGAGCCGCTGCCGCATACTGAACACAGAAGGCCTCCCTCGGTCCACCGGGAGTCTTCAAGGGGGCCGCCGCAGCCGGCGCATTCCGTCAGAGACGGAGCAAGGCCTTCGCAGTTGAGCCACCGCCAGAGAAAACGCCACTCCCCCACCGGAGGAGGCAGCCCTGATGCGAGAAGGAGGGACGACCAGTAGAAAAGGGCGAGGACCTCATCAGAGGGGTGTCCGGGCAGAAGATGACGGCAGAGGAGGCGGTCCCATTCGAGAAGACGCCGCAGAGCGACCGGTTGTTTTCGAAGGAGCCAGAAGTCTTCCTTCACGTCGACGGATTTCAGATAGAGCCTTCGGGGACCCTTATACAGATTGAAGTTCCCCCATACAAGGGGTTCGACCGCACCGCCGAAGCGCACCCTTCCTCTTGCGGCACCGGGAGCGGAGACCCAGACCGGCCCGGCGGAACGAAGAAAGAGGTACAGGGAGAGATCACCCTCCCGGGCTGCGATCCTGCGGAGGACCACGCCGGAAAGATTGACCGTCCCCTGGGGAAGGGCGTCGGTCATGATCAGTTTTCCCGGATGCCGAGCCTTCGGAGGTCAGCCTCCGACTGTTTCCACCCCGGTCGGGCCTTGATCCACAGATCGAGATAGACCCGGTGTCCCGTGAAGCTCTCAATCTCGAGGCGGGACTGCCGGCCGATCTCCTTGATCCTCGCTCCCTTATCGCCGAGGAGTATCCGGCGCTGCCCCTCACGCTCGACGTAGATGGTCGCTCGTATGTAGAGGACGTTTCTTTCGGGATATTCGTCGGGACTCTTGTAGTCCTCCACCTCCACGGCAGCACTGTGGGGGACCTCCTGGTGGCTGAGCAGCAGGACTTTTTCGCGGATGATCTCAGAGGCGAGAAATTTTTCGGACCGGTCGACGAAGATATCCTCGTCATAAAGAGGCGCCCCTTCCGGAAGAAAGGTCAGCATTTTTTCAAGAAGATTTTCAAGCCCATGGCCTGTCTGAGCGGAGACGGCGACGACACCGGCGAGGGAGGAGATCCGTTCTCCGTAGAGATTTTTTACAGGGGTGAGGAAATCCCCCTTTCCGGCGAGATCGCTTTTGTTGACCACGAGAAGGACGGGAGACTTCACTCCAGAGAGAATCGAAAGAATCTCTTCATCCTCCCCTCCCACCTTCCTGTCCCTCGCCTCGACGATATAGCATACGAGGTCGGCTGAGTCCATGGATGCGGCGGCGGCGTGAACGAGGGTCATTCCGAGCTTCGATTTCGCCTGGTGTATTCCGGGAGTATCGACGAAGACTATCTGATAAGAAGGTCCGTTGAGGACGCTGCGAATGGCGTTTCGGGTCGTCTGGGGCTTGTCAGACACGATGGAGACCTTGGACCCCACGAGTCGATTGACCAGACTGGATTTTCCGGCGTTCGGACGGCCCGCCAGAACGACCGTGCCCGCCCGGAAGAGGGGGGTATTCTCACTCATGACAGGGCTCATCTTTCAGCACGAAGGGGGCGGGAAAGAGGTCGGCGAGGCTGAGGATGAGGGTTTCGGTGCCGTTCTCAAGGACTACGAGCAGCTCCGGGTTGAACTCGGCGAGGAACTGCCTGCAGGCGCCGCAGGGAAGACAGGGTTCTCCGGGACGGCCGACGATGGCGATGGCGAGGGGATGGCGCCCTCCCCGGACGACCATGGCTCCCGCGGCGTTTCGCTCGGCGCACAGGCTCAGGCTGAAGGACCCATTTTCAACGTTGCAGCCGGAAAGAAAGCCCGCCCTACCCTCTTCGTAGAGGGCGGCTCCTACGGTGAAGCCGGAATAGGGAGCGTAGGCGAACGTACGGGCCCTCCGTGCGGATTCAAGCAGATCTGAAGGGGGGGGCCAGGAGGCGGCCCATTCTCTCGGACGCAGGGTGTTCATTCTTCGTCTCCTTCTCCGGGGGAGGGCAGCACGTAGTTCCCCTCCCGCGGATAGAGGCGAAGGAGCTTTATCCGGTGGTCCTCCACCTCGAGGACCTCGATCTCCCACTTCTTCCGGCCGTCAGGGCCCGCATAGAGAATCTTCTCACCAGGAGAGGGGAAATCCCCCGAAATGCACAGAACCAGTCCTCCGAGGCTTTCGGCGTCATCGGACTCGAAGGTGGAATCGAGAAGGTCGCTGAGATCTTCAAGGCTGACATGCCCCTCGACGAGATAGGTCCCCTCCTCCTCGGTGAGAAAGGAGGGGTTCTCCTTGTCGTATTCGTCCTGAATTTCTCCGACGATCTCCTCGAGAAGGTCCTCAAGGGTGACGATGCCCGCCACGCCGCCGTATTCATCCACTACAACTGCCATATGGATATGCCGTCCCTTCATGGTATTGAAAAGCTCAACAACCCTCATACTCTCCGGAACAAAAAGGGCGTCCCGCATGATCTTCGAGACCGGAGCTGTGAGATCAGCGGCGAGCAGGTTCGGAATAGTGTCCTTTACGTAGAGGATACCCACGATGTCGTCGGGGCTGTCCTCGTAGACCGGTACCCGCGAATGGCCGTGGTTCTGAAAGACCTCCATAGCCTCGGAGATAGTGGAATTTGAGGCTACTGCGTCCATATCCGTCCGGGGGACCATGATCTCGTAGACCCGGGTCTCCTCAAAGGAGATGATGCCGTGGATCATCCGCCGCTCCACCTCCTCGAGAGCTCCGGACTCCTCGCCGATATTGACCATCTGCTCGAACTCCTCGCGGGTGACGAAGGGGTGGCGGGCCTTGAGATCAATCTTGAAGACAAACCCGAGCAGCCTGACGGCCCCCTGCATAGCCCACAAAAACGGAGAAAAGATGATGTCCAGCAGGCGCAGTACGGGAAGGCTCATCACGAGGAGGATCTCCGAGCGGAGCATGGCGACGCTCTTGGGAAAGATCTCCCCGAAGATGACGATCACCACGGTCATGACGGCCACGGAGAGGTAGATACCTCCCACGCCCAGGGCCTGAATCGCAAAGGACGTAGCCACAGCGCTCGCGGCGATGTTCACGAGATTATTGCTCACGAGCACGATGGTGAGAACCCGCTGAATGTCCCTGAGGAGCCATTGAAAATACCGCTTCTGCAGGGGATATTTCTCGATCAGGGCGAGGATCTTGCTTCGCCCTGCTGATGTGATGGCCGTCTCGGAGGCGCTGAAAAAGGCTGACAGGACGATGAGGACGACCAGAAGAAGAAATGACTTTGAAAGAAAAATACTCATTCCTTATTCTCCGTGAGCAGAGCGGCGCGGATGCGCTCCTGCATTTCCTCCATGGCCTTCTCCCTCTCGGGGGTATCGTGATCCCATGCGAGAAGATGAAGAAATCCGTGAGCAAGCATCAGTGCCATGGCGCTCTGATATGCTTCTTTTCCGTCAGCCTCCGACTCTCTCCGAACGTACTCCGGGCAGATGAGAATATCCCCCAGAGGCAGAACCGGCAGGCAGGAATCCGGAGAAAAAGCTCCGTCCTCCTCCCACAGAGGAAAGGAGAGGACGTCCGTAGGGGCGTCCACGTCCATGTATTCCCTGTTCTGTTCTCTCATCTCATCGGGGGAAAGAAAAGAGAGAGAGATTTCAACCCTGTCGGGCACAAGTTTTCCCTCTGGAAGATTTTCAAGTGCCGCCGCAAGCACTGCAGGGGCAGTGGCGAGGATGTCCCCGAGGGGAGATCTACTTGCCGGGTCAGGGTCGTCGTTATTGTCGAGATGCAATTGAAGCTTCAATGCCATCGTCCTCCCGTGTTTCTGTAATAGGTACGTCCTGTGAGTTATCCTTGAGCTCCTTCACCTTCCGGGTATGGTACATGGACTGAAAGGATGTGAGCAGGGTCTCCCCGATGACGGCAAGGTCTCTCAGGGTGAAATCGATATTATCGAGCTGCCCCTCCGCCACTTTTGATTCAATGACGCCGTCGATAGTCTTCTTCAAGTCAGGCACCGTAGTGGTGGAACGCATCTCCGCCCGGACCGCCGCCTCGGTGGAGTCGACGAGCATGAGCAGCCCCGTCTCTCTCGACTGCGGACGAGGGCCGGGGTAGCAGAACTGCTCCCTGGACACGTCGTGCCCTTCATTCTGGGCTTTGCGGTAAAAATAGGTGAGGCAGGTGGTGCCGTGGTGCTCCGCTATGAACTGCCGAATGAGGTCGGGCAGATGGTATTCTTCGGCGAGCTCGAGCCCCTCCCGCACATGGGAGGTGATCACGAGGGCCGAAAGGGTTGGCTTGATCTCATCGTGGACATTCTTGTTACCGAGCTGGTTCTCCACAAAGAAATGGGGACGGCGCAGCTTGCCGATATCGTGAAAATAAGCCCCGGCCTTGATCAGCTTCGAGTTCATCCCCAATCGGTCTGCCGCCACCTCCGCAAGGGTTCCGAGCATGAGGGAGTGGTGGTAGGTGCCCGGCGCCTCGATCTGGAGCTTCTTCAGGAGGGGGTTGGAGGGGTGGCTCAGCTCCATGAGGCGCAGAGGGGAGATAACGTCGAAGATATTCTCCAGCAGAGGAAGGATGGCGATAACCAGAGTGCTCCAGACGACGTTTCCTCCGAGAAGATAGAGGAACGTGTCCGAATAGAGGGTAAGGTCGAAAGCCCACCGGATGAACACTCCGACGAGAGCCTGCAGGAGTCCGAGAAGCAGGAGGTGGCTCCAGAGGTGGCCCCGGGAGTGAATCTCCTGCAGAAGAAAATATCCCGCCAGGGCGCTGACAATTCCCATGGAGGAGACGATGACCACGTGAAGGGCCGAAAGCCCGGTGACGACAACGGCTCCGAGAAGGCTACCTCCGAGAATGACTTGCAGGGCCAGCCCCGACGGAAGAGTAAGAAAGGCGCAGCCTGTGAGAAAAAGGCTGCCCATACCCTCTGCGGAAAAGGTCGAAGACACATATTCAAGCAGCCAGCTCAGCCCCACCAGGAAGGAGATGTACAGCCATGGATGAACCTTTCGGGACTCGGCGGAAAACCTTTTCGTCCGGATTCGGATCCATAGAGGCCAGAAGGGAATGGCAATAAAGGCGAAAAATATCTGCTTCCAGGGGAAGGTGATCTCCGAGTACCCCTGCATCTTGAGAACCCCCGCCACTTGGGGGGTGATGACCTGCCCCTTTTCCACGAGCATATCTCCGGGAGCGACGCTCCGCTCCACAGGCTGAAGGGATTCGGCCAATTCACTCCTCAGCGTGCGGGTGAGATTCTCGTCGACCCGAGTGAGAGGTGGAAGAAGCTCGTCAAGAATCTGATAGATGATATTGTTCTGCTCCATGGGAAGGGAGAGCTTTTCAATTTCCTTCCATATCAGCTCCGGAGAGGGTGCAAGACCGAACCCCTCCATAGCGGACCCCTCCAGAAAGATTCCGGCCACTCGGGCGGAATCCTGGAGTATTTTCACTCTGGACTCCGGAGTATCGTTTTTCAGCAGTTCCGAGAGGCCCGGCGAAAGAGGAAGATCTTCGAGTCTTCCTGCCGCCATGGCCTCGATACGGTGTATAAGCCGGTCCTTCGCCGCCCCGTCACGGACGAGGACGCCGGCGACCGTCTCCCCCACTCTCGACCGGAGCACCTTCGTCCCCTCCGCATCCGTGTATTTCATGGGGTAGAGGGCGAAGTAGGTGCGGGGAGAGAAGCCGCCGGGGACAAAACCGAGAACCCTGTCCTCAAAGGTCCACTTCATCAGCAGCACCGACAGGGCAAAGGCCATGAGAATAACAACCGCGCCGATTCGGAAGAGGGGGTACCCCTCCGCAATCCAGCCGATTATCCCAGTCTTTTTGCCGGAGCGACCCGGTCTTTTACCCGTTCCGTTCGCGCTGCTCGTCATAGCGTTCGTAGGCCTTCACCACCTGCTGCACTATCTCGTGACGCACGACGTCCGTGTGGGTGAGATAGAAGAATTCTATCCCCTCAATATCCTGCAGAATCTCCCGGACCTGCTTGAGCCCCGACATTCTTCCCGTGGGGAGGTCAATCTGAGTGACGTCACCGGTAATCACCGCTTTTGATCCGAAGCCGAGGCGGGTGAGGAACATCTTCATCTGTTCGGGGGTCGTGTTCTGCGCCTCGTCGAGAATGATAAAGCTGTCATTGAGGGTGCGCCCCCTCATGTAGGCGAGGGGAGCGATCTCGATGACCCCCTTGTCCACGTACCGGAGAAAACGCTCCGGAGAGAGCAGCTCATAGAAAGCGTCGTAGAGAGGCCGGACGTAGGGCTCCACCTTCTCACGGAGATCTCCGGGAAGATATCCCAGGCTCTCCCCCGCTTCCACCGCGGGGCGGACCAGAACAATCCTGCTGATGGCCGAGGCTTTCAGAAGAGAGACGGCATGGCATACGGCGAGATAGGTCTTGCCCGTTCCGGCGGGACCTATAGTGAAGACAATATGGTTCGACCGGATAGCCTGGAGGTAGTTTCTCTGGCCTTCCGTCTTTGCGCGGATAGGTTTTCCTCTGGCGGTTGTGCAGATAACCTCGGAAAAGAGGTGGGTGAGGTTGACTGCTCCCTTTTCGGTAATCATGTCCATGGCATAGCGGACATCGGCGAGATGGAGACTGTGCCCCTTTCCAGCGACGGTGTGGAGTTGTTGAAGAAGACCGTAGACGACGTTCACCGCATCGCTGTCGGGACCGCGGACAGCGATGCGCTGCCCCCGTACAATGAGACGTACGGGGTAGCGCTGCTCCACGGCATCGATAATCTCGTCATCCTTGCCGGCGAGGCGGGCCATGGTATCGCTGTCGGCGAATTCCAGTTCTTTTAAAAAGACTCCCGTCTCCCGGGGGTCGAAATCATCATTTCTTGCCATCAATCTGTGTAGTGTCCCTCTTTTCTACAGGGGGTAGGCGGCTCCGTCCACAAGTTCGGCGAGGCCGACATCCACCTTCATCTCACGGGCGAATTTCTTCATGAGGAAGTCCTTCGCCACGTTGGGGAATAGGACGTAGCTGAGCACGTCTTCGGGCTGCAGCATCCAGGGGCCGACGGTCTCCCGGGCAGCCTCAAGCTCCGGTGCGATAAATTCTCCGGGGCGTCCTGTGATGGGCTGTTCACTGCCGATTGCTTTTTTCTGAATCTCGGCGTCAACCTCTGCGGGAGGCTTGCCGTACTGTCCGAGGAAATAGCTCTTGACCTCTTTCGGTATGATCTTCCACCGCTCTCCCAAAAGAACGTTCAAGGTAGACTGAGTGCCCACGATCTGGCTCGTAGGTGTCACGAGAGGAGGATACCCCATCTCTTTGCGCACCTTGGGAACCTCCTGCAGAACTTCCGGCAGGCGGTCGAGGGCATTCTGGTCCTTGAGCTGGCTGACGAGGTTCGAGATCATCCCTCCGGGGATCTGGTAGATGAGCACATTGATATCCACTCCGCCGAGGTCGACGAAGATTTTCGAATGTTTTTCCCGGATCTTCTTGAAGTGATGAGTGATGGGCACTAGCTGCTTGAGGTCGATATCCGTGTCGAAAGCTCCGCCCTTGAGCGCCGCCACGAGGGATTCCACGGGAGGCTGGCTTGTTCCGAGGGCGAAGGGAGACATGGCGCAGTCCACAACATCCGCTCCGGCCTCAAGTCCGGCGTAGTAGGCCATGGAGGCCATGCCGCTCGTATAATGGGAGTGAATCTGAACGGGAAGGCCCGTCTCTTTTTTGATGGCCTTCACAAGAGCGGCGGTCTCCACGGGGCTGATGATCCCCGCCATATCCTTGATGCAGATGGAGTCGGCGCCCATGGATTTCATCTGGCGGGAGAGATCGGCGAAGGCCTTGAGGGAGTGCACCGGCGAGAGGGTGAATGAAAAGGAGAGCTGGAGATGAGCACCCTCTTTTTTGATCTGGTCGGCGGCGACCTCCATGTTCCTGAGGTCGTTGAGGGCATCGAAGACGCGGATGATGTCCAGGCCGTTTCCTACCGCCCGCTTGACGAACTCCCGGACTGTATCGTCGGCATAGTGCCGGTACCCCACGACGTTCTGCCCGCGAAGAAGCATCTGCAGCTTCGTCTTCTTGAAGAGTTTGCGGAGGATTCTGAGGCGCTCCCAGGGATCTTCATCCAGATAGCGCATTGCCGTGTCGAAGGTGGCTCCTCCCCAGACTTCCATTGAATGGAACCCCACATCATCCATCATCTCCGCCACGGGGATCATGTCTTCAATCCCCATCCTCGTGGCCATGAGGGACTGGTGTCCGTCCCGAAGGCTGGTATCGGTGATCCCTATCTTGCGAACGGCCGACGGTGCGGCAACTTTCTTTTCTGCTCCGTTTTGAGCAACTGTTTTCTTTTCGTTATCCTTCGGTGAAGGGGTGCTTTTTTTAGCCTGATCGTTCTTCATGTTCTCTATTTCCTCCGTTTATTAAGATGATATTTATTCCACTCTTTCGGAATTTTTAATTTTTTACTATTCCGTTTTGCAGCAACTCTCCGGGCAGCAATCGCCCTTGGCACGGTTCCACAGCCCGTCGAGTTCCTCCGCGGAGTAAGAGCTCCAGGGACGCTCATCGGCAGCTACGTACCCCTCGACTCTGCGGAACCTCTGGTCGAATTTTCCGTTAGCTCTGGCGAGGGCCGCTTCGGGATTGACGCCGAGGTGCCGGGCCAAATTGACTGAAGCAAAGAAAAGATCGCCCATCTCCTCTTCGACCTCTTCTGCTTTACCTGTTTCGGCCGCCTGCCGGACCTCTTTCAGTTCCTCCTCCACTTTACCATAAAGAGGAGAAAGTTCCCCCTTCTTCCAGTCAAAACCAACGTGAGCGGCCTTTGACTGAATGCGACCGGCCTTTGCCAGAGGGGGCAGCCCCTTGGGAACCCCTCCGAGAAGGGAGAGATCTTTCTTTTTCTTCGCCTTTTCGGTCACTTTGATCTCCTCCCAGCTCTGGAGGACCTCTGCGCTCGTAGCGGCGTCACCTTCGCCGAAGACATGGGGGTGGCGGCGCACAAGTTTTTCCGTCAGAACCGCAAGCACATCCTTCATTGAGAAGAGCCCCTGCTCCTCGGCCACGGCCGCAACAAAGACCACCTGGAGAAGCACGTCACCGCACTCCTCCATCATGTCCTCAGCCCGTCCTCCCGAGATGGCCTCCACGAGTTCGTAGGCCTCCTCGACGATGTACGTCCTGAGATCGGACAATGTCTGTTCTTTATCCCAGGGGCAGCCTCCCGGGCCGCGAAGCTTTTTCATGACATCCATAAGTTCTCCGAAGGATCTGTTGTTTTCCTGATTCATTCCTCTGCCCCCTGCTTGAGATGACGGACGGCCCTTTGAATATCGGTGAGCCCGGGGTTTCCTCCCGGACCGACCAGTCCCTTTGGCCGCCCGTACCAGTTTTTTTTCTTTCCGAGAGCGTCGAAGAGGGGCCCCGATCCCTGAAGGACCGTGTCCCTTCTCGTGCTCTCCACAGAGACGATACCATAATTTCCTCCCCGGGAGCGCAGCAAAGATACGGAAAAAAGATTCCGGAGGCTTTCGGGAGGCGGCCCGAAGCGATCGAGCACCTCTTTTTCGATATCCCGAAGCTCTTCCCAACCTTCAAGGCGGAGAAGCCTCCGGTAGAGGGCGATGCGGATGGATTCCTGGGGGATGTAGGAGGACGGAACGAGGCAGGGAAAGTCCACCGAAACTTCGGCGGACGCAGGGAGAGTTCCCCGGAGGCGGCCGATCTCCTCCTCGAGAAGCCGATAGTACAGAAAGGATTCAGCTCCGCGCCGCTCTTCTCCGTGTTGAGCGGTGCCGAGAAGGTCACCGCTGCCCCGGATGCGGAGATCCTCCATGGCGAGGTCGTACCCGGCCCCCCTGTCGCCCACCGAGGTGATGGCGTCGATCCGTTCGAGGGTCTCCCGCCCGAGGGGCTGCCCTTCGGGATAGAGAAACCATGCAAAAGCCGCTTCCTCCCTGCGCCCTATGCGCCCCCGGAGCTGGTACATCTGGGCGAGACCAAGCTGCCTGCTGTCCTCAACGATAAGGGTATTCGCTCCCGGAACGTCGAGACCGCTTTCGATAATGGTCGTGCAGAGGAGAATCTGTATCTCGTTGTTATAAAACTTCATCATGGTCTCCTCAAGTTCCTTCTCCTTGATCCTTCCGTGAACAACTCCGAGAGAGGCGGAGGGAAAGAGCTTCCGGAGAAATGCCGCCCGATCCTCGATCCCCGCGATACGGTTTGTGACGTAGAAGACCTGTCCGCCCCGTTCGAGTTCCCGGTGCACCGCCGTCTTGATCATTGAAGCATTCCAGGGAGCCGCCGTGGTGACCACGGGAACGCGGTTTCGGGGCGGGTCATTCAGCACGGAGATGTTTCTCAGCCCCTTGAGGGAGAGGGAGAGAGAGCGGGGAATGGGTGTCGCAGAGAGCATGAGGACGTCAAGAGCTTCCCTTCCGGCCTTCAGTTTTTCCTTGGAGAGGACGCCGAAACGATGCTCCTCGTCCACGACGAGGAGGCCCAGATCGGAGAAAACCACGTCCTTCTGAAGCATTCTGGCGGTGCCGATGAGAATATCCACCCGCCCCTCGGCAACCTGCCGGAGCACCTCCCGCTGCTCCCTGAGAGGAAGAAATCTCGAGAGCATTGCCACCTTCACGGGAAAACCGGTCATTCGGGCGGTGAAGGAGAGATAGTGCTGCTGAGCGAGAATAGTTGTGGGCACGAGGACTGCCGTCTGCTTGCCCCCCTGAGCGGCGCGGAAAGCCGCCCGGACGGCCACCTCCGTCTTGCCGTACCCGACGTCCCCCACGAGAAGCCGGTCCATGGGAAAGGGCTTTTCCATGTCCTCCGTTACTTCTGCGACAGCCTTGAGCTGGTCGCGGGTTTCGGGGTACGGGAAGGCCTCCTCGAACTCCCGGGTGAGATCGTCGGCGGGAGGAAAGGGGAAACCCGGTACGATCTCCCTCCGGGCATAGAGTTCGAGCAGCGCAGCCAGCTCTTCCCGGACCCTTTCCTGTGTTTTGGCGACGGATTTTTTCCATTTCGACCCTTTCAGAGAGTCGAGGCGAACATCATCATCGGCAAAATCAGGAAGAGGGGTGATTTTATAGAGCTGGAGAACGGGAAGAAAGAGCCGCTGGTTGTTTGCAAATTCGAGGATGAGGCTGTCCATGACCTCTCCCGAGACGGAGATCTCCTCCGATCCGCGGAAGACGCACAGGCCGTAGTCCTCGTGGACTATCAGCTGCCCCTCGGAAAGACGGCCGCTCCACTCCGCCGGAGGTGCCGAGAGACCGGCAGTGCCGATTTTCTCAGAGATCCCGGCGAGTTCAAGATCTGAGACGTAGATAATCCGCTCCTCAGAGTCGAGAAAGCCCCGGGAGAGAGACCCCTCCACAGGGGTGATCCACTCCCGGGCGCCGAAGGAAAGTATGCGCGGATTTTGAGTAACGAGCCGGACTGCGTATCCGTCGTTTCTCCAGGTTTCGCCGGTCCACAGGAATTTGTCGAGGTTGCCCCGGAAGAGGGGGACCTCTTCAAGGGTGAACCCACCCCGGGTGTACTGAAGAGATGCTGTGACCCGGAGGGTGTCCCGGGAGGCGAGAGCGAGGAAGAGACCGCTCCACGGAGCAAGGGGAAGGCCCCCCTCCGTGGCGGTGATCTCATTCCACAAAAACTGGTAGGATTCCGCCGAGGCCTCGATTCGCGAGGGTTCAAAGAGGACGATCCGCGTCTCTTCGGACAGAAAATCTTCGAGGGCGGCGTTTTTTGAGGAACTCATCGAATGAATTTCCACGGAGTCAAGGATACCCACGCTTTTCTGCGTGGATGGAGAGAAGCTGCGGAGGCTCTCTACGGACTCATCGAAGAACTCTATCCGAAGGGGGTGGGCATAAGCCGGATCGAAGAGATCGAGGATATACCCCCGGAAGACGAACTGCCCGGGGGACCAGACGAGATCGGAGCGGACGTACCCTCCGTGAACGAGCCAGTCGAGCAGGCGCTCCCGGCTGTAGCTCTCTCCGGGGCGGATAAGGAGGTCCCCCTCCCCCTTCCGCAGAGGGGCCATGAGAGCACCGGGGGTCGCCACGGCGATCCCTCCGTCCTTTTTCCATCGAGAAAGAATTTCACCTCTCTGCAGCGGAAGAGCGCGGCCGGATATTCCCTCAGGAGTGAGAGGGATCTCGGGAAGGAGGAAGGCGTTTTCCTCAGGAAAGAGAGTTCGCCAGTCGCCGAGAAAGGTTTGGGCCTGTTTTCCGTCGGGCAGCACCACGAGGGCGGATTTTTCCGGCGCCCGGCAGATCCAGCAGCGGGCGGCGCCGTCGAGGGGAAGATGAAGGGCGGCTCCTGAAGTCCAGAGGTTTTTTTCTCTAGACCATATTCTGTTTTCGGACTTTCGGGAAAGTGAGGTCATATCAGGCCATTCCGTTTACTCTGTTCATCCCCTCATCGGGGCCCAGGGAAATCCACAGAGAGGCGGCATCAGCCGCCCGATCGGTGAGATCAGGAAGGGACGCGCGCTCCTCCCGGGAAAAGTTACCGAGAACCCAGGAAATAATCCCCTTTTCGTCAGGGACGGCCCCAACTCCTATCCGGAGTCGAGAGACCTCAAGAGTTCCCGCCGCCGCGAGGACGGAGATCATCCCTTTGTGCCCTCCTGCCGACCCTTTTTTGCGTATCCGCAGACGGCCGAAGGGAAGGGCCACATCGTCATAGATTACGAGGACATCATCCCAGGAAAGGCGATAATAATCGACCGCCTCCCGAAGGGCTCTTCCGCTGAGGTTCATCCACGTCAGAGGCTTCAGAAACAGTATTTTCTCTCCGTCTTGAAAGGTCGTCCAGACCATGGAGGAAAACTGCATCTTCGCCGTACCGCACGAAAACCGGCTGACCAGGGAATCCACCACGAGCCAGCCGGCATTGTGCCGCGAAAAAACATATTCCGGTCCGGGGTTTCCCAATCCGGCAATGAGCTTCAATGAGAACTACTCGCCCTCTTCGTCTTTGCCCTTCCCCTTGCCTACGACTTCAACTTCCATATCCTCATCTGCGGCTACGTCTTCGTCTTCATCTTCGTCTACACCCCTGGGAATCATGACAGCGACGACGACATCCTCGGGATCTGCGAGCACTTCAGCTTCTTCGGGAACGGGAAGGTCCTGCACCTGAATCTGCTCTCCAAGACCGAGGGCGGAGACATCAACAACGATGGACTCGGGAATCTGTCCGGGGAGGACTTCCATGGAAATTTCACGGAGAAGGTGATCGATGACACCGCCGAGCTTCACGCCTGGGCATTCCTCCCGGCCGATGAGCACCACGGGGATATCGACATTGATGCGGTGTCCCTTGACGAGCTGCACGAAGTCGATGTGGAGAATCTTTCCGTTCAGGATATCCCTCTGGACTTCCCGCATGAGACACATCTCATCCTTACCGCCGGGGAAAGCAACCTGAAGAGCCAGGGTCTCCCATCTCGCGGCGGCGAGAATCCTGTTGATCTCTACAGCTTTCACCTTTCCCGGAAGGGATTCGATATAGTCCGGTCCGTAGACGACGCACGGAATATATCCCGAGTTCCGTACCTTTATGCTTGCTTGCTTTCCTTTTTCTTCCCGCGGTTCAAGAACGATCTTCACCATTTCCGACATTGAAACCCATCCTCCTTAAAATACGACCCCCTGCCCGAAAGCGGGAGAATCAAAAAACTAGTCAAACAGACTGCTTACGGAACGATCGCTGTGCACCCGTAAAATGGCCTCAGCGAAGAGAGGTGCGATGGACAATTGAATGATTTTATCCGATTTCTTGCTCTCGGGCAATGGGACGGTATCGGTAAGGACCATCCGATCGATAGATGAGTTTTCAAGACGCTCGAAGGCCGGGCCGGAGAGCACGCCGTGGGTGGCACAGGCGTAGACTTTCACCGCGCCCCTTTCCTTGATCAGGGCGGCGGCGTTGCAGATCGTGCCCGCCGTATCGATGATGTCGTCCACGAGAACGGCTGTCTTGCCATGAACATCCCCTATGATGTCCATCACCTCGCAGAGGTTCGCCACCTCGTGGGATCTGCGCTTGTCGACTATGGCGAGGTCAGCCTTGAGGGATCCGGCGAATTTTCGAGCCCGGACCACTCCTCCTACATCGGGAGCCACGACAACAATAGAACCGTCCGCCGATTCAGCCGAGAGGGTCTCGCGGAAATAGCTCGCAAGAAGGGGCATGCCCGTGAGGTGGTCCACCGGGATATCGAAAAACCCCTGAATCTGCCCGGCATGGAGGTCGGCGGAGATAACCCTGTCGGCACCGGCGACGGTGATGATATTCGCCACGAGCTTTGCTGAGATCGGATCCCGGGGCTTCGTCTTTCGCTCCTGTCGGGCATATCCGAAATAGGGAATCACCACGTTGATGCGGTAGGCAGATGCCCTCTTCAGCGCATCAATCATGATGAGCAGCTCGACGAGGTTCTCATTTACTGGGTTGCAGGTGGGCTGTATGACGAAGACATCGGCTCCCCGAACGCTCTCCTCGATAGAAAGTCCGATTTCACCATCGGAAAAGCGATAGTGTTTTGACCGGGAGAGCTCCATCCCGAGTTCGCTGCAAATTCTTCTGGCAAAAGCCGGGCTGGCCGTACCAGAGAAAATCTTTAATTCCTGTGATGTTGACGCCATCATCCCTGCTTCTCCCTTCTACTTCTACTTCTTCTCCGGTTCCCGTCTCTCCCGGCGCTTTGACCAACCGTCTATATTTTTCTGGTGCGCCCGGGCTACACCAAGGGCGCCTTCGGGAACATTTCTGCTGATCACTGAGCCCGCCGCAGTATAGGCATCGTCCTCAATCTCCACGGGAGCCACGAACATCGTGTCGCTTCCGATGAAACAGCGGTTCCCAATGGTGGTCGGGTTTTTTTTCTGTCCGTCGTAGTTGCAGGTGATGGTCCCCGCTCCGATATTAGTATCCTCTCCCACGACTGCGTCTCCGAGATAGGTGAGGTGGGGTGCCTTGCTTCTTTTTCCGAGGACGCTTTTTTTGACCTCCACAAACTTTCCGGCAAGGGAGTCCTCTTCAAGAACCGCTCCATCCCGCAGGACGATGAAGGGGCCTGCCCGGGATCCCTTTTCAAGGCGGCTGTCACTGAGGACAGCGTGGCTCACCACATCCGCTCCTTCGGAAAGAGTCATGTTTCTGAGAATGGAGAATCCCCCCACATGGCTGCCCTTGCCGATGCTTGTCTCTCCCCAGATCTGAACGAAGGGGTCGATGGACACATCAGGACCGATAGTGACGGAGGGGCCTATCCAGACGGAGGCAGGGTCCATCATACGAACTCCCCGAGAGAGATGGCTCTCAACGATTTTCCGGCGGATGCACTCTCCGGAGGACCAGAGATGTTCGGGAGTATTCACTCCCCGGAACTCCGCCTCTCGAGAGGCGATTGTGCTGTTCACAAGCCGTCCGTCCCGGACCATGAGGCCGACCAGGTCGGGAAGATAGTATTCCCCCTGGGCATTCTCGTTGTCCAGTCGATCGATGAAGGGTCGGAGGGCGGAGACGGTGAAGACGTATATTCCGCTGTTGACCTCGGAGATGAGCTTCTGTTCTTCCGTGGCATCCCGATCTTCCACTATGGAGACGCCGGGCCCAGATCGTACGATCCGTCCGTATCCCCGGGGATCGGCGGCGGAAAAACTGAGAAAGGTGCAGTCGGCCTCCGAAGCGGTATGGTCGGCAAGAAGTGCCTCAAGGGTGGAGCTTTGCAGATGAGGAACGTCACCGGGAAGAACGAGGAGATTATCGAAACCAGACCACCAGTCTCGGGCTATACTGACTGCGTGCCCCGTGCCGAGCTGTTCGTGCTGCCAGACGGGAATAACTGAGGGCCACGATCCGGAAAGATAGGCTGAGACCTCTTCTCCCTTGTGCCCCACCACTGCGGAGACGGAGGAGATTTTTCCACTGCCCGTTCCGCGACAGGGCTCCAGGGCCGAGAGAACATAGTAGAGAAGCGGCTGATCGAGTATCGGGAGCAGGACCTTGGGGAGGTCGCTCTTCATTCTAGTGCCTTTGCCCGCCGCAAGGACAAGCGCCCCGGTTCCGGCAGTCGAGCAGGTCAACGAGATCAACACCTTTATATGAATTTTCGGGAGAGATGCCTGGGGTCTGCTTCCCCGAAGAATGCTTCTGGCTGGGGTGGCTGGATTCGAACCAGCGATGGCGGAGCCAAAGTCCGCTGCCTTGCCGCTTGGCTACACCCCAACGTAAAGAACCACAATATACTAGCAGAGCTTGAGCAAGTGTCAAGAAAAAGGAGTGTGTTTCAGATGGTTCTTTTTTTATTATACTCTACTTTTTCCGTCCGAAGGTGGATTTCCCCTCGGAAAAGCCCCATTCGTATGGTAGAATTTCAATCAAATGATATCCTTACTCGTCTTCGCCTTTTTTCTCTATTTTCCCTACGGGTGGTGCGCCCTTCGGAAACGGTCCTTCGAGAGCTTCGGTCTGAGGTGGCGGATCACCCCCCGGGGATGGTCTGAACTTGCTGTTGCCACCGCGGGAACGCTTCTGCCCCTGACGGCCATCGCCCTTCTTTTTTTTCGAAATGACCTTCCGTCTCCATATCTTTCCGCGATTTTTCCGGCTGTTCTGTCAGGTTTTGCGGTGGCCGTTGCTGAGGAGACCTTTTTCAGGGGGTGGCTGCAGACGGTGCTCTCCTCGAGATTTTCAGCCCCCTTGGCAATTTTCATTACGGCGGCCCTTTTCGGCCTCGCCCATCTCGCCTCTCCCTATGCCCCCTTCGCCCTCCTGGCTTTTTTTCCCGGGCTGGTGATGGGCCTTCTCAGACACCGTCATGGTTCGGTCCTTCCGGCCATCCTCTATCACTGGTTCGGCAATATCTGGTCAATCTGGTTTTATCCCCACCTCTAGGGGAGAACCGGGAAAGGAGTTTTCATTATGAAAAAAACCTGCGGACTTTCTGTATTTCTTCTCGCTCTGGTCTTGTGCTTCGCCACTTTTTCTGCAGCCTGCGCCGCCTCCCTTTTTGAAATACACCTTCCTCTTATTCTGGGAGGAACCGCGTCGGCACTCCTGCCGGATGGACGGATCTTTCCTCTCGGAAAGGTGACGGGCCTTCCGGAGACCACCCGCTGGCCGGGGTATACGGCGTCGAAATGGGCCCTTCCGGGCACGGTGGCAGCCTCTGCGGTGAACGCCGTCCATATGACCCTCTCCATCGAAAAGGACGCAGGGAGGACCTTCAGCGTGCTTCCCCTCACGACCCTCGCTCCCGCTGCGGGGAAGGCGGCCTTCGTGACCCTCGACGTTCCGGCGGGAACGGGCTTTTTCGGAGGGTGGGCGCCCCCTGTGGGAACACGGGTGTCGGTGAAAAGCAAGGACGGCACTCTTCTCCCCCTTGAAGTTCGGGGGCTCCCCTCCCCCGGAGAGGAACTGATTTTCTTCGTTGAGGAGCTTCTCCGACCCTATATCATCGATATTGAAAACAGGCCGGGTGGACGAATCATCGGATGGTACGCCGACGGGCCGAGGATTCTCGCCCGAATCATCCGCCCGGTGAAAGGGGTCGGCCGTTTCGGCGGAACGGAGTTTCAGTCCCGGGGGCGCATCCGGGCGAATCACTCGGGGGTCATCGATGTGAGCACCACAGCCCGGGGAACTGTGGGAGGATTTCAGATTATGCCCCTTCTTCACGCCGGGTCGAAAGAGATGGCCTCGGCCTGGTCTCTCACCCAGTGGATGATCGCCGGTTCTGAATCGGGAGAACCCCTTCCGGGGCGCTCTCCCCTCTTTTCGGGAAACCTTCTTCCGGGAAGCCAGGGGGATGACTCCCTCTGGGACATGTGGTCCACCGAGGGGCGCAAGCCCCTGGTGCTCTGCCGACTGGACGGAGGAAAATGGGAGAAGCTTCCGGAAGAGGGAGGCCGGCAGGACGGAGCCCTCGGGAGGGTCACCCATATCCGTATCTACTCCCCCTTTACGGCAGAACCTCAGAAGAACTGAGCCTTTACGACATCTTATACATCGAGGGGGAGCGGCTTCAGCCGCTCCCCCTCGATTATGCTTTTCT